>JBDTTT010000021.1:0-54006 GCA_039930485.1 Chryseolinea sp.
CTCTACAGAAAAGGACTGGGTCCGCTATCAATCCATTCATTCAAAGAACGTTTTAACTGTATCAGTTAATCGTAGATTCTACCGCTTTCGCAACCCTTAGAACCCTCTTTTGATCTCTCAAACACTTTCCTTCTGAAAGGGGATGCAAATGTATACTTTCAGGTATATCAGTGCAAGTGCTGACCAAAAATATTTTACAAATCTTATTACCTATAGATCGTTTGCGTACGATCCGGACCTGTTGATACCATTGTAATTGGCACTTGAAGTTCCTTTTCTAAAAACTTTATGTAGTCGTTTAACTCAGAAGGCAAACTTTCTTTTGAGATTCCCTGAATGTTCAC
This sequence comes from Chryseolinea sp., assembly GCA_039930485.1. Taxonomy (GTDB): domain Bacteria; phylum Bacteroidota; class Bacteroidia; order Cytophagales; family Cyclobacteriaceae; genus Chryseolinea. The sequence goes on from JBDTTT010000021.1 coordinate 345, forward strand.
ACTCCAACCTTTTAATTCTTCGTAGATCGGAATTATTTTTTCATTCACTACTTCGTATGGAATCATGTCGGTAATCGTACCGTCTGACAGCTGATACTTCGTGCACACTTTTATTTTTTCAAAAATACTAAGCACGTCCGCCTTCATCATCAACAGTTGAGTAACACCATTGATCATGATGGAATACTTCAACGAAGGAAGATCAATCCATCCACAACGTCTTGGTCTACCGGTGGTTGAACCAAATTCGTTTCCTTCTTTGCGCATGCGTTCGCCATCCTCATCTATTAACTCAGTTGGGAATGGTCCACTACCCACACGTGTGCTGTATGCTTTAAAGATTCCATATACTTCCCCAATATGACGAGGAGCAACACCAAGGCCTGTGCACGCTCCTGCTGTTACTGTATTTGAACTTGTTACGAAAGGATAGCTACCAAAATCGATATCAAGCAAAGCACCTTGCGCACCTTCTGCTAAAATTCTTTTACCATCCGTTAATTCCTTATTTAATACATACTCACTATCGACAAGTGTGAATGTTTTCAAGAAATCAACAGCTTCTAAGAACTGACCTTCCAATACATTCCAATCGAATTGGATATCATGATCCTTTAGAATGTTGAAATGTATTTCGATTAACTTCTTAAATCTTGATCCGAAGCTTGCTGAAAGGATATCACCAACACGCAGTCCTTGTCTGCCAATCTTATCCTGATAGGTAGGACCAATTCCTTTTAATGTAGAACCGATCTTATTATCTCCTTTTGCTTTTTCGTATGCCTGATCGAGGAGTCTGTGCGTAGGAAGAATAAGTGTTGCCTTCTTCGAAATAAAAAGATTGGCCTTTACATTCAGATTATACTTCTGAAGTTTTTCAATCTCTGCTTTGAAGACAATCGGATCCAGCACCACACCGTTTCCGATAATGTTTTTGGTAGTTGCCCTGAAAATTCCAGAAGGTATTTGATGAAGCACATGCTTGATGCCATCAAACTCTAATGTATGTCCTGCATTTGGTCCGCCTTGAAATCGGGCTACGACATCATACTTCGGTGCAAGCACATCCACAATTTTACCTTTGCCCTCATCACCCCACTGAAGACCTAGCAATACATCTACCTTCGACATTCTGATTTTTATTTAACTATTAAAGAACTTCTCCTTCTGACTGAACGATCTGAAAAATAGCATTCAGTTTTGTAATGACTAAAAGTTTCTGAACACTTTCTGATGGTTTCATTAAGTACACATCGCCACCTTTGTTTCTAAACTTGGTGAGAATGGTAATCAACACACCAATACCACTACTATTAATATAGCGCAGGGCTGATATATCGATAATGCATTTCAACACTTTTTCCTGAATGGCATTGTTGGCTGTTTCCAAAACTGAAGAGCCGGTATCTTCGCCAATCAAATCGCCTGACAATTTCAGGACAAGCGTATTCCCTTTTATTTCGTGATTAAAAACCATATCAAAATTAGTTAGAGGATTTTTTGTTTTCGCAATTCTGCTTCGTGCAGGACGCATACAAGATCAGCGAATGATGAACTACATTGAAGTGAAGAATTTCTTCGACCGTATTCTGAATGTTTTGAATACGTGGATCGCAGAACTCTACTACTTTATGGCATTCGGTGCAAATAAGATGATCGTGTTGTTTGTATCCAAATGATTTTTCGTATTGCGCCAGGTTTTTACCGAATTGATGCTTGCTCACCAAATCACACTCCACCAACAAATCCAGGGTATTATAAACCGTTGCCCGGCTAACGCGATAATTCTTGTTTTTCATGCTGATATAGAGCGATTCTACATCAAAATGACCATCGCGAGAATAAATTTCTTCCAGAATGGCATAGCGTTCAGGGGTTTTACGAAGCTCCTTATTCTCCAGGTAAGCTGTGAATATCTTCTTTACTTCTTCGTAAATCTTCGGATTGAGCACCATAATTTTTTGCGGTGGCAAAGATAATCAGTCTGGACGATTTACAAGACGATAAAAAGAAGGCACAGACAAGGTGCTTTCAAGGTTGCCGGTTCCCAGTTACGGGGAGAGCCTGTGACTGGAAGCTGGTGACTGATTTCTATTCTTTTGAGTCGAAGCGGCTTACTTTCACCACACCCTCTACAATTCTCAGCTTTTCTATTAATTGCTCTAAATGCCTCGTATCGTTTACATAGACCATGATTTCTCCTTCAAAAATCCCCGAATCGGTGTGAATTGACATGGAGCTCATATTTACCTTCAATTCATCTGAAATAATTTTGGTGACGTCATTTATAAGTCCTACACGGTCAGTTCCACGGATTTTTAATCCCGTAAGGAACGCAACTTCGTGCTGAGAAGTCCATTTTGCCTTGACTACCCTGTTTCCATGATGGGATAATAATTCAGGGGCGTTTGTACAATTTGTTCTGTGGATCTTAATACCCTCACTTACAGTTACAAACCCAAATACATCATCACCGGGAATGGGGGTACAACACTTCGCTAACTTGTAATCTACTACATCCATGTCTTCACCAATCAGTAAGATGTCATCATAGCGACCTTTTACCTTGGTGATTTCCTGTTCAATGGTTTTTGCATCGGCCACAGCCATATTGGGCCTTGTTCGTAGTGCCGATGCTGGTTTGTTTTCAACAAACTTCTTTATATCCGCTGAGGTTATAAAACCTTTACCTACACGATAATAAAGTTCAAAATTAGCGGGAACTTTAAAGTATTCACGCATTTGCTCCATAAACTGTTGACTTGGATCTTCCTTTAACTGTCGGAGTTTTCGAAGCAATATTTCCTTTCCATCATCAGACGATTTTCTTTTATCCTCTTTTAACTGATCCTTGATTCTGGCTTTTGCTTTAGAACTGATTACAAACCGAAGCCAATCTTCATGAGGCTTTTGCTTTGCTGATGTAAGTATTTCAATCTGGTCACCATTTTTAAGCACGTAATTAATAGGCACCAACTTATTGTTGACTTTAGCGCCAATACATTTCGACCCAACTTGGGTATGAATTTCAAAAGCAAAATCCAAAGCGGTTGCACCGTTAGGAAGTGTTTTTAATTCTCCTTTCGGTGTAAAGGCAAAAACCTCTTCACTAAAAAGATTGCCCCGGAAATCATCCACAAAGTCAAGTGCAGAGTGATTGTTTTGTTCCAACAAATCTCGGACACGCGCCAACCACTTTTCAAGATTTGATTCTGCTGTTGTATTGCTATCTTTATATTTCCAGTGCGCAGCATAACCCTTCTCAGCAATTTCATCCATACGCTTGCTGCGAATCTGCACTTCAACCCATTGACCGTTCTTAGCCATAACGGTTGTATGAAGTGATTCATATCCATTCGACTTGGGGGTACTGATCCAATCGCGAAGGCGATCAGGATTTGGGGTGTAGTAGTCTGTTACTATAGAGTACACTTGCCAGCAAAGTGCTTTCTCGTGATCTAATGATGTATCGAGAATAATGCGGATGGCAAACAAATCATATACCTCTTCAAAAGGAATATTTTGCTTGTGCATTTTATTCCAAATGGAGTAAATGGATTTAGGTCTTCCCTTTATTTCATATTCAATTTTAAGTTTATCCAGCTCATCTCCGATAGGCACCATAAACTGTTTGATAAACTTGGCTCGTGCAGTTCTCGTGGCATCAATGTTTCGGGCAATGGAATTATAAACATCCTTGTCTGTGAAGCGTAAGTACAGATCTTCAAGTTCTGTTTTAATTGCATTTAATCCAAGGCGATGCGCGAGTGGTGCGTAGAGATAAATTGTTTCGTTGGCTACCTTAAGTTGCTTGTTGCGCGGCATACTATCAAGCGTACGCATATTGTGTAATCGATCGGCCAGCTTAATCAGAATTACACGTACATCTTCCGAAAGCGTGAAGAGCATCTTTCGAAAATTCTCAGCTTGTTGTGATGTTCCGTATTCAAAAACACCGCGGATCTTTGTAAGCCCGTCAATAATTTTAGTGATCTTCTTACCAAACGTGCGTTCAATATCAGCTAACTCAATGTCAGTATCCTCCACTACATCATGCATTAAAGCAGCGATAATGGATGTAGTACCTAATCCAATTTCTTCAACGCAAATTTCGGCTACAGTGAGGGGATGAAAAATAAAGGGTTCTCCCGATTTTCTACGCATGTCTTTATGCGCCTCCAGTGAAATCGTAAATGCTCTTTTGATGAGTTTGGCATCACCATCGTTCAGAATGGGTTTGGCCTTACGTAGCAGTCTTCTATATCGATTAATTATCTCCTTCTTCTCCAGTTCAGCGTCTATTACCATTATCGATTACTTATTTTCCTTGTTTATCTTCTTCCTTTTCAACTTCTCTGCTGATTATCAGCGCATAACATGAGTTTTTTTGTAATACCTCTCCAAACTATTCTTTATTTGTGAATATTCAATAAATTTGCGCCTCCTTTTGCGGATGTGGCGTAATTGGTAGCCGTGCCAGACTTAGGATCTGGTGCCGAAAGGCGTGGGGGTTCGAGTCCCTTCATCCGCACCATCGAACCCTCGATGCTCGTCATTAAAACGGGTATTGAGGGTTTTAATTTATCTGGTAGAACAACAAACGTTTTAAGCTTTGGAAATAACACTTGACAAAAAGAACACCACGGAAGGTACAATTAAAATTAATTTAACCGAAGGTGATTATCAACCTCATGTTGAAGAAAAACTAAAAGATTACGCGCGCAAAGCCAGCATCAAAGGTTTTCGTCAGGGTAAGGTTCCAAGTGGTGTGATCAAGAAAATGTTTGGCAAGTCTATCCTTGTTGAAGAGATCAACAATTTGCTTTCACAAAAAGTATCCGACTATATTAAAGAGAATAACCTGAAGATTTTGGGTGATCCTATACCCAACCAAGCCATTGCACAAAATATTGATTGGGATACTCAAAAAGACTTTTCTTTTGAATACTTAATCGGAATGGTAGACGAATTTACCTACGAACTTTCTTCGAAGGTGAAAGTAAAATCCTACCCAATTGAAGTCGACACGAAAACAATTGATGAAACTGTTGCTGATTTAAAGAAACGTTTCGGAAAAGTAACGTATCCTGAAACCAGTGAAGGTGAAGACAATCTCTTCGGTGAACTTCGCGCGAAAGAAGGTGATTTCAAACGTGAACATGCTTTTGTTGAAGTAGAGAAAATTGAAAAGAAAGAGCAGAAGAAATTTATTGGTTTGAAGAAAGATGACGAAGTAGAATTCGACATCGCTAAAATATTTGCTGATAAAAACCTTACTGAGCAACTTCTTGGCATGTCGTCAGAAGAAGCACAAGGCGTTAAAGGTCAATACATTCTGAAGATCAATACCATTAGCCGCCCGGAGCCATCCGAGCTTAATCAAGAATTATTTGATCGCGTGTTTGGTAAGGATGCTGTTACAACAGAGGCAGAATTTATTACGAAGATTAAAGAAACAATTGGTGAAAACTACAAACGCGAGTCCGATCATTTCTTTGAACACCATATTGAAGATTATTTCGTTGAGAATACAAAAATCAATCTACCTGAAGGCTTCTTGAAAACCTGGTTGAAATCAACTGGCAAAGGAGAAATCACGGATGCTGTTCTTGATAAAGAATTTGATCTTTATAAAAGAGGATTGAAGTGGGATTTGGTGAAGAACAAAATTGCTGAAGACAATAAGATCGCAGTGGATGCAGATGAAGTAAGGGCAAAAGCAAAAGAGCAAATCGTTGCTCAGTTTGGTGGTCAGGCATTTGCAGATCAAATCGCAGAGAGATTGGATGGCATTACTGATAATTACCTGCAAAACGAAAACGGTCAAAACTTTATGCGTCTATATAACCAATTGCGCACGGAGAAAATTCTGAAATACATCCGCGAGAAAATCAGCGTAGATGAAAAGAAAGTAACTGTGGATGAGTTTAAGAAGATTGTAGAAGAGCACAGACATTAAGAGTCAATCGTTAACCGTCAATAATCCTTAGTCGACTGGATTAACAATAAAATCAGAGTCAGTTCGTCAATGGTTTTAGTTCCGAAAGTTATCGGAGCTAAAACCATTTTCGTTTTTAGTTGGTTTAAACCGAAAGGATTGGAATTATGAAGCGGGATCGCTAGAATTACCTTAATTTCAATCCAACTGTACACGTAATCACTTTAATAAAATATGAACAACAACAACGAATTCAGAAAGTATGCCGTGCATCACCTGGGTATGAGCGGCAATACCATCGACAGTTATTCCCAACGCATTGATAACATGACCCAATATGTTATTGAAGAACGTCCGGGAAATTTCCGTGCCATCGATGTGTTTACCCGCCTTATTTCAGACCGTATTATTTTCCTTGGAATGGGAATCGATGATCAGATTGCCAATTTGATCACCGCACAGTTATTATTCCTTGAATCTTCCGATCCAAAGAAAGATATCATCATGTACATCAACAGTCCAGGTGGTTCAGTGTATGCCGGATTAGGTATTTACGATACCATGAATTACGTAAACCCTGATGTCGCTACTATATGTACCGGCTTAGCCGCGTCTATGGGTGCAGTGCTTTTAACAGCCGGAGCAGCCAAAAAACGCTCAAGCTTACCACATTCACGTGTAATGATTCATCAACCTATGAGTGGTATGCAAGGTCAGGCTTCCGATATGGAAATATCTTTGCGCCAGACTTTAGAGGTGAAAAAAGACCTTTATAATATCCTTTCCAGCCACAGCGGCCAGCCATACGAGAAAATTGAGAAGGATTCCGATCGCGATTACTGGATGCGTGCATCAGAAGCCAAGGAATACGGCTTAATTGACGAGGTTTTGGAACGTAAGAAGACGAAGTAATGTGCAGATTTTCAATGCGTCAATGTGCAGATTAAATGATACCTTTGTGGCTGTGCTGACGGTATCACATTTGCACATTGACCCATCGATAATTGACTAATTAAGTTATGGCTGAAGTTACCTGTTCTTTCTGCGGCAGAAGTAAAAAAGATGTAGATCTGATGATTTCAGGTATACATGCTCACATTTGCGATAAGTGTGTTACTCAGGCCAACCAAATTTTAGGCGAAGAAAAGAAAAGTAAAACAGAGGCAGGCATTTCTCCAAACTTCAAGCTGATCAAACCAAGAGAAATCAAGAAGTTTTTGGATGAATACGTTATCGGTCAGGATGAAGCCAAGAAGATTATGGCTGTTGCAGTTTATAATCACTTCAAACGATTGACTCAACGTAAACTTGACAATGATGTAACGATTGAAAAATCAAACATCATCATGGTAGGTGAAACTGGTACCGGCAAAACCTATCTCGCTAAAACATTAGCCAAACTTCTTCAGGTTCCTTTTTGTATTGCTGATGCAACGGTGTTGACAGAAGCAGGGTATGTAGGAGAAGATGTTGAAAGCATTTTAACACGCCTTCTGCAAGCTGCTGATTACAATGTTGAAGCTGCTGAAAGAGGTATCGTTTATATTGATGAGATTGATAAGATTGCCCGTAAGTCAGATAACCCTTCTATCACCCGTGATGTGAGTGGTGAAGGTGTACAACAAGCGTTATTGAAATTATTGGAAGGAACAGCAGTTAACGTTCCACCTCAAGGTGGTCGCAAACATCCGGATCAGAAGATGATCACGGTGAACACTGAAAATATTCTTTTCATCTGTGGTGGTGCTTTCGAAGGCATCACACGCTTTATTGCAAACCGATTAAACACACGTCCATTAGGATTTAGTGCGGGGCACGATGGACTTCATCCTGGTGCTATCGATAAGGATAACTTATTGCAGTTTGTTACCTCTCAAGATCTAAAGAGCTTTGGATTAATTCCTGAATTAATCGGACGCTTACCTGTTGTTTCATTCTTAAATCCACTTGATCAGGAAGCACTTCGTAAGATTCTTACTGAACCAAAGAATGCTTTGGTAAAGCAGTACAAAAAACTTTTCGATATGGAAGATATCGAATTGGAATTCAAAGAAGGTGCAATTGATTTTATTGTTGAGAAAGCCATGGAGTTCAAACTCGGTGCCCGCGGATTACGCAGCATTTGTGAGCCTATCATTAACGATGCCATGTTCGAATTACCTTCTGAAAAAACGAAAGACAAATTGGTTATCAATCGCGCATATGCGGAAGAGAAATTCAATAAGTCGCAATACAGTAAGTTGAAAGTTGCGTAAGCAATTTTTGATTTGTGATCTGTGAATTAAGATTTCAGATTCACTTAATCCTTTTTAAGATATTTTACCATAAGGGTGGCTGCATTTTCGGAAGCCGATCCGGTATCCAGAATTTTTATCAGATTATCGTATGAATTCAAAATACCTTGCCGGTAAGTTTGATTCTCTAACAACAATTTAAGCTCTGCAGATACATCCTCTACATTGGCGTCTTGCTGAATCATTTCTTTTACAACCTGCTTTCCAATAATCAAATTAACGAGAGAAATGTAAGGCACTTTAATCAGCATTTTCACAATCCAGTACGAAACAAAACTCGTCTTATAAACAACAACTTGAGGAACGCGAAATAATGCAGTCTCCAACGTAGCGGTTCCCGATGTAACAATAGCAGCATTTGAATTCAGCAAAAGGTTGTATGTATCTTCAATGATGAATTTTACATTCGGTAAACTTCTCAGTTCACCATACATGGATTGATCCAGATTACTAACCGATGCAACAGCAAATTGATATTGTGGAAATCGTTTTACCACTTCTTCCATCAATGGGATAATGGAATTCAATTCCTGTTTTCTGCTTCCTGGCAACAATGCAACAACAGGATTGTCTGATTTCATTTGATGCTTCACTGCGAATTGATCATCGCGTTGATGCGCTTTCACTGCATCAAGCACTGGATTACCTACGTAATCAACATCCCAATTAAATCTCTTAAAGAACTCCTTCTCGAATGGAAGAATAACAAACATACGATCGACATTCGCTTTCAGCTCCAGCGCTCGTCTTTGGTACCACGCCCACACTTTTGGAGGTATGTAATAGAATACTTTTATACCGTTCTTCTTACCGAACTTGGCAATGCGTCTGTTAAAACCTCCATAGTCAATAAGGATAATAACATCTGGTTTAAACTGGGTGACGTCAGCCTTGCATTGCTTTATGTAATTTGAAATTTTAGTCAAGTTGGTCAGTATCTCGGCAAGGCCCATAAACGCCATGTCGCGATAATGAACTTCCAACTCCACTCCTGCTTCTTGCATATACTCACCACCAAAGCCACGAAGACTTGCATCGGCATCATGACGCTTTAATGCCTTTACTAAATTTCCTCCATGTAAATCGCCTGATCGTTCACCGGCTATGATATAATACCGCATGCTTAAAATTACGAGTTAAGAATTACGAAGTACGATTTTAGAGTGCTATTCTCCAAAGTACTCCACGTAATTGCGGGGAGTTTCATAAAGACGGATGCAATGAAGCTTGCCCCTTGAGGTGATGGATGGCAAATGTTGATTCAGAATTCTCCAGATTTCAACAATAAGATTTTCGCAACTGGCTAACTTACCTTGCATGAAATCGACATCAAGGTTGATGTTTTTATGATCGAGTTTTTCGATTACTTCGTTTCGGATTAACGTGCTTAATTTCTTAAGGTCTACAACAAAACCAGTCTCAGGATCGGGCGCTCCCTTTACTGTAACAATCAAATCAAAATTGTGCCCATGCCAGTTATCATTCGCGCAGGGGCCAAAGACTTCTACATTCTTCTCCACTGACCAACTCGGATTAAAGAGCTTGTGTGCTGCGTTGAAATGTTCTTTGCGGGAGATGTAGATCATGTCGCAAAGATAAAAGCTTTAAGACTTTTTAGGAGGAAAAGAAACCATAAAAATTCTTTCTTCAAAAATGTGCTCTCCCTTGATAGTTTCTCCTTCAATCTGAATTACCATCTCTCCCAGATCATCGGAGGTAATAAAGCTAAGCTCTGTTTCATTGTTGGAGTTAAGCTTAACCATCGGGCACCAAAATAAACAAGACCGGAGATCAGGCGTTCTTTGATTTTTAAAGCTCGATCCAGAGTAGACTCGGGAAGGCATAAAAGGCGAAATACCATTTAATATCATTTGGCTCTCTGCGGCTAATTCCTTTCTGGATTTTGTTTCTACCAGTATTATTCCATTCTCGCCTAGTGCTCCAAAAGTGCGAAGCTTCCTTGAATCTTTTACAACCTTAATCGTCTTAACATCCTCAATCGGCAGATTTAAAAATACATAAGGATTCTTAAAGAATACTCCATCAATAATGTATAAAGGTCCAAAAAAATCCTTGGGCCTTTTCTCTGATGTGAAGACTCTCACCACATCACGTTCTCCTTTCTTTCTGTACTCAACAGCTGGTATAACCTCTCGAATAACATCTTCGACTGAAAGGAAAGGATTATAGTCATCGAGTTTTCTTGTAATGTCAGCATCCCCTAGTTCTTCTTCAAATTTCGCATTGGAACTTTGTTCTTGATCAAACTCCTTTAACCGTTTTTTATAGGATCCATCAATAGCACGTTTTGCAAGTGCAAACTCGCCATAACTATCGGGCTCATTACTTTCATTAAATTGTTCAATTGAAAACGGAGAGTTAAAATCATCTGCTTCAAACTCTATTTTTGGACTAAATACGTCTCCATGCTTTGTTCGGACAGAATAAAAAACAGGTTCCTGACCCTCGGTCTTAAAAACAAGAGGAACTTTAAAACGTCCATCCTTATCAACATAAGTCTCGTAACCAAACATGCTTTTTTGAAGAAAGAGCATAACCTGGATGGAGTCTGTTGGCTTAGATCCCTTTTCCATAATCACTTTGCCCCGAATTTCTTGAAAAGAATTAATTTTAGAATTTCGCTGAAACTCCAAACGATTCGAAAAGAACGGTTCTTGCCCGATTTCATTATGGTCATTTGATTTAGAAAGATCACTTGATCCAATGAACAAATCCCTTTTAAGTACACGCATTACTAACCAATCAATTTCATTGGTTGTTTTTAATTTCACATGAACGGAATCACGTGTAGAAAATTCATCTTTTGATACTTGAATATCAATTTTCTTCTCTCCCGACTTATGGTTAAAAAATCGATGTTGGGCTAAAACATTAAGAGAAGCATCGACTAATAAAACATGTGAAATATTTTCCAGTTGAGTTGGAATCTTTACTGTTAGTTCATTTTTTTCATTCAAGGCTATCTTATTAACCGATAATGATCTGTTGTGGGAGCACCAAACCATGATCAAACTTTTACGGTCTGAATCATTAGATGAAACCTTTACAACTCTATTATCTTCTCCCTCTAACTGTACTTCATGTAGTGTATACCCTTTGTTCAGAGGATATGGCAATTGAATAGCAGATGATGGAACCCCTTCAATTGAAACCGTATACAACTGAGCTGGCTCCTTGGGGATAAAAGTCATTTTTAAAATTCTGGAAGAATCAGAAATACCTCTGCTAACAATATCTCCCTGACCATTACACACAACTATTGATTTACCTATCGAATTATTTCGCAGTCTAACCCTTAGCATACATTCAAGTCCATTTATAAGACTATTCCCCTCAATCTCGACTGCTAATGTATTCTCAGGTATAATTTTATTCTTATCTACAATGCATATTGTCCCTCTTAAGAAACTCGATTTCTCCACTTTGAATCTATCAACAAATACTATCCATTGATACAATCCTGGTTTCATGTCCAATGGAAAAATCAATTGGTTAGTTGCCACTCCACCTTGAAGAATGATGTTGTGTTTCAGGATATTTTGACCTTTGCCATCCAGCACACATATAGTCAGTATCTCTTGAGATTTTTGTACTGTTCTTAATTGAGAAGAGCTTACAATAAAAAATGCCGAATCTCCGGGAGCATACAATGGTTGATTGAAACTTATGTGAAGATCACTTATAGCATAATGTTCAAGATATGCATCAACCTGCTTTCTAACATCAACCTGTTGATCTTGAGAATAGCCCGAATTTTCCGTTAAAAAAATTGCACTAATTAAAATGATTATAAACCTTAACATAGCAATTGCATTTACCAAAATGGAGGCTTCGTGGTTGAGGATACTTTATAAATTGATAAACAAGAATCTTTAATTGAGTCGATGGGCGGCAGGTAATATGGAACTTCACTTCTTTCGATCGTAATGTTCTTTCGCTTAATTGAAGCGGCTGTAAATATTCCGATTGGATCAGCTATTCCATTTAGCCCATGAATATTACCTTTAACTGAGGCTGGTGGAGTTTGAAATAAATCACTTCCTGATTGAGACTGCTTGGCCAGCACGCTCCAAAAAGAATATGCATCTTGCGATAGACTCATCTGCTCAACTTCTAAATAATATTTCTCGTTAAAAAATCTTCTACTGGCTGCAATAAAACCAATCTTAAAATCAGAAATTGACCCATTGAGTATAAACTTTGCATCTGATAAGATTGGCTGTTTACTATAATCTGTTATCCAGCACTCACAACAAGTACATTCCCCCTTCTGTTGCAATCCGTCTTTGGGAGTATATTTCCATCCACTACATGGGGGGGGATCCGGAACAAGAACAATACCACCACCTGAAGTGCCTTTAAGAATCATTCTGGTTTCAGGAACTGTTTTTATTTCAAAAGTACCCGTTGTACGCCAACGCACCAGTCCTCCTTGCTCAGGCAAAACCTGCGCATCTATATAAATATTAAATCCGTTAGTTGTGTTCAGATGATCTGTTTCCTCCGGATCCTTATCCTGCTGAAATTCGTATCGTAAATCCTGAAATTCTCCAACCGGTAAAATTTTTTGTGGTTCTGATTCATAACTTACCCCATCCGTTGTGGTTACCGAAAGCACATAGGTCGCACCAACTTGTCCTTTAATTCCAGTGGCTTTCGTTTTGTAAATTCCTGCGCTGGATTCGAGTAAAATCTCTTCATTTCCAAGATCATCCGTTATCCGAACGTCTGCTTTTTTTACCCAGTTCGGTGCGCCCAATTGGTCGTCAAGCGCTTTCGTTGTGTAAAGCTTAACCTCATAAGGCCCTGGCTCATCTGAAATCATTCCGTCAATTACCAATTGAGTTTGACTTTTAGTTAACACAATAGGAAATGGTTCAATGCATGAGTCCAGCACGATCCAGAAAAGAAAAGTTATTGCAAGCTTTCTCATTCTCAAATTTTAAATTGATAAGAAATAGACGGAAGAACGGAACCAATAACAGACATACTATACGCCTGTTGGAGACCATTTCCATTTTTTCTATAAAAAACAGAATAAACATTTTTCCTGCCATAAACATTATAAATGGAAAATACCCATGTACCATCCCATATTTTATTTTTTCGATGACTTCCTTCTACAACCAAAGCCAAATCAAGTCTATGATAATCGGGAATTCTATATCCATTGCGATCGGAGTAATTAACAATGGGAACATTATCAATTACCGTGTATGAATAGGGTATGGTGATGGGCCTTCCTGACCGGAAACTAAAATTGCCTGTGAATGAAAATCGTCTTGACATTCCATACTTCCAATTGAAATTAACAATATGGGGCTGATCATAACTAGATGGATATTTTTTACCGTCATTGATTCCTGAAACAGTTCGAAATGTTCTGGCATATGTATAATTAAAATTCCATGTCAACCTTCCTTTCGTTTTATTCAACGTGAATTCTGCTCCATACCCCTCCGCTTTACCGGTCAATAAATCCTGCTCAAGTGTGTTGTTCAAAACAAGTTCTGAGCCGTCCTTAAAATCGAGAATATTATAAACTTTCTTGTAGTAGAACTCCAGCGAAATATCATAGGCCCCATCCTTGATTTTGTTAAAAAATCCAACGGAAATCTGATCACCGCGTTGAGGAGAGAAGTAACGATTGCTCGGCTGCCAAACGTCAATTGGAGAAACTGAAACGGAATTTGAAATTAAATGAAGGTACTGATATATCCTGTTATAACCTCCCTTAATTGAAAAGGTCGGTGTTACCCTGAAATTCAAGGTGGCTCTTGGCTCTGGTCCGGTATAATTTTTTATTTTTTGATTTGACCCATATGATACGGTGTCGATAATTGAATTATCCGATTTCTCTTTTGCTTCATCATACACATAAACCTGACCTGGCCCTAATGCGGTAAAATTGGAAAGTCTGAAGCCAAGGTCCATAGATAGTTTCTCTGTGAAATCCACAGACTCACTTATATATAATGAGTTCTCCCAATATCGCTCATCACTCCTATGAAATGGTACCACAGAAGATGCTTCAGAAGTTGAACTTAATGAGGTTGGCTCAACATAGTAATACATACTTTGTACCCCGACCTTAATTTTATGGATACCCTTTTGCCAACTTAAATCACTATTCAGCGATGGGTACTGAATTCTATACTTCATTCGATAAGCAAATTCTGGTTCTTTATCAGAAACAACATAAGCGTATTGCCCATATCCAGCCGAAACATTGAACAAGAGGTGATCATTCAATGCCTGATCATAGTGCACAGAGCTCAGAATATTTTTCCAATGAAATGTAGTATCATTAGGCAATCCAAAAACATCGTTGCTCACATAACCTGATAAGCTTAGTTTTCCCTTCTCACCAATGCGTTGTGCCAGTTTTACGGTTCCATCGTAAAATGAAACCGAACTATTCCTTACTGATGGATAATCATGCGTAAAAAGTTTTAACATCCAATCTGAGTAAGACGTGCGAAAAGACGCGATTACTGTAGATCGATCTTTTTTAATCGGACCTCCAATGGTCAGGTTACTGCTCACAAGACCAATGCCGCCAGAGGCATGCCATTTTTCATAGCTCGCTTCCTTTGTGTTTAGACTCAACACAGATGAAACTCTTCCTCCATATTCAGCAGGTATCCCTGCCTTATAGAATTGAGCATCCTTTACTGCTTCAGCATTGAACGCAGAAAAGAAACCAAATACATGCGATGTATTGAATACCTGAACACCATCATATAGCACCAGGTTCTGATCAGCCCCGCCTCCGCGAACGTTAAATCCGGAAGAGACATCACCAGCAGAAGTTACCCCAGCCAGCGTTTGTATCTGTTTAATAATGTCAACCTCGCCCAAAAAAGTGGGAAGCTTTTTCATATCCGAAATTTTTAAATCGATAGCGCCAAGAGAAGTTTGGAGTACGTTGACATGATCGCCAGTAACAACAACCTCACTTAAAACTCTGGAGGCAGTCTCTAGTTGAAGATTAAAAGTTGCCGATCCGAGTATTTCTATACGTATCACTTTTGTTTCGTATCCAATACTACGTACCTCTAAAATATGTTCACCTGAAATGACATCTAATTTATAATTACCCATCTTATTAGTGACCGTTCCGATTTCCAGGTCAAGAATAGAAAAACTTACCCCTTCTATACCAGCTCCCGAACCTCCATCCGTTATCACTCCTGTTATAATAGCTTTATCAACCAATTTATTATTCGTTCGCTCTCCTATCTTAATAAGATTGGCTGACTTTCCCTGGGTATGCAAATTATTCTTTATCAGAACTTCTTGCAGTCTATTATCTGAGCCTTTTGATAAAATAATTGCGTAGTTGTAGAGTACACTAAAACTTATTTCAGAACCTGAGAAGGTGTTTGTGAGAAATTCCCGCAATGTCCTACCCGAATACTCATCAGTCAGAATTACATTTTCAAACCACGTATTATCGAAATAGAATCGAACTGGGTATTTACGTTCTATACTTGAAAAGGCATCCGATAGGGTGAGTCCCTTTACATTAACCTCCATTCTATGATCAAGAATATCCTGACCCATCACTTCATGTCCAAACAGCGCTAAGCTAAAAGCCAGAAAAAAAATATACTTCTTCAAACGAAAAATTTAAGCATTAAAATTATTGCATACTGACGATGAAACAAAGGTTAAAGAATGCTATTACAAGAGTGATCAAATTACTGTTTAGATGGTGAGCGCCACATCATCATAAAAGCAAAGAGGCCGTCAAAGTTTGACGACCTCTTTGTAAATCAAATAAAAGACTCTTCTACATTACTTGTGGAAGATATCGGTAAGGTTTCTGTAAGCAGAACCATTAAATACAGTATAGTTGATTGTTATCACACTGTAGTCAGCGTTAACCGTTATGTGTGGACCATCTACTACAGCAATACCGTTCGCTGTAAATGCTGCATCAATTTCATCTGGTGCAATAACCGCTTTGAAATTTGACAGCACTCCGCCACCTTCATTTTTAAATGTAATCAAGTAGTTAGGTTGTACATAGTAACCTGTTGGTACTTTTAAACTTAAACCATCAACAGGCGAAAAAGCAGTATCATCGTCTTGCCAATTTGTACTAACTGCGCACTCAACAGCACCATTTTGACAATTGTAGCGGTAAAAATCCCATAGTCTAGCTCCAGCTAAAGGATTTCCGATAAAGGTCAATTTCAATGTACCGGTGTTGCTTCCTACTAATGCTCCGTCTTGATCCTGAATGGTCAAAGGAAGCATGTAGTTTTTCGATTTATCAATTTTGTTTTGATAAAATGTAATCACAAATGGAGCTTCAGTTGTATCCGCATCAATGGTTACTGAGAAAGTTTCAATAACATATGTTGAATCTGGAAGTAAAAAGAATTTATCTCCGGCATTTTCGATCAAAGCATTTGTCTCTTCAATAACAGCCGCATCAACAGCCACGATTACAGTTACTTCCTTGTTCAATTTAGACGCTGCTGAAGTAGCTGAAACAGTTACTGTATAATCCGCTGTGTCCTGTGCTGGTAGTGCCACGGCTTTGTTGATTGACTTTCCGTCAGCACCATACCAACTTAAAAACATTTGATCATTACCAACACTGTTGATAATATCTGTATAGCCCTTATCATCCAAACAGGAGAAGGCCACTATGCTTATAAATAACGCGAAGAAAATTCTTAGCGTCCCCTTTATATGTTTTTTCATATTATTATTTTTTACCATTAAGAGTTATTGAACCCAAAATATTTTGCTCGTGAACTGGTTGATCGTACCCTGGGCCTGTGCGTTTTCAGTATTGTTACTATACTCGCTCAATGGATACAGAAAACGAATAGGTTGTTGAGATCCCTGTGCTCTTGTTGAAAGTGGAACATCTGGAATACCCGTTCTTCTCCATTCTGACCACGCTTCAAAACCATTATGGTTAGCAAGTGCAATCCATTTTTGAATGATGATTGCTTCAAGTTTATTTGGTGAAGAATTCCAATCGGCATACTCATTGCCTGATGCAATGTAATCTTCATATTCAGTGGTTAAGTCAGTCGCCACATCCATTTGAGATGCAGTGAGATCAAAGGAAGCCTTAATTCCAGCCTCAAATAATTCTTGAGAACTTAAATCGCTTGTAAGAAGACCCGCCTCAACTGCTTCTGCTTGCAAAAAGAAACTTTCTGCGGCAGTCATTACAACCATTGATCTCTTATAAAGTTTTGAAGCCCCTACGGTTCCACCACCACCATCGGTTGGAAGGAAAGCCGGACCAAAACCGGAAATTTTAGAGTATAAGTAGGTATCACTACCTTCTCCAAATGGAACACCTACATAAGCTCCACCATTTTGATAGGCCAATAACGGGAGTCTTGGATCAGCTAAATCTTCAAGCGAAGTAATGAAAAAATCACTCCAGCAATAAAAATCATGGTTACCGGCACGACTATCTGTTGGCTGGAAGCCATAGGTTTCATACCATTGATTTTCTTTACCTGCCGTTTTTAAGTATCCAGGGTTAGACTTAACGTCATCCGTCCCAGTCATAAACTCTGTATGATCGCCAGTGTATTTAGCCATTTCTGTGGCAACTAGAGTTTGCATACCCGGGGCATCCTGAATACGGACTAACATTCTCAACTTAAGCGTTTTGGCAAATTTCAACCACTTCGCTGTATTACCACCAAAATAAATATCGGATGAACCTGCAGATGCATTTTCAGTAGATATCGGTTCGCTTAGGTAGGTGATCGCTACGTTAAGGTCGCGAATCAAACTGTCGTAAACAGCTTTACCATCATCATACTTTGGACGAATCGAAACAGTTCCTTTTAGTGCATCAGAATAGGGAACGTTGCCATAAGCATCAACCAGGATTTGGTAATTGAAGGCTTTCATCACACGGGCCATACCAGCAATTGATTTTTTGCCTTGAGCTAATGCCTGCTGTTCTACATATTGATAATCTGTGAGATTATTATATGGACTTGTCCAAATACCAGTTCTGAAAGTAGTCTGAATATCATAGGTTTTTTCCGGAACAAATCCAGAAACTGAGCCTGAAGGAGACCATTGACCAACCCAGAATGCACCAATTTCATGATGCACAAGACGACCCGCAGTAACGTTCAGAGCATTGGCAAGAACGGTTTCAGGAGTAGCCGAAGTTGGCTGGTTTGGATTTGTATTGACATCCAAAAAGTCATTACAGCTTATGGCAACCATTGCCATACCTGCGAGTATATAAAGTATCGATTTCTTTTTCATATTATCTCTTTTTAGGCATTAAAATGTAACCTGTACATTAAATCCATACGTACGCGTAGGAGGAGTTTGAAGTGTGTTGTTCAAACCAATGGAGTTTGATGTATCCAGTGCATACTCAGGATCGGTGTATTTGTTTTCTTTAGGAAGGATCATTAAAAGATTTCTTCCAACAAAACCAATCGATGCCGCCTTTAAGAATTTCACTGAAGACAATGCGCTTTTTGGAATTTCATAAGAAAGAGAAAGTTCTCTTATTTTCCAGAAGTTAGCACTGGTCACAAAGTTCTCACCTACTGTTCTAAGGTTAGAATCCCATGTTCCAAGACCACCATCCAGTACTGCTACTGAAGTGTTTGCTACATAATTGCCATCAGCATCTTTGTAAGATGAATTCGGGAACACAAAGCGTTCGCGGTTATAGGCTGCTGTTGCTTCTGCTACACCGGTAAACCACATTGTACTAGCAAGACCATGGTATACTACGTTTCCACCACGGAATTCTGCAAGAATATTCAATGATACCCCTTTGTATTTCAAGATAGAGTTGATACCTAAGAAATAACGTGGATTTCCTTGTCCCATAGTTTTTAAAGCCTGATCCTTTAAAGGATAACCCGTTGCTGGGTCTACTACTACACGACCTTGAGGATCACGCAAGTAAGAAACTGCTTTAATGGTTGGATACTGTCCTCCAACATCGACAAATACCTGACCTAAGCTAGCATCACCAGTTTGACCATAATAACCTGAAAGGTTCAAGTTTTGTAATCCCTGATAAAGTGATACTACTTTAGTTCCTCTGTCAGCATAGTTAATGTTAACATCCCATTTTAAACCATCGCTTGTAGAAACTGGAGTGGTTTTTAATGTTATTTCATAACCATAATTCTTAAGCTCCCCCGCGTTTACGGTTGCTCTTGAATATCCAGTAGAAGTGGCAATGTCAATATTTACTGTTTGATCGATTGTGTTTTGAGTGTAGTAAGCAGCTTCAATGTTCACACGATTGTCAAACAAACCAAGCTCTGCACCAACCTCATAAGAAGTTGTCAACTCAGGCTTTAAGTTTGGATCGGCATAAGTATCACCATATGAATATCCTGCTAAGCTTCCGTATGGAAATCCTCCACCTGTATTGAATGGTGTTTGCAAACTATACGCACCTACGTTAACGTTACCCACTCTAGAAGCTGCAGCAGTAATTTTAATATCACTAATGTAGTTATTGTCTTTGAGTGATGGAACTGCATCAGACAACACAAAAGAAACATCAACGCCAGGATAGAATGTATTTCTATTGGCAGGAGAAAGAACTGAGTATGCGTCTCTTCTTCCGGAAGCATGCAAGAATAAATAATCCTTGTAGCCAACTGTCAAATCACCATATACGCCTACAACGCGTTTAGTTTCTTCAAATTCTGCTCCAACGGTTTCCCCTACGCGGTTACCAATGTTATATACGCCGGGCAAAACGAGGCCGTTTGCTTGAACTCCAACAGCTTTTGTTCTTTCATCGCGAACATTTCCTCCTGCCAAAAGTGTAGTGGTGAAATCACCAAAATCCTTTTTGAATGTTAAAATAAGGTCCTGTACGAGTTTGTTGTTGTACCCAGTATAGTCACCGGAAGCACCAGCGATATTAGATTGCGCTATGTACTTTCCGGAGGCCTTTGCGAAAGCGCTATAGTTAAATTTTTCTTGTGTTGGTTTAAAATCAAATGTTTGATTGGTCATACCCACTCTGTAGGTAGCCGTTAACCAATTTGTAAATTCATACGCCAATTCTGCACTTCCTTGCAAGTTACCGTAACGTTCTTTCTGACGGTTCATATCTTTCGCTGCCCAAGGGCTTGAAAAATAATCGTTGAAATAGTTATTTGGGTTTGCATAGTTTAAGCTACCATCTGCATTGGTATAATTCCTCCAGTTTCTGTACTTATCAACAGGAACCTGACCAGGAGTATTTAAAATGTTGTTATAAAAATCAGACGTTGTTTTATCCGTTTGACGTAAAGTGTATGATACGTTAAAGGCTGTTCTCAATTTGTTAAATGTACGGCTGGCATTAAATCGCAAGGATGTTCTTTCGTTCTCATCACCAGGAACAATTCCTTTTGTCTTTATATTTTGCGCAGAAAGGAAGTAGCTACTTACCTTATCTCCTGCTGTCAATGAAATTGAGTTTTGAATTGTGCTACCTACATCATACGAATTTTTCTTTGCGTCTTTCTTATATGAATAATCAGTCATCTGATATGACCCATCCTCCAGTTGGCGTCCCATTATTACTTGTTCTCCAGTATAAGCTGGTCCGTATGATTGATTTTCAAACGGAATATAAACTCGGCTGAACGATTCTGTACCCGCACCAAATCCTTCCTGAAATTTTGGTAGGAAGCTTATGCTTTCCCAATAGGTAGTATTGGAGAAAGTAATTTGAGGAGTAGCATTTGTTCCTTTTTTGGTTGTAACAATGAGAGCACCGTTAGATGCATCTGCACCATAAAGCGCTGCCGCATTCGCACCTTTCAAAACCGAAACGTTTTCAATATCGTTTGGATTGAGGTAGTTTAACTGATCGGTGGTAGACTGCACACCATCAATAACAACCAATGCCTGGTTATTACCTGTTAGTGAGCGGTTTCCGCGAAGTGTTACGCGGGCGGTAGGGTTAACACCGTTATTGACCGTGTTAATCTGTAAACCTGCAACTTTACCAGAAAGAGCAGTTGCCACGTTAATGGCTCTCCCTGCCGTAAGTTCCTCATTCTTAACTTTAGATACCGAGTAGCCAATGGATTTAGCTGATTTCTCAATACCCAAGGCTGTAACAACAACTTCGCTTAATTGAGTTACGTCCAAAGCAAGACTGATGTCCACAATAGATCTTTCTCCAATTTCAATCTCTTCAGATTTTAATCCGATGAAAGTGAATACCAAAACACCTCCCGAAGTAGGTATCGAAAGGGTGTACTTACCGTTACTATCCGTTACGGTTCCAATTGTGGTGCCCTTAACCACAATGTTTACTCCTGGAAGACCAGTTCCGTCTTCAGTGGATGTTACTGTGCCGGACACTGTTCGTTCCTGCGCCCACAACTCGCTGCTAGCAAGCATGAACACCGCTGTTAAGCATCCTAGTAGAATTCTCTTCATACTGTAAAAGTTAGGTTAATGAATAATTATATATGCGCCCAAACTTATAACAAAATAATAACTCCCAAAAGATAAGTACCGCAAAATTTAGTATGCATGCATAAACTTAATACCTAAAAAAGGGGGATAGAAATCGTTTGTGCTAATCTTTGTTAGTTTAAATGTCCGTTTTTGAGCCAACTAGATCGATTGTTAAGCGAATGCTCGTTCGTTAAGGAATTATTCGAAATTCAATTCTTCGGTTGAGTTGGCGTCCCTCATCAGAATTATTGGACGCAATTGGCTGATCAGGTCCATACCCTTTAACAACTAATCTTTTCGAATTAATGGTGTTTTGGGTAAGATATTGAAATACTGAGCGCGCGCGCTTCTCAGAAAGTTCCCGATTATAAACCGCGGAGCCTGAATTATCCGTATGCCCGCTGATTTCAATTCTAAGTTGCGGATTATCTGTCAGGAACCGAATTATTTTTTGCAACTCGGACTTTGATCGATTCTGCAACTCATACTTATCGACATCAAAGAAAATATTATTGAGTACCACTATCGATCCTTCCTTTGCTTTTTCCAAAGCGATATTGACCACTATTGGTTTGAAGTCTTTTACTTCCGAATAATTAAAATTATAGCTCTTAAAAAGGTAATTGTCCTTATTCACATACAAGCCATACTCCGCGCCTTGTGTTAATACCATTAAATACTCGCCTGTTATGGAGTCTGATTCAACAAGAGATTCTATACTATTAGTCTTGAGATTAACCAGTTCTACTTTGGCCTTTAAAGGTTGCTTTGAAATTTTATCCGTAATAATTCCCGTTACATAGTTGCTTCTAAACTTCATCTGGTTTTCAATCGGAATTTCAATCTCATAAATTTTACTTCTTGAAAAACCTGACTTTAATGTTTCTTCATGGGAGTAATATCCTTTTTTACCATCGGCTGTAATAAAAAGTGAGAACTGATCTTCATGATCATTTAATGGAGCTCCGATATTCTTCGGGGCAGTCCAATTGCTGGAATCACGTTCACAATAAAAAATATCATAGCCTCCAAAGCCAGGCAGTCCATTCGAAGCAAAATAAAGTGTTTGATTGTTTACATGAATGAAAGGTGATATTTCATCGTATTGCGAATTAATCTGCTTACCGGCATTGACTGCTTTTGTCCACTGACCTGCATCATTCAAACTCGAAATCCAAATGTCTCTATTACCTAGACCTGCTCTCCTATCGGAAACAAAATAAAGCGTCCTTCCATCAGCAGAGAGAGAAGGCTGCGATTCCCACTCTGCACTGTTTACATTTCGTCCAAGATTTTTTGGCTCTGTCCATTCATTTCCGATTTTTCTGCTTTCGTACAGATCACAACTTCCAACACCATCACGTCCGGTACACGAGGTGAAAATAATTTTTCTTCCATCTGCTGATATTGTACAGGTACCTTCATTCAATCGCGTATTAATATTCTTTGAAATGGATACTGGTAATTTCCATTTGTTGTTAGCGTCTTTATCGCACACTACCAGATCTTCATCATCGTTTGGTCCATCACCTGCTCTCCGTGTAAAAAGTAAATGTTGTTGATCCGCTGTAAGCACCGGGAAATATTGCAAGACAAAATGATTAACCGTATCGCTTAATATTCTCTTCTTATAAGCTGAAGTATTGTTTTGATTTTTAGATGCATACTCTGCGCTTCTAAAAAGCAATGTTGCTCTGTCAATCTTCGCTTTGTTTTGTGTTTCATTGTTAACAAACGCGCTCAACACCTTCATAGCCTTATCGTAATCGCCCTGAAGAAGATAGAGTTCGCCCAGATCATACCAAAAAACTTTTTTCTTCCGTACATCTTCTGTCAGACTAAGTCCTTTTTCATACAGTTCCATTGCCTTCGGATACTGCTTCAGCGAATGATAGGTAAGACCAAGGCGATAATACGCTTCTACAAAATTCTTATCCTTAGCAATGGCCATGTTTAACAATTCAATGGCCTGTTCATACTGATTGCGAACTCTGTAATTATCTGCCTGGGTATAATACTCGATTGCTTTTTTGGAAGTTGTGCTGAGCTGAGCTTGAGTAAACTCAGTTGCAAAGAAAAATAGCAGCAAAAGAAAAAGGGATGTATGCTTCATTTTCAAAACTAAAAAACAATGTTGGATACTTCAATTTCGGGCGCATCAAATTCGAGCATCGCATTAATCAGTTTAAATGATTCAAAAGATTTAATATCCTCCACGCGAATTTCCTCTTCACCAATCAAGTTTCGTTCTAACAACTTTGTGCGCATTGTACCTTTCAGCAATGCAGACCAGGGTGTAAACCATCTCTTTCCGCGTCTGAAAATAATATTCGCATACGATGAATCGGTTATATATCCTTTTCTAACGATCAGTATATCATCAGAATCTTTGCGTTGCTCAAATAACCGGTCAATTAGTCTTCGGTTCTTAAATTTAAATTCATAAGAAATACGATCATGTTCAACGATTCGTAAATTTTTAATCATCTTTGGCTGATACGGTACAAACTCAACTTCCCTGGATTGATCATCGTACACTAATCTACATTTATAAAGACCTTGCTTTGGTTTTTCAACGTGTTGAAGAAACTCCTCGAGATCAAAATTTTCGTGAACACCACAGAGCATTTTCAATGCGCGATTCATGCGCTGCTCATGGTAAAACAGGTTGTGAAATTGTCCGTCTAATAATTTTATTGATTCAATCAACAGGGACATATACTTTATCTAGTGCTTCCTGATATTCGGCCATGGCATCGCTTTGTGTTGTAATACCTCCACCACTGCGATAGAAATATTTTCCATGTACTTGTTCAATATACCGAATCATTACACCACTATCCAAGTTTTCACCATCAAAATAACCAAACACTCCGGTATAAAATCCACGCTTCTCTCCTTCTGCTTGATGGATGACTTCAATCGTCTTTTGTTTGGGTGCTCCGCTTATCGAACCAGCCGGAAGGAGAGCAATTAATATATCACCTAAATGCGCTTTGTAATTTTTAGATAACTCGCCCGAAATTTCGGAGCTAACCTGAAGCAATGATTTTGAATGGGTTCTAATCTTTTCTATATACCTAAATCGATTTACTTCTACGTTGTCGGCAACCAAGCTTAAATCATTCCGGATCAGATCAACAATCGTTACATGCTCAGATAATTCTTTTTGGTTGGCTAAGATCTTTTGTTCTGCATCAGGAATAGAAGAATCGATGGTTCCCTTCATGGGGAAAGAAAATATTTTTCCATTCTGAATCTTTACAAATGTTTCTGGTGAAAAGACCATGAATTGATTTTCGTGAAGCAACTTATACTTCGCTTTGCTGAAATTAAAAATATCGTGCAGCGAATATTGTATTTCAATTTCAGTCTTAATGGTAAGGTTTGTTAAAAATGAATCACCATATTCTAAATGGCTAAATACAGAATCAAACTTCTTTTGATAATCCCCAAAACGAATGGGTAATTTTTTTATTGAAATGAATTCCGGATTATCTAATGGATTCGCTGAATTGCTAAAACCATTGATGTCGTAAAGAATTTTGGAATTGTTAACATCTGATAAACGTATGATGTTTGGTTTCTCCATTTCAAAATCAACCATAAACAAAAAAGGGACTTTCTCTTGTCCCCATTTATTCATTTGGTTTCTGAATTCAAAAATATTCATCTGAAGATGTTGTTCATTAAAATTTCAGAACCACTAAAATCAACAATCGCAAATCAATAGTCAACAATCAGTAATCAGTCTAAGGAATATTCATGTACTTATGAACCTGCAATGACACCTGCCATTTTTGATTGGCCTTTACATAATCAATAATGAGTGGAAGCATTTCCTTTTCTTTCGACCATTCGGGCTGAAGAAAAAGTTGACATGATGATTTTACCTTCGATGCAAATTCTTCTGCCCAGGCAAAGTCACTCTTATTATATACGATAATCTTTAATTCGTCAGCCTGACTCAAAATAGAAGAATGGGGAGCCTTAAATTTTTTTGGTGAGAAACAAACCCAATCCCATGTTCCGGTTAACGGATAAACGCCTGATGTTTCAATATGTGTTCTTAATCCTGAATCCTTCAACGACTGCGTTAGCTCAGTCA
Organism: Chryseolinea sp.; assembly: GCA_039930485.1. GTDB lineage: Bacteria > Bacteroidota > Bacteroidia > Cytophagales > Cyclobacteriaceae > Chryseolinea. The sequence continues at coordinate 26,152 of JBDTTT010000021.1, forward strand.
GATCATACATTGCTGGCTCGCCACCGGTGATTACGGCAATCTTTCCCCCGCTTGATTTTGTTCGAGAAGTAATCTCTTCAATACTCAGAGAAGGATGAAGCGATGCATCCCATGAATCCTTAACATCACACCATACACAACCTACATCACAACCTCCCAATCGAATAAAATACGCAGCGTGACCTTGATAGAAGCCTTCTCCCTGAATGGTGTAGAAGTCTTCCATTACAGGAAGGTCAGTTGCTATTTTTTCTTTTGTTTCCAATGGAAAGTTGTTGTTTGATTTCTGCTTGTTGATCGCTCAATCGCAAATTAATATGTTTCATCCCGCAACACGGGAATCTTAAATCACTAATCGCAAATCTCTACGGTTCTCTTAGCTCGGTTGCGCGCAATGTATTCAACAAGAGTGACGCGATCGTCATTGGACCAACACCACCCGGAACTGGTGTGATGAAAGAAGTCTTTGGTGCTACCTGTTTGAAATCAACATCACCTTTAATGGCCCAACCTTTCGGATATTCTGGTCCCTCAACACGTGTTGTTCCAATATCAATTACAACTGCGCCTTCTTTCACCATGTCGGCCGTAACTAATCCGGGTTTGCCAACGGCTGTTAAAAGTATATCAGCAGAGCGAGTGTAGTTCGCCAGATCTTTTGTGTATTTATGACAAATCGTTACAGTAGCATGTGCTTGTTCCACTAGCATCATACTTAATGGTGCACCTGCTATTCTGCTGGCACCAATTACGACTGCGTGCTTACCTTCAGTTTCAATTCCATACCTGCGCAACAATTCCATTACACCAAAGGGTGTCGCGGGCATGAGCAATGGACTCTTCGAGAAAATGCTACCGAAGTTGTGATTGGTAAATCCATCCACATCTTTATCCGAACGTATTTTCTCTGTAATCTTCTCTACTGAAATATGGGGTGGCAATGGAAGCTGAACAATAAAACCATCTACATCTTCATCATCGTTCACATGATCGATGTGCTTCATTAATTTTTCTTCACTGATCGTATCCGCAAAGCGCATCATCGTGTAATGAAATCCAACTGCCTTGCACGACTTTACTTTGTTATCTACATATGTCTGACTTGCTCCATCATCCCCTACTAAAATAATAGCGAGATGAGGAATTTTCTTTCCTTCTTGCTTACGAAGTGCAACCGCTTCGGCAATTTCATTTTTGATATCAGTCGATACCTTCTTACCGTCAATGAGTGTGAATGATGTTTGTACGGAAGTCTCCATAAACTAAATCTTAGTGCTTTTTTTTTTGCTATTTCTTTTTACCTGATTTGCTTTAACCCAATTTTGAATGAATTGCCACAACTCATTTTGATACTCTTTCTCAGCATCATCATACTGTTCTTTCAATTTCAGGAATTTCTTTTGTGATTTTATCAATCTCTTTTCTGATTCCCAAAGCAGCGCTTCTTCCTTGCTTAACTTGATGCCTTCAACTTTTCTTGCACGATCTCGATCCTTAAGTGCCTTCTCTCTTCGCATCCTGATTTCATTCAGAATACTTTCAGCCATTTTATCATTACTCTGCTTTACCATTAGCGTTTATGATTTTGAAGAGTTCTTTTTAATGCTATCTAAAAAAAACTTATTTAACTTGGATTGAGTGTCATGCTGATCTCTCAATATCTTTATTGACTGCTCTAATTTCTGATCAAAAAGCTGCATCCTTCTTTCCTGAGTTTCCAGTCGTTCCTCAGCCTTCACCATTCGTTTGATGGTGAACTCAAATCGTTTATCGAACTTCTCTAATCTTTTATCCAAATCTTCCCACCTGCTTTCAATTTCAGCAAGTTGAATGAGCATGTCGGAAATAACTTCATCATAATTTCTTTCCATAACGGCACTTATTTATTTAATCAATTTTCAAAATCGCCATGAACGCTTCTTGTGGAACTTCTACGGTTCCAATCTGACGCATGCGCTTCTTACCTTTCTTCTGCTTCTCTAATAATTTACGCTTACGCGAAATATCACCTCCATAACATTTTGCAATCACGTTCTTCTTGATGGCACTGATGTTTTCGCGGGACACAATCTTCTGACCGATAGCAGCCTGAATGGCTATCTCAAACATCTGGCGTGGAATCAACTCTTTCAATTTCTCGCAAAGTTTTCTTCCCCAATCTTGTGATTTCGCTCTATGAACGATAGCACTCAATGCATCTACCTTCTCACCATTCAACATAATATCCAACTTCACCATATCCGATTCCTGGAAACCAATGAGGTGATAATCCAATGAAGCATATCCTCGTGAAATGGATTTTAATTTATCGAAGAAGTCGAATACAATTTCGGATAGTGGCATTTCAAATGACATCTCCACGCGATCGGTGGTGAGGTAATGTTGATTCTTGATGATACCTCTCTTATCCATACACAGACCGATAATCGGTCCGATGTATTCTGACTTCGAAATGATCTGTGCTTTAATGTAAGGCTCTTCAATGCTTTTGATCCGTGTAGGGTCAGGCATTTCAGAAGGCGCGTTAATATCTAATTCAGTACCATCCGTAAGATGTGCTTTGAATTGAACTGAAGGTACAGTTGTGATAACCGTCATATTGAATTCACGCTCCAATCGTTCCTGGATAATTTCCATGTGAAGCATACCTAAGAATCCGCAGCGGAAACCAAAGCCTAACGCAGCGGATGTTTCAAGTTCCCAAACTAAGGATGCATCATTCAATTGAAGTTTTTCCATGGAAGCGCGCAACTCTTCAAACTCAGATGTTTCTACGGGGTAAATTCCCGCAAACACCATGGGCTTTACTTGTTCATATCCTTGCAATGATTCTCCCGGATTCAGTGCGCTTGTAATCGTATCACCCACATGAACTTCCTTTGCTACTTTAATACCTGAAATAAGATAGCCTACATTACCTGCACTGATTTCATTGCGTGGTTGCTTATCCAATTTCAATACACCAATTTCATCAGCATTGTATTCCTGACCCGTTCCAACAAACTTGATCTTCTCCCCTTTCTTCATCGTGCCATTGAAGACGCGGAAGTAGATTTCAATTCCCCGGAAGGAGTTGAAAACAGAATCGAAAATCATGGCTTGAAGCGGAGCTTTCGGATCGCCTTTCGGTGCTCTCACTCTATGAACTATGGCATGCAAAATCTCTTCAATACCCTTACCTTCTTTTGCGCTTGCGCGGATCACATCTTCGCGTTTGCAACCAATCATTTCAACAATTTCATCAGTCACTTCCTCTGGCATGGCATGGGGAAGATCGATCTTATTTAATACCGGGATAATTTCCAGATTATGTTCTAAAGCGAGATATAAATTTGAAATAGTCTGAGCTTCAATACCCTGGCTGGCATCTACAATCAACAAAGCGCCTTCGCAGGCGGCTATGGCGCGAGAAACTTCGTAGGAGAAATCCACGTGGCCGGGGGTATCGATCAGGTTCAACACATAATCCTGTCCATCCAGTTTATATTTCATTTGGATGGCATGAGCCTTAATGGTAATGCCCTTTTCCTTCTCCAAATCCATGTTATCGAGTACTTGAGCCTCCATTTGGCGCTCATTTAGAGTACCGGTAAACTCCAAAAGCCGGTCAGCCAACGTGCTTTTTCCGTGGTCAATGTGTGCGATGATGCAAAAATTCCGAATATTCTCCATGTAGTTCAGCCTGCTCTTAGTATTGAATCCGCAAAAGTAACACTTATATGGAGTCGGGGAAAATAAAAGAATGAAGATGGACTGGGAAGAGTTGCCGGTTTCCGGTTGCAAGGTAAAGGGGTATTCGGTAATCAGTAATTGGTTAGCTTATACATTTTGGGTATGTAGCTTCCTAAGTAAGCAGGGCTATCTGCTTCTCTATCGTTTGCTTGTCGGTTTTTGTTTTGGCGAGCAACAAGGCTTTTTGGAAATTCTCTTTTGACGTTTTATTGTCAATGTCTTTGTAAAGTTCACCAAGCAGGGTAAAATAAAAATGGTTGTCTTCTAATTTTAATTTTTCTGCTTCAAGAATGGCCTCCGGCTTTCCATTTGCTTTTGAAAGAGCATACGTCCTATTCAGCGCAGCAATGGGTGAGTATTGGATTTGTAACAATCGATTATAAAGCTGCAGAATGTTTTCCCACTTTTCTTTTGTATCAGCTTTGATGGTATGCCAATAGGCAATGCCTGCTTCAATGTGATATTTTGAAATTGTATTTCCCTGTGATGCCTGATGAAAGAAATACAAACCTTTTGCAATCAATTCCTGATTCCAAAGTGATTCGTCCTGGTCTTGATACAAAATCATTTCGCCCTTCTCATTCTTTCTTGCTTCAAAGCGCGAAGCATGAAAACACATTAGTGAAAACAAAGCATTTACGGAAGGTATATTGGTCTGATCATTTTCAATCAGCAAATGGGTTAGTCGCATGGCCTCTAAACAAAGATCTTTACGCAGAACAGCATCCTGACTTTCGGAGTAATAGCCTTCGCTGAAAAGTAAATACAGAGTAGTTAATACTGTATCCAAACGATTTTTTATTTCCGCTTCATTCGGAAATTCGATCTGCACTTTCTCGTTGCGTAATTTTTCCTTTGCCCTGAAAAGTCTTTTGTTGATCGTTTCCTTATTGGTTAAGAAAGCATCTGCTATTTCATCAATACCAAATCCGCAAAGAATGCGAAGGGATAAACCAATTTGCGCTTCGGTTGAAATGGAAGGATGACAAAGAGCAAATAACATTTGCAACTCACTATCGGAAATATTCTTGTCGGATAAATCAATTTCTATTTCCTGAATTGGAGATACTGATTTTAACTGATGAGCAATTTTTTGAGTGAAGATCGTATTATGCTGGATATGGTTTTTGGCTTTGTTCTTTGCAACGGTGTATAGCCAGGCTGTAGGGTTTGGGGGAATACCTTTGTAGCTCCATGTTTCTACTGCTAATAGAAAAGTATCACTGGCAATGTCTTCCGCTAATTCAATGTGATCAATACCTAAAAACTTACAGAGCACAGAAGTTATTTTTCTGAATTCTGTTCGGAAGAGATGGGGTATTAATTCTTGTTGGTGCATGTTTTTTTAAACCGTAAAGACGCGGAGGCGCAAAGTAAATAAAGGGTTTCTTAATGCTGGTTACAAGTAAAATACTCAGCGTCTTTGCGCCTCTGCGGTTAACTCGTTTTAGTGAACACCATCGTTCTTAGCAATCTTCCTCACCTCAACGGTATTGCCCGCTCCTTGCAACACCGGACATCCCTTTGCAAACTCAACTGCTTCATCAACCGAATTAGCTTTCACTGTAATAAAGCCACCAATGGTTTCTTTGATGTCGCCAAACGGTCCGTTGGTTACGACATTATTGTGACCTACTACTTTGGCGTTATCAAACGGTAAGCCTGTACCACTAACAAATTTGTTTTGGGCTGCAATGCCACCAATCCAATCCATAGTTTGTTTCATCCAGGCCTGCATTTGTTCAGGAGAGGCGATTTTACCGCCATCCTCGTGTCGCATAATTAATAAGAATTCATCCATTTTGTTTGAAGTTTAATTGTTATGCCCTCATGACAATTGAAGGTCATAAAATTGGACAAGGATTAAAATAATAATTTGATGTTAATATCATCTTGAGGATTTAAAGTTACTGACTTTTATCCTCCTCAGTTTAAAACGTATAGTGGGTATATGGAGGGAAGCTTGTGGATAATAGTCCACAATTGTTGCGTAGTGTTCAGAATAGAGATGGGTTAATCTTTTCAATTTAAGGATTCAAGGAGCTGATTTTGTGGGTGCAGTATTTGTAATGTGTTCGCAAAAATACAATTATGAAAAAGCAAAATATTATAATAGCAGGTCTTTTGGTCTTCTTTGCCGTGGTAACGTCTTTCGATACGCAGGCTCAGAGGAAAGTATGGAGTATCGGACCAGAAGCAGGTATTAGTATCTCCAGTTATGGAATGGATGCCAGTTCAAATGATTCAAAGGTAGGTGGTATTGTTGGCGGTTTTGTTACGTATAGTATTGTGAACACTTTTGCCATCACTACTAAACTTCTCTATTATCAGAAGGGAGCTTCATTCCCATCAAGTAACACAAAACAAACACTTCACTACCTTGAAGTTCCGGTTATAGGACGGTTTTTCTTAAACAAGGAAGGTAGCTTTCGTCCGAACATTTTTCTCGGTCCCTCCTTTGGATTCTTAAATGGAGCGAGTCAAAAAGTTGGTAATAACGATCGCGCAAAAATTGATTCCTACAAGAACATCTACAACAACGTTGATGTTGGAATTACAGGTGGAGTTGGCTTCAACTTCCTGGTTGCAAATGAAACCTATTTGATTCTGGATGCCCGCTATACACATGGTCTTTCAGATATCTCGAAGGCGAATGGCGATGTAAACAACAACTCACTTGCATTGACTGCAGGTCTTTCCTTTGGATTCTAGAAATTAATTTGAATTAGAATAATACAAATGGCCACTGTTTAACATATGAATGTTAAGCAGTGGCCATTTAATTAATATTCGCCTCTGCTGTCTATTATTTGATAATTCTCATCATTTCCACGTTAGCCAATTTTATCATGTTCAAGTCGCTGTCCGGTGCAAGCTTCGGAATTGAAAATAATGTTTCATCGACTGCTTCTGCCTTAAAAGAACTTAACGTCATTGTTACAGTCATCATTCCACCAACTGATTTCTCAATCTTCATTGGAAGTGCATTTGAGATTTTTAAAAATTCTGCCCATCCATCATATACATGTTTTGAAAATAATTCTGGATTAACGTTCAACTTCGTTGCGTTATAATAATAATTGTATATGCCGCTTTTCCACTTTACTCGTACCAGGCTGCATGGAGTTCCGTTAATATTAACTACGGTGTCGATCTTTGTAATGACTGGCATTTTTCCTGTCATCGTAGACTCAAGGTCTATAGATGCATTGGTTACGGAACATATGTCGGACGCATCTCCATCTTGCATGGAATATATTTTGTTTGCATCCGATTTATAAATGTTCCATGTTTTAGGTTTGTTTTTTAACAAGGTGTAGTAGTTGCCTTGTTTATAGAAAACCTTAATGGTATCTGACCATGATCCATCCTCTTTCATTTTATCACGGAGCATTTGTTTTGACAGTCCCATCTTTGCCATTTTTTCGGATACCTCGAAGTCTACTATGTAGGTAAGTTTACCTTCGAATGATTGAGCCGACAGATATTGTGTTGAAAAGAAAGTGATTACTAACAGGATGTGTTTCATTGGTGTCTTTTTATTGATGAATCTAAGGTACGGGGAGATAATAAGGAATCAAATAACTACAAACTCACGAGTTTTAATCACTGACTTGCACGAGAATTAGCTTTTACCCAACTTTATAACGCACTATGAAAATATATACTACTCTTACTTTACTGTCCCTACTCATCACCTTCAGTTGCTCCAAACCAAAAGGCCCAACGATTACACAGGAGAATATTGTAGAAGTACTAACCCAATACGGAAAGGAGAATCCTGAAAATGGTGTCATGATTGAAACATCATTTGGCACCATAAAGCTTAAACTATATGAGGATACCCCTCTGCACCGCGCGAATTTTGTTAAGCTCATCAAGGAGGGTTTTTATGATAACGCTGATTTCCATCGCATCGTGTTTGAATTTATGATTCAAGGTGGTGATCTGAATCAGAAATTAAAGTATAGAATACCGGCTGAATTCAATCCGAAATATTTTCATAAGAAGGGAGCCTTGTCAATGGCACGTGTTAGTGAGAATAATCCGGAGAAGCAATCGGCATCAACCGAGTTTTTCATTATTCACGGTGGACAATATAGCGAAGAAGATATTGACATTGATGCACAAAACCTGGGGCTTACCTTAACACCTGAACAAAGACAAAACTATCTTGCACAAGGAGGTTACATGGAACTTGATCAACAATACACTGTGTTTGGTGAATTAACAGAAGGCATGGATGTGGTTGATGCTATTGCAAGAGAGAAGGTGTATGATGTGGATAAACCGCTAAAGAGAATTCCCTTCAAAATAAGTTTGATTCAAAATTAGTCTTTGATTAATCCGGAATTCTAAGCACTAAGGAAGTTTTGCCACCAATTGCTCGGGAAGCAATTTCAATATCCTGTAAATTATTTTCCATTTAAAGCCGGGAACAATTACAAAGCCACTGCTGGCATCAACAACTGCTTTGGCTATAAACTCAGGCTCTAACATCAATGACTCCTGAAGATTTAGACCTTCTGTCATTTTACTGCGGATATAACCTGCTACTACTACATTGACTGTTATATTTCTGGAAGCAAGGTATTGCCTGAGTCCTGCGAGATATTGTGTGAATGCAGACTTCGTACTTCCATAGATGAAATTACTTTTTCTTCCACGCACTCCTGAAAGCGATGACAATCCGATAATGCGTTCAAGGTTTTTATTCTGGGTATCCATTGCGATAATATTCAGAATAGAAACCGCGCCACAATAATGAACCTTCATCATTTGATAACTTCCCTCCCAATCTAATAGCGCTTCTTCATTATTTTTCAAAAAGCCTGCAGCATACAAAACGATATGAGGCTTCTCTTTTAAAGCATTATAAAACCCGAGATGCGTTTCAAAAGCAGTGGCATCAAAATATTGTACATCAACTTTATGTTTTATTGAGGTATGTTGCTCTAAAAAATCATAGAGTTGCTTTGTACTTCTGGAAGCCGCTACAACATTATATCCTTTATCTGCATACAGCCTTATTGCTTGCTTGGCAACATCTGAATTTGCGCCTAAAATCAGGACGGTTTTAATTGAGTTCGGAGACATTTGGAGAATTGAATAAACGTGAAGATAAGCAAGTAAGAGAGAAGTTTACAGAATGACAACAAAGACAAATCCGGCAAAAAATACTCCAATGCTTTTTATGTTGACTTGATTTAATTAAGATATTATTTTTTTGCCACAAGGACACTAAGACTCAAAGTTTCACAATAAATCAAGCTTCTCTTCTTTAAATTAAACTACTTTTTGCGAAACGTCAATTTCTTCTCGGCTAAAGCTGCTTTAAGTTTTGGTATTGTTGTTGGCCCAATGCCATGAAGTTCTGCTATATCCTTTTCAGTTCGCCTGGAAAGCTGTTGGAGTGTTGTGATTCCTTCACGTTCAAGGGCGCGTCTTGCTGGAGCAACAAGTTGTGAAAGAAATCCATTATTGGGCTTGCGTTCTTGTTCGCATATTGGGCATGTAGGACAATCGCTACTTTTATAATAGGTGTGTCCTGCCTTGCATGTTCTACGATTTTTTGGTGAGGTAATCATCGTATACTTAATTAAAACATTCCTGATTATATAAAGCCACTAAGAGAGGCTCTTCAAAAAAAGTATTTGGCTAACTTCGGATTGTAAAATGCATACTAAATACCAACTGCTATTTATAAACAACCCCTTCCTTCATCACAAAACTTACCTTCTCAAGCGTCTTAATATTTTGCAATGGATTTTCATCGCTGGCTACAAGGTCAGCTAATTTTCCTTTTTCAATTGTTCCAATTTTATCGGCCATATTCAAAATACCTGCACTCACAATGGTTGCCGATTTAATGGCCTCCATGGCTGGCATGCCTGCCTCTACCATGTAAGTAAATTCTTTTGCATTCTCGCCGTGAGGAAATACACCAGCATCGGTACCGAATGCAATCTTCACTCCCCGCTTGTATGCCTTACCAAAAGTTTGTTGAATCTGCGGTCCTATTTCTAATGCCTTCGGTACAACCAGTGGATGATAATATCCCGCTACCTTTGCTTGCTCTGCTACAAACTTTCCTGCCGTGATAGTCGGTACATAGAATGTTCCTTTCTGAATCATCAAATCCATAATCTCTTCCGTCATTTTTGTGCCGTGTTCTATTGTCGTAATGCCCGCCAGTACAGCACGCTTCATACCCTCTGCACCATGAGCATGTGCTGCTGTATGCATGCCATAATCTTTTGCTGTTTCAATAATGGCTTTCAATTCTTCATCGGTAAACTGTGGGCCCGATCCATCTTTCGCGATACTTAGTACACCCCCTGTAGCGGTAATCTTAATCATATCGGAACCGTCTTTGTATCGCTGACGAACTGCTTGCCGTGCTTCTTCCGGAGAATTGATTACACCTTCTTTTGGTCCTGGATCACCCATCAACTCTTTTCGATAACCATTAGTGGGGTCAGCATGCCCACCCGTTGTGGCAATGGATTTTCCGGCTGTGAAAATACGCGGACCGGCTACAAGACCTTGGTTAATTGCATTGCGCAATGAAATGTTAACACCAGAGCCACCTAAATCGCGCACGGTAGTAAAACCAGCCATCAATGTCTTCTTTGCAAATACAGTCGAGCGAAAAGCAACATCGGCATCGTTTAATGTAAAGCGTTGAATAGCCTGATCTTTACTTGTTTCTCCTTCCAAATGCACATGCATATCGATAAAGCCGGGCATAACAGTCTTTTTACTCAGGTCGATAAGTTTATCCTCTTTGCCGGGTTTTGAAAATCCTTTTTCAATTTCAATAATCTTATTGCCTTCGATGATGATGGTCATTTGGGGTTGAGCCTCATTTGATTTTCCATCGATAAGGTTGCCACAATGTATAAATGTTTTTTGCGCCTGCACACCGATAAAACCAAGGAGTGCGAAAATGAGAACGTAAAATTTATTCATAGTCAGGTAGATTATTCTATTGGATTTTCAATTCACAAGTTTGAATTACTGTTTAATCAAAAATTTCTGAATTACTTCTTTCAGTGCAGACATTTCATCATCCTTCATCGTAGCAGACTTAACATGAAGCATTAGTTCAAACATCACTTCTTTATCATAACCAAGGCTTGACGCGACCTTAGAACAGAAGAGAATTTCTTCGCGATACATACGTTCATCAATCTTCATCAACTGCACCAGGCTAAAGATGTAATCAAATTTCTGATCATTGTTAAGATTTTGCGGCACAATAACATCGTGTCGTTGCGTAAACAAGGGAACAACCTGATCAGGATAGATTCCATTGGCTCTGCCAATGTTGATAATATAATTTCGTTCGCGGTCTGCTACTTTGCCATCAATCTGCGCAAGACTGATCAGCAATTTCATTTGGTTAAGTCCCGACATGCGTTATGTATTAATGAGGGTATTTAGTATTTCAAATTCAACTCTCAACCTAACAACTTAAACACAAATAACAAAGGTACGAGCAGGACAATTATTGCCGGAAAGCTTCAAATCAGAGAAATTAGTTCTCTTTAATAAGAACCTCTGGAACAAAGAGCTACTTTTCCTGAAATACATTAGCTATCAATCTGGAATTGGGCCAGCCGATAAGATTAAGGAATGAATCGATAAAAGTGCCTGCCTTGTCTAATAATTGATGAGAGGTACAAACGCTATGGTTGAAAGAACGTTAATTCGAACATTCGCAAATCGAAAACAAAACAAACCTTCGAAATAAAAGGAAATGGATTGTCTGAATATGCGAGTCTATCTAAAACCAAAAAAAGTAAAATGAAAAAGAATGTCTATCCCATTGCAGCACTGCTCATCATTGTAGCTTGTGCTTTTACCGTTGTTGAATCACAAGACTGGAAAATCCAGGAAAATTATTCTGTCAAATTCACCAGCAAGGATCCTTCCGGTGTATTCACTGGCTTAAAAGGTTCGATCAGCTTTGATGAAAAGGACCTTACCACTGCAAAATTTGATGTAACGATAGATGTAGCCACTATCAACACCGGAAACGGGATGAGAAATACACATGCTAAGAGTCCGATGTGGTGGGATGCCGATAAATATCCAACCATTCACTTCACATCTACCAGCATTACCAAAACAGCAACTGGTTATGATGCGAAAGGCACATTGGATATGCATGGCGTTCAAAAAGAAATTGTTATTCCATTTACGTTTGCCAACAATACTTTTAACGGAAGCTTTGAAGTAAATAGATTGGATTACAACATTAATGCTGCTGAACCTGAACATGGAGCGGCAATATTTAAAATCGATCTTTCTGTTCCGGTTTCGAAATAATAACATCCCTCACCGGAAGCTTATAAATTGAATGGAAATAAAGCTGAATGAATGATTCATTCAGCTTTATTTTGTTACCTGTAAAAAAATAACCAACGTGAATAAGAAAATCTTCTTACATAGTATCGTAGCCGGAATACTGGCAGCCATCGCATGCATTATTTACGATCGAATTTATTTCTTTGCCACAGAAGTTGACTTCTCTAAAGTATTAAATCCATTCAGCATGGTTGGATTTAATATTATAGTTTGCTTAGTGGCTGGTTTTCTATATGCAGCATTGCGCACAGGATTAAAACAAAAAGGCGAGATTGTATTTAACTTTTTATTTTCCATTATCTCTTTCGCTTGTGTCACTTTTCCGATTTCAATGACACTGCCGTTAACAGTTTTATTTCCTGAATTATTTCCGGGACTTGCTGTGCCCATGGTATTCTTTCCGGCCTTAGCGTGGTTTACCACAAAACCTTTGTTCCCGGAAGAAAAGAGATGATCATCTCTTCTTCATTTCCGAAAATCAGTATTCAATATCTGATTTATTAAGCGGGCACGCTTTTTAGATAATCCTTCAACTCCGCTTCGTTTGAGAATTGTTTCACTTCAAAATCTTTCGCTACTCCTGCCGATTTGTTTTTGATATTTCCTGCAGATACTTTTGAAAGAATCTCAGAAGCATCCAGAAACTGCGCATGATATAATTTCTTTCCTTTTAAATGTTTGAACATTCCGGGAAGCAAATTCTTCACTACCCAATCTTGTGAGGCCAGACTGATAATTCCCATCTTACGAATATCGGCTACAAACTTCTGTGTCTTCAGTTTTACAAAGGCATCTAACACGGCCTGATTCACAAGAATGAACTGCTCATCGTTTGGAACTTTGTTGGTGTACTCCAGGTAAAGAGCATCAAGCGACTCATCATAGAAAACACGGGCGAAGTTGTTTTTGAAAAATTCTTCCATAGCGGTAACCGAAGTTGAATAAAACTGAAGATAAAATAAGCCTACAATTTAATGAATCTACCGGAGTCTTTTATTCTATCATTTTCTTGTAACTGATATAGATAAAGTCCAGGAAGCAATTCGCTTACATCAAACGTTTCCGAGAAGAGCTCAAGGTCTTTAACAAGCAGAAGTTTACCTTGTCTATCCAGAATTCGAATCTTCAATCCATTTCCTTCGGTAATAATGGTTAAATCAGAATCATCAGTAACAGGGTTAGGATACAATACAGCTTTTCCTTTTGTTTCAATAAATACATTACTCATATCCGATTTTAAGCTTGTTCCATCTGCAAAAAATAACTCAGCTTGAAAATACATCCAACCCGAAATAAGGTCTGTGTCATACAATGTAAATTGGGTAGTCATTAATGGATCAAGTGTAGCAAATCTCACTTGTTGATCGTTTACTGTTTTATGAATTACAATGCTATCAATCTGAAATAAGGTACTTAGATTAAGATGAATCTCTACGCGATCGGCATCATACCGAATCGATTCAAAGAGATTGATGTAACACAATGATCCCTGGGTAGTATAATTAATCGTTTCACTTTTAAATCCATGAGCTGAGTTCAACGAAGGTGCGACTGCAAAATAGAGGTCTCCATAATTCTTTGAGATAATGGCAGTGGTGTCATTTACATCTAATACTTTTTCTAAATACATATCTCCCAAAGCATAAACAGAATATGAATCAACTCCCGGAATGGCATTCCACGTCAAAAGAAAATCAACATCGCAGTTATAACCAACATGAAGTGCTTGCTGAGGCGAGATTAAAAATTCATCGGATAGAAATTCATCGCTTCCGATTTTCATTTTTAAGCGTGCTGTGGAAAGAGTATCCGGTGGTGTCCAATGAAAATTATCTTTAAGGGCAATATTAGAATTGATGATATTAAAGTCACTCCCATTTAATTGACAAGATAATTCTCCTTTTTGATTTGTATTTGAATTCCAAAACAAAGACTGTCTCTTACCCGCATGCATCACATCCGAGCCCGATGGATAATCCCACTGAAAAGGATTCTGATCTTCAATCCAATACGCAACGGAAACTATTTGTTTAGAAGTTGTAAGCTCCGGAGCTGTGATGATCAATTGATACGATCCGGGTGGTGGATTATCAATGGTAATGTATTCAACTGTATTGAGATGGTCTTTTTTTCTCTTCGCTACCGCTGCAAGTGAATCCGTATTGGCAGTTGTTTTCAACACCCATGGAAAATACTGATCACTTCCATTCTGTATGTAGGCATCAATGTCATGAACTAAAGCATAATCTGCATTCTGTATTGCCGGCACATCTGTCCACACAACAGCGACCCTAAGTTCTGCTGATGGAGATGCAATTGTGATCGGCATGGTAATTTGCTCCAAGCTGGCAAGCGCAAAAGTTGAAGTTTGTTGAAGCTCTGTTAACTGAAGTGCGTTATGTGCATTTACGCTTCCATAGCCATAGGTAAAATCAATTCCTTTTGTTCCTATATCATCAGCGCTTGCAATCAATATTGCTTTGATTGTTGACGCCAACGGCAATTCACTATTTACAAGCTGATACTTTTTTTGAAGTAAAGCACTGACTCCACTAACCAGTGCTGCAGCATCAGAGGTACCTCCCTGCCCGTATGCGGTTAACTCCGGCTTTAGTCTTCCATCATACGCAGGCCCCCTTGAGTTTAATACATTCACAACAAAGGATGTATCCACAGCATTTACTGTAATTACATTCTTGGCCTGCTTAAAATTGCCAGACAAATTCGCTTGCATCAGGTTCTCATACGTTCCTGTTTCTGGAACAGACTGTCCAAGGTTACCAACTGAAAATACATGGACTAGCGTTGGGTTTTGAAATATTTGGAGATCATACGCCACAGCTTCATTGCCGTAGTAATTTTCGATATCTACACCATACGAATGATTTTGCAAATGAATATCGTTTTCCTGGAAAATCAGATCAGCGTCAGGCAATAAGTTTTCAAAATCGGAAGAAGTGATTCGCGCAGCAGGTGCCACACCTTGTCCGTTTGCAGAAGAGTTTCCGCCTCCAGCAATGCGTGTTGCCATAGCTGTTGCATGTTGCGATATGAGTATAGGCGATACAGGAGTGCTGAAACTACGATTGATCAAATCAATATTGAGCGGATCAAAACCTTGTTCTTTAATCGAGACGTACACGTTTGCGCTTAGCAATTCAGAAAAATAATGGTGGGCTTTTGTAATACGATTGAAAGCCAGATTTATATAATCAACCCCCGCTTCTTCCCTTGCTTTCCGATGTTGATCAATAAATAGGATGTTGCTATCCTTTGCCATCTCCTTCATCACCACATCACGTGATACTTTTACCGAAAGAATGTTGCTACTTCCATAACGTTTATGAATCTCTACCTTGCTTCCGTATTGTTTAAGAAAACGAATCGAGTCTTTAATACTGATAGAAAAATTACCTTCAACCGCTTTACGGTTTACATCCCTTCTCAATCGCGGAGAAAATTTTTCCTGACCATAACCATTCAACGGAATACCCAGCATCAAGATGAAGATGCAGATTGCATTTCTCCAGTTAACTATACATGAGTAATCATTCTTGCTTTTCACTACACTAAAAATAAAAAATGCAAACAGAATATTTCCATAAAAGTAAAGTGTTCTGTAAAGCAGCTTACGTCTTCGCAAATAAGCAATAGAAATTTTGATTTATTCGATATATTTTCTAATCTTTAATTGCCTATAGAAAATTTATTAACCTAAACAAAACACAATTACCTATGAAAAAATTATCTCTATTTTTCACCCTGTTGTTTGCAGCATCAACAGTTTTTTTCTCCTGTAATCCATCAGAAGAATTAACCACAAAACAAGTTCCCACTGAAGTTCTGGACAACCTTGTACGACTTGGTTTTGATGTTAAGGACATTGCTCCCATGCGATTTGATGAAGGCTATCTCGTTGAAGGTGACATTTACTTAACAGATCATGATTTGTCTTCTATGAAGACCGGTAAACGAGTTCCTGTTGTAGAGCAATACTCGACCAATAATTTGGTAACAGGAACGCCACGAAACATTACCGTTTACATTTCAAGTAGTTCGTACAGCGCTACCTACCTGGCTGCTGTTGATGAAATGAACAATCGCTTCAATGCGCTTAACCTTGGCCTTACGTTCACGCGAGTTACTAGTGCTTCAGGTGCTACCGTTTCATTTTCAAAGTTGACGAAGAGTCAGGAAAGACAAGGTATTTTAGGATCCTCTGGTTTCCCAACCTCTTCCGGAAATCCCTTCAACGTAATTAAGATGAGCAGCATTTTGGAATCAACTTATCATCTTACAGTGAATGGCATTGCGACTATCATGGCGCATGAAATGGGACATTGCATTGGCTTCCGTCATACTGATTATTATAACCGAGCGATTAGCTGCGGTGGATCAACATCGAATGAAGGAGCAGGTTCTACTGGTGCAAACTTGATTCCTGGAACTCCATCAACAGCGACATTATCAGCTAAGTCATGGATGCTGGCATGTACAGATGGTGGCGACAGACCGTTTAACAATGACGATAAAACAGCATTGAATTATCTGTATTAATTCAACTGATTTATACTTTTATAAAAAAGGTGCTCTAAAATTTAGAGCGCCTTTTTTTGAGTAACATCAGCGTTTTGACCAATTGGTTTTATTCTGCACCTCCACTACTCAATCCCCTCCCACCACTGTGAAAATGTTTGAGCAGTTTCTTTCAAATTTACACGTTCTCCAATAATAGGTGTTACTAATGGAAGGCCAACACTCTTATTAAACTCGGTAATTCTTTTCAACGGATCGTCCCATGCATGATTCGCCAAGGCAAACTTCGATGAATGAACTGGAAACAATCGCTTTGCTTGTAAATCTTTTGCAGCTTGTAATACTTCATTGGGCATCATGTGAATGTATTTCCAGCTCTTGTCGTATTGCCCGTTCTCTAACATTACTAAATCGAATGGGCCAAAGTTTTTTCCGATCTCGGCAAAATGTGTATCGTAACCACTGTCGCCACCAATGTAAATTTTAAAAGTTGGTGTTTGCAATACAAAGGATGTCCATAGTGCTTTATTACGCGAGAATCCTCTTCCTGAAAAATGACGAGCTGGAACTATGTTTACAATAAAGCCGCTATCCAGTTTAATTTCAGTGTTCCAATCCTCTTCGATGATGATTTTTTTATCAAAGCCCCAATACTCAAAATGTTCACCAGTACCTAATCCGGTAATGATCCTTTTGATTTTTGGTTTTAACTTTTGTAAGGTCTCGTAATCCACATGATCCCAATGATCATGTGATATAAGGAGGTAATCAATCTCAGGAAGATCATCCGTTGTATATGCATCTGTACCAAGGAAGGATGGTGTCGTAAACGCGAGCGGGGAAGCTGCACCACTCATTACCGGATCAACTAAAATTTTCTTTCCATCAATTTGAATGAAGTAGGATGAATGTCCGAACCAAACTAATATATCTTCTTTAGGGTCAAGGTTCAATAAATTTGTTTTGGTGTGGGGAATTGTATCAGTAGGCTTTACTCGTTTCTTTTTACTAAAGAGAAACTCTTTCATCACGGCATAATAACTCACACCTTCTGTAAGATCTGGCGTGTGACTCAAATTCTTGAATGATCCATCCTTATAGTGTGGCGATTTTTTAATTCGCTCCAGGCGTTCACCGCTGGGCATGTGGCCAAATTTAGGTTGTTGCATGAATATGTAAACGGCAACGGTAAAGCCAACAATGACAGTTAAGAATATGATCATAATCCACTTAATTACTTTAAATACTTTCTTCATTTAGCTGAAAGGATGGAATTTAACCCATCACCCATCAACAGACGGATGTATGGGAATGTTATTTTAAACAACAAAGATTATTTATTCTACCCAATATTGGATTGCCTTTGTGAACCTTAGTGCCCTTGTGTCTTCGTGGCCAAGATGTACACTCTCTTTGCCACAAAGACATAAGGCACGAAGAGGGCACTAAGAAGACCAACTCAAACGTAACCGGCAAGCTTATACGCCACGAAGCCTACCCACTCTTTAATAAGCTTATTCCAGACATTCATGGCTTCAACTCTGGGCACAATTAAAACATCAAGATGAAATGAGCGCGGGTGAGTATAGAAGTCGGTGCTGAAGGATTCTAATGCAACGTCCTGATGTCGATAGCAGGCAAGGGAGCGTCTCATGTGAAAGGCAGAGGTAATCAGTAAGCAATTCTCCGCTTTAATGTTCATTGTGTCCAGCATCTTCTTTACCTGAATTGCGGACTCGGCTGTGTTACGTGTTTCATTTTCAAGAATGATGGAATCTTCCGGCACACCCATCAGTATCATGGCGGATTTAAATTTATCCGCTTCGGGTTCTTCCTCACCGCTCAATCTTCCACTACCTCCACTGATCAATATTTTTTTTATCAATCCTAATTTAAATAATTGAACAGTGTGAGTTACTCTATCGGCACCTCGGGAAAAATACACGCGGTCACTGGGTTCGATAAAAGGTATCGTTGCACCTGTTAACACAATACCCATTTCGTGAGAGTACATTGCTACATAGGGTGTTGCTTTTATCTCCCAAATATTCATCACTTCGTTCGCCAGAAAATCGTTGGAGAAAATAAAAAGAGAAATAATGGCGCTCCTGAACAATCGCTTCTTCCATTTCTCATTTCGCAATAATGCCGATGCCAACAACATTAAAAATATAATGGTGAGTGGCATCGTAAGGTAATTCAATGTCTTGGAGAGAAAGAAAAACATGGTGTCAGGTTAGCAGTGATCGGTAATCGGTAATGATATCCTGTATTTATCGATTGATTTCCTTGTCACCAAGTCTCAAAGGCACAAAGAAGCCACGAAGGAAAAAGTCATTTGATAGTTCTTATTTTCTTTTGATTGGTTTTGATAGTGATTCGGCACCGTCAATAACCATTCTCATAAGATCAAAGTAAAGTGAGAGCGCCAATACCAAGGTCATCGACCAGATTACACCGGTGTTAAAATAAAATGTATCAATGTTCTCATTCAAAAAATGTTTGGCCGGCATATAAAACTGCGCATCAAAATCAATTGAATGATCTGGATCCGGGTCTTTATAGATTGGGTAAATTTTTTGAATCAACTTCCCATCCTTCTCGATGATGCGATGCGTTTCCTGAATATTTTTAACCAGTTCAGTTATCGCTTCGTTATGATAAGATTGTCTATACTCCTCAAACGCTCTTTCCTGTTCTGCTGATTTCGTCATGTCGAAAATCTTTTTCTCTTTTTGTTTGTCTGCCTTATTGTATCGGGCTACATAGTGTTGCTTTAAATTTTCAAGGTAAGCTGTTACATCTTTAAAAACAGTTGAATCAAAATGCGCGACATCCAGTTTTTCTACGGCAGGTAACGTTTCTCGCGTTTCCTCCAACTGATTTGAAACTTCGCGTTTGATTAAGGCGAGATTCGAATTTAGCTTTGTCAGCGTACCTTCATCTTTTGCCTGATATCGACTCAGACAGAACTGAAGCTTCGTCTCCAATTCTGGAATAAAATAAACTTTCCTGTAATCGGCATCGGCCATCACCTTGTCATACCGATAAAATTCACTTTCAAATTTATTGTCTTTAAACTGCGCTACCATCGCTGCTTCAAATGCCCAGCGCGAAGCCATGAGATCACCTACGAATGGAACCGTTGCCGTATTACCGATTACAGGATTGAGTTTATCAAACTTCACCACTACCCCACTCAAAATCAATTGAGGTATAATCAATAATGGAATTAATATGTAAATGGTGACTGCCGAATTGAAAGCAGAAGAAATATTAAGCCCTAATAAATTAGCAAAACACGACACCGTAAACATGATAAACCAGTGCTGCAAAAACATGCCTTCAATTTGAAGAATGGAATTACCAACCCACACAAACAAAGCGGTCTGAATAGCCGACAAAATGAAAAGAATGGAAATCTTTGAGAAGATATAACTACTGCGACTAAGGTGTAAGAACGCCTCACGCTTCAAAATTTTCCGGTCACGGATAATTTCTTCTGCACTTACCGTTAGTCCCATGAACAAGGCCACGATAACACTCATGAACAAATATGCCGGTATGTTCAGGTTCTTACCAAATACATAGTGTGTAAGTAAAGTATCATCCACGTTGTGAAAGCGAACAATGAAGGCAAGAATAAAAGCCAGCACTGGTGCCTCCAACAAGTTGATGATCATGTATTGCTTGTTGTGAATCTTCGCCTGAATATCGCGCATCGAAAACAAGTGGGCTTGTTTTACCCGGGTGGGAATATCCAACGTTGAGTGAGGAACTTCACGTGAAGTTTCTACTGATGTAGCTTTATAATTTTGTTTGTAAATCGTATTCCATTGCTCGGCACTCATTTTACGCTCATTGGTAAAATTGCCATACTCATTGATCACCTTTGTCTCAATGATATTGAAAATCTGCTCTGGGTTTACATTGCCGCATTCATGACATTCGCCTTCATCACTATTCACTAAATTGATGCTGCGTTTAAAATATACAATAGCATCAACCGGATTGCCATAGTAAATCTGATAGCCACCTGTATCCAGAATCAGAAGCTTATCAAACATTTTAAATATATCGGAAGAAGGCTGATGGATAACTGCGAAGACGAGCTTGCCTTTTAATGAAAGTTCTTTTAATAAATCGATAATGTTTTCGGAATCGCGGGAAGACAGTCCGCTGGTAGGTTCGTCACAAAAAAGTACAGCAGGTTCGCGGAGCAGCTCAAGTCCTATGTTGAGACGCTTGCGTTGTCCTCCACTTATCGTTTTCTGAAGAGGTGATCCTACTCGCAAATCTTTTGTTTCCAGGAGACCAAGATCTTCCAATACCTTCATCACCAATTGATGAATTTCTTCTTCTGGTTTTCTGCTAAAGCAAAGTTTGGCAGCGTAGTAAAGATTTTGATAAACGGTTAAATCTTCAATGAGCAAATCATCTTGCGGCACAAATCCAATAACACCTTCAATAAGCTTTGGGAATTTGTGAATATCAATTCCATTAATTAAAACTTGCCCATGCGATGGTTTCTCTGAGCTGTTCAACACGTGAAGTAAGGTAGATTTACCAGCACCACTGGCGCCCATCAAGGCTATCAGGTTTCCGGATTCTTCCGCCAGGTTTACATTGCGCAGCCCAAGCTTTCCATTCTTAAACTTGAAAGAGATATCTTTTCCTTCAAACGATAACTTAGGAAAATCACCAAACTTTTTAAACTGATTCAGCAATTCCCCATAATACACTGGTTCATCTTTATCCCATCGCAGCGTGCTACCAATTGCCAGAACCGCTATGCGTCCTGATTTCACCGGCACACCGTTCAGATATACATCAGAACCACCAAGGTATTTTATAAAGTAAAGATCGCATTGCTCAATATGTAGAATTGAAATAAAACCACTCAAGTGAGCTTTATAAATATGTTTTGCTTTTTTGAATATGTTGGAAACAGAAGGATCAATCACCAGAATTTTTTCATGGTCCAACTGAATGGATGATTGTCCAAGTACAAACGTTTCAATCGAGTCAATTTCCGCTTCGGAAATCTTGAAATTTAAACCGATGGTTTGTACTAACTTTTCTTCTTGTTCTGATACGCTCCCATCAGCTTGAATGATATTGAACAACTCCAACACAATAACCACTTTCTGTTTTTGCGTGAGCTCAGGGTTCACCTCGTTGCACAAAGCATTTACCCTTTCTAAATCGGATTGGGCGCCCTCGCTCTTTGGGGGCAATGCCTGAATGTATTCATCAAACATTTTCAAATACCGACCCACTGCGCCTTGGCTAAGGTGTTCTTCCAGAAAAATTTTAATCTGGTCACGCTCCTGATGGGTTACTGTATCCTCTTTGGCCACAACAGCAAACAACCTAAGGATAGCTTGAAGTAACGGTTCGCTCATAGGAATTCAATTATTATTTATGCTCAATATAATGAAAGATGGTTTGTAAAACGCATAAAAAAATGAGGACTGGCTTTTACCAGTCCTCATTTCAAGATCAGAAATCAAATGAAAACATTCTCTTAATCTGTAATACTTTTACGCAATTTCTCAACCGTTTTTGTAATCTCTTCCAGATTCTTATCCGTAAGTACTAAGGCGGCACGGTTGTTCTTGATTTGCTCTTCAATGTTTAATGCGACATACGCTTTCTCTAGATTGGTTAGCTCCGTTACGATGGCCGTAACCGGATCGGTTTGTTCTACACCTGATGCTGTTAACATCTTCAATAATTCAGCTACGGATTTCTTTTGCTCCAATATCACTCGCATTAGGGGAGTAAGAACGAGATTGCGTTTATCATCCGCTAAAATGTTTTTAGGGTATGATTTTACCACGCCTGTTGAAATGTACAGTCCTTCAATAAAGCTACCCGCCACAATCAACGATGAAAGCTTATTACGATTATCATCCTTCAAAAATGCTTCTGTCTTGTGGATGGTTTGATCTAATAAATGAGTCAATGAATCCTTGTTTGAAATGTTAGCTTCAAACTTTTTAAGAACCTCTACATCAAAAGAACCAATGATATTTAGATTATCCGCAAGCGTTTTGCAAGATCCGAGGTAATCGATCGCTTCCTGCGATTTATCATAAGAGGCTAAGTATCCAATGTCAGCAGCATAAACACCCAGGTTTAGGGCAGCTTTGTCAGTTCTGGCAGCATATTGATCTACTTTAGAACGATCGCTCAGTAAACTTTGGTTAAACTCCGCACCGGTTGCTTGCAAAAGGTATGGGATTTCAGACGGAGAAGGTATGTTATAGACAACTTCTTCAATTTGTTGCTTAAGGCTTTGGTCTGCCTCGCTAAATTCCTTTGCGTTTTTATCCTTATCGCTGGAAGAGGAACCACATGATGTCAGGGTAAAGACGATGAATGCGCTGAGATAGAAGTAAATCGGATGCTTGAATTTCATGGTTATGCTTAGATTAGAAGTTCAATTTTAACATATTTTTTAGTGGTTTGAAACCTGCCTTTTATATTTTTAATTGAATTTTCTGATTTTGTAAAAACTTTCTGTATGTTTAACTACACCGTTAAACAATCTAAGACCATGAGTCAGAGCCTGGTGGAAAAGACCATTCTCATCGATGATAGCGACATCGATTTGTTTATTCAAAGGCGCTTTCTGGAAGTCTACAACTTCTCTGATACCCTCGTTCTATACAACTCAGCGGAAGAAGCATTGGGTTGGCTAAAGGAAATGAAGGGGGATGCTGCTCCAGATGTGATCTTTCTCGATTTGAACATGCCTGAAATTGATGGATTCTCCTTTCTTAACGATTTCAAAAAACTACCACAAGAAGTGCTGAATAAATGTAAGATTGTTGTTCTAACCAGCTCGAACAGTGCAAAAGACCGTGAACAGGCCTTCTCTTTCAACAATGTTATCCAGTTTATTACGAAGCCAATCAAACAATCTGATATTGAGAACTTGAAAAACCTGATCAATCACAGCGAACACGCAAAGTAGGTTAGCCTAGATAACAGCAATTGATAATGAACTGATTATCTGGCGAATCATCGGTTAATCATCCTTTTAATCGTCAGGAAGGTTTTTTAATTTCATCGACCATTGTTACTTGTCGTCTCAACTTAATGTCATACGTATGAAAACCAAAGTCATCTTTATTCTTCTTTCAGTCATCTCTTTTCAGTTTACATGGGCTCAAACCACCAAAAAAGTTCTGGAGCTTCCCGAGTTTAAAGGCATTTATGTGAACTCTAACTATACTGTTTACCTGAAACAGACCAACAAACAGGAGGTAACGGTAGAGGCCCTTACAGAAATTTACACGCTGACCGAAATAAAAGTGGAGAACGGTATTTTGATGATTAACATTGAGCGCAAGCCTGATAGTCCAAACAAGAGTATCTGGGCAAAAATTGACGACATTAAAGTAAACCCCGCTTTGAAATTGTATGTCAGTGTAAAGAACATCAACGAACTTCAGGTAAACGGAGGTGGAAAAATCATTTCCGAAAACTCCATTGCTGCTGATTTCATGACCCTTGCTGTTAATGGCAGTGGCAACATGGATGTAGATATAAAAGGAAATACTATTAAAGCCGAAGTGAGTGGATCAGGCAACATGACCTTGCGTGGATATGCTACTTCCATCGATGCAGTCATTGGCGGCACTGGAAGCATCACTGGTTTTAACTGTGCATTGGAAACCGCGAAAGTAAAAGTGAGCGGAAGTGGAGTATGCGAACTGACCGTATCAAACAACATCGATGCGATCGTATTGGGTAGTGGAAGCATAAAACATAAAGGCAATACCAAAACAGCACAAAAGAAAATTTACGGTTCGGGAAGTGTAGAGAGAGCGTATTGATTTATATAAACTGTAGGAATAGATTTAATCCTTCTCTTAAATATTAAGAGAAGGATTTTTTTTAATACCACTCCTCAATTTTCTCCGCAGGCTTCCATTTCGAATCTGGTTCGAAATAATTCCATAAGAGTTTAGAGACATTGCGCAGTAAGGTATAACCTTCATTTGATCGTGTCCAACTTTCGTCTTGCTGATTTTTGGTGATCACACAAAATACATAGTCACCATGAGGTGCATTCACCAGAACAACTTCTGATCTCGATTGATCAACCGCACCTTGTTTTGACGCTGCTTGTACGTAAGGTGGTATTTGCGAAAGGGCTTCTGAGTCCCAGTAAATGCGAACAAGATTTCTGTAAATCCTTTCACTGGCACGCTCACTAATTACTTTTCCTTCTCCAATTTTCACAAGTAACTCGGCCATCTCACGAGGCGTTGTTTGCCCCCAGCCATATTTTGTTCGATTTGCTTCTCGTCCCGGTGTTCTGGAATTGACACGAGTCGACAGAAAATCATTTTGTTCCAGCCATACATTAATCGTTGTTCCGGTTCCGGCTAACGATTGGCACCAAAGGCTTGCCGTGTTATCGCTAGTCGTAATCATAAGCATCATGACTTTGCTTAACGAAATTTTTTCATCTTGCTTAAACGATCCTAAAATATCTTCACCTTCATACAGCAAAGAATCCTTATAGACAAGGATTGTGTCGTAATCTATTTCTCCCTTTTCAATTTTACTAAACATACCAATGGTAATCGGTACTTTAATCATTGAAGCGGTGGGAAAAATAGAATCAGCATGAATAGCAACAGTCTTATTTGTTTTAAGATTTCGTACATAGATTCCCACATCGCCTTTAAAATCCTTCACCAGAGTTTGAAGCTTTTCAGTGAGGACTTTATCTTCCTTCTGTGCCTGTACGGCAAAAGATATAAACACGAGCACGAATGCAATGCAAGTAGATCTCATAGTTGTTTTAATTACTTACAACTTAATGTCTTTATGGGTTCATGGCAAATTAATTTTAATTTTGCACCATGGCCGAGATTGGAAAAGACATTGAGAAAGCAAAGTGGATTTTAGAACAAGGCGATCTCGTGGCCATTCCAACCGAAACTGTTTATGGCCTTGCGGGAAATGCGCTAAACGTTACCTCCATCACAAAGATTTTTGATGTTAAGAACAGACCACACTTTGATCCTCTAATTATTCACGTTCCTGATATTAAGGGAGCAGAAAAATACTCAGAAGAAATACCGAAACCTGCGCGAGAATTGATGGAGCGTTTCTGGCCAGGACCATTGACCTTGCTACTAAAACGCAAAAGCATTATACCCGATCTTGTTACTTCAGGATTAGACACAGTCGGTATTCGTTGCCCGAAGCATGAATTAACTCAACAACTTTTAGCGGAGTTATCTTTTCCGCTTGCCGCACCGAGTGCCAATCCATTCGGATATGTAAGTCCCACAAAACCTGAACATGTTGACGAACAATTAGGCGATAAAATAAAATACATACTTGATGGTGGCGATTGCAAAGTAGGAATTGAATCAACTATCGTAGGATTTGAAGACGACATTCTTACAATTTATCGCATGGGTGGATTAAGCGTTGAACGTTTAGAACGGATAGTAGGAAAGGTGCAAGCGCAAACTCATTCATCATCAAATCCAAAAGCACCGGGTCAATTAAAGAGTCATTATGCTCCATTAAAAAAAGTTATTCTTGGAGATATTGAAAAACTACTACTACAACATTCTTCTTCGCGCGTTGGATTGCTAAGTTTTAAAAAAGACTTTCATCACGCGCATCAATTCATCCTTTCACCTTCTGGAAATATGGATGAGGCTGCTCAACATCTCTTTACTGCGTTACGTGAATTGGACAAAATGCCCATCGATAGTATTCTGGTTGAACTTGTCCCGGAGCTAGGTCTTGGCAAGGCCATCAATGATCGGTTGATTCGGGCCGCAGCATTGGGATAGTTAATCGTAAATTCAGGTTATTGAATTTGGAATTGGGCATAGCGCACAATTTTAAGAATGCTTAACTTGAAACCTTGAACTTTGAACATCAAACTTTCAAAAAGACGCTCATGCAAGAAAAGAAAAAAGTACTCATCTTAACCGGTGGTGGTGATTGCCCCGGATTGAATGCTGTTATACGCGGAATTGCCAAACGTGCACGGAGAGAAAAAGATTGGGAGGTCTACGGAAGTATTGAGGCATTCAATGGTGTGTTAAACGAACCACAAGAAATTATCAAGTTAACCAGTAAGCAAACTGCAGGTATTCACATTAAAGGTGGAACGGTTTTAAAAACAACGAACAAAGCAAACCCGATAAAATTTCCAGTAGTTCAAAAAGATGGCTCCACTATTTTTTTAGACCGATCGGATGAATTGGTGAAGAAATTAAAGGCATTAAAGTTTGACGCCATCATCAACATTGGTGGCGATGGTTCACAAAAAATTTCCCAAACGCTACAGGGTAAAGGTATCCCTATGATCGGTGTACCAAAAACAATCGACAACGATCTCTCAGCAACGGATGTTACTTTTGGTTTTCAAACAGCTGTTCAAATTGCCACGGATAGTTTTGACAAGTTAGTGACAACAGCTGAAAGTCATCATCGTGTGATGATCATGGAAGTGATGGGTCGTGATGCCGGATGGATTGCCTTACATACTGCGATTGCCGGTGGAGCAGAGATTTGTCTGATCCCTGAAATTCCATACGACATTCAAAAGTTAGTAAAACGAATTGAGTCGCGATATAAAAAAGGAAGAGGTTTTGCCAACATCGTAATTGCTGAAGGCGCCAAACCGAAAGAAGGTAGCATTACATCATCCGCTGGAGATAAAGGTTCTGAACATGTGCGCCTTGGCGGAGTGGCATATCAACTTTCCAAGCAACTGAAAGATGCAGGATGCCAGGCTGAAATTCGCGAAACGGTTTTAGGTCATGTGCAGCGAGGTGGTACACCAGTGGCCTATGATCGTGTACTTGCTTCATTATTTGGTGTAAAGGCTTTTGAATTAGTATTAGAGAAAAAGTTTGGGCAAATGGTTGCGCTTAAGAATAATGAAATTACATCCGTGTCATTCGAAGAAGCCACTCGTGATTATAATTTTGTTAATAAGGATTCTTATTTGGTAAAAGCAGCGAAAGGTTTGGGTATAAGTTTTGGAGATTAAATCCATGAACTTATTTGCTTCTGGAATTTCAGCAGATCATGTTCAATCTGTTCGATAGGTGGATCAAATAAGGGTGTCTGCTTCGATCTTCATTCATCGGGGATGCGCGAAAGACAAATCTCATTTCATATTTATATAGCAGGCGCGCATTTAAAAGCAAGAAGGTC
>JBDTTT010000022.1:0-53833 GCA_039930485.1 Chryseolinea sp.
ATGGGCAATCCAAATGATAAAATTCAATTGGAGGAACTCATTAAAACCTTCAATCTCAAGAAATCAGATTTTATCCCTGAAGCGCCAAAGACGTTTTACAAAGATGTATACTCTGTCTCCGTTTTGTTGCCTTTAATGGTAAACACACTTGATGCATCTCCTACAAAAAAACGCAACCAAACTGTATTAGATTTATATGAAGGTATGAAGCTCGCTGTCGATACATTAAGCAAGCAAGGCATTCAATTGAGTATGCGGGCGTACGACACCGAACGAAGCAACGATAAGATCAAAACCATTTTGGCAACGGATGAATTAAAGAGCACCGATTTAATCATTGGTCCATTCTTTCAGGAAGAAAATAAATTCATCCAGGAGTTTTCGTTTAATAATCAGATCAATGTATTTAATCCGGTATCCAATAATACAGAACTGATTGCTGCTAATCCATATGCTTTTTTGTATCAGCCCTCTACAGAGGTGATCGGAAAAAAATCAGGTGAATTTTTGGCAGCGTACGCGAAAAAGAAAAACTGCATTGTGTATTACGGAACATCAAAGAGAGATTCTGTGCTGGCAGCTAACTTCAATCAGAAGGCAAGCGAAAATGGTTTGAAAATTTTATCCTCTAACCGATTGTCGAAAGAGAGCGTAGGAAAAATTTTAACGATGTTGGTCACTCCCACGGAGTATGATGAATTTCATTATCCAAAACAGTTTACACTAAAGAAGGATAGTCTTGGAAGTATTTTTGTCGCTTCAGATGATGCGCTGATTTACGCAAAAGTATTGAGCAGTATTGAGACACGTAAAGATTCAGTGCTGGTGTTGGGATCTGAAAACTGGCTTGACCAGGCAGTTGTTGATGCCGGGAAATATCAAACCCTTCCTGTGGTTTTAACGGCACCGAATTTTTCATCCCATGAAAATCCATACTTCAAGGCGTTTACAAAGAAATTCATTAAGACACATGGTCGTGCTCCCTCTACCTATGCTAAATACGGATATGAGATGATGCTCTTCATTGGTGATCAATTAAAAAAGGGCGGTGTCTATTTTCAAGATGGACTTAATGCCAGCAACTTTATTCCAGGACATTTAATCGAAGGCTATAATTTCCAGTTCAGTCACGACAACCAATTGATACCTTTCGTGCGGTATAAGCATGGTAAGATGGTTGTGATCGAAAAACGATAATCACTTCATGCAATCAACAACGAATAGCAAATCACTTTTCGAGAAAGCAAAACAGTTTATTCCGGGAGGTGTAAACTCACCCGTGCGTGCGTTTCGTGCCGTAGGTGGAAATCCACTTTTTATTAAGCGCGCATCTGGAGCTTACCTGTATGATGAAGATGATAACATCTACATCGACTTGATTAATTCATGGGGCCCAATGATTTTAGGTCATGCCCATCCGTTGATTGAAGAAGCGGTAAAAGCTGCATTAACTAATTCACCATCCTTCGGAGCGCCAACAGCACGTGAAGTTGAAATGGCAGAATTAATTTGTTCGATTGTACCCTCGGTTGAAAAAGTTCGGATGGTAAATTCGGGAACAGAAGCTACAATGTCGGCCATTCGAGCTGCACGTGGTTATACCGGTCGTGAGAAGTTCATTAAGATGGAAGGCTGTTACCATGGTCATGGCGATTCATTTTTGATTGCTGCCGGAAGTGGTGCTCTTACGTTTGGCGTTCCTGATAGTGCTGGTGTAACAAAGGGCACAGCAAAAGATACACTCATCGTTCCCTTCAATGACCTTGAAGCGATTGAGAAACTTATCGATGGAAACAAAAATGAAATTGCCGCCATAATTTTAGAACCCGTTGTTGGTAACATGGGATGTGTTCCACCTCAACCTGGATATTTAGAAGGGCTTCGAAAAATTTGTGACGAACATAATATCATTTTGATTTTTGACGAAGTAATGACGGGCTTTCGCCTTGCATTAGGCGGTGCTCAAGAGCGCTTCAATGTTAAACCTGATATGACTACGATGGGTAAGATTATCGGAGGCGGTTTGCCGGTTGGGGCCTATGGCGGAAAGAAGGAAATTATGGATTGTGTTTCACCTGTAGGTCCGGTGTATCAGGCGGGAACTCTTTCGGGGAATCCGTTGGCAATGGCTGCAGGACTTGCCATGTTAAAATATCTCAAACAATATCCGGAAGTCTATTCGCAAATTGACGGAAGTACATCTTTGTTGGCTGAAGGTATCGGCAGGCAATTCAAAGAAGTTGGTGTTCCACACAGCATCAATCAGGTTGGGTCTATGTTTACTTTGTTCTTCACCGATCAAAAGGTAATTAATTTTGATAGTGCTAAGACGAGCGATACCGCATTGTTCGCCCGTTATTTCCAGGCGATGTCATCACGCGGAGTGTATTTGGCACCATCGCAATATGAGGCTATGTTTATTTCTGCCTCAATAACAGAAGATGTTGTTTCCAAAATTCTGGAGGCAAATCGTGCTGCTTTGAAGGAGCTTTAAGATAAGTCTATCTGCGTCAGCGCTTCATAAAATCGTTTGCTGTTATTCTTCCTTTCGCTCCATTCCTGATATGAAATCCGCAAAAGCCGTATTATATTAGCCGGTAGAGTAGCCCACTACTGCATCTAAACTAGTCAGCATTTGATGAAAAATCGTGCCCTGAAATACACCCTTATCCTAGCCCTGATTGGCGTAATTGTTACCGCATTGATGGCGTATTTGATTTGGGCTCCAAAGAGTATTCAACAACGCAATGCTCCTTTTCTCGCGTTGGGTGGTCATGTCAGGAATACAGTAACACAAACACAACCTTTGTTTGAAAAGGCAATTGTGGCAGATGCAAGTGTGAATTTCGATCAGCACATTGTGGCTCCCTTAACATCTTCCCGTGACCTTGTTCAGAAGGCCTATGATGGAGCAGATTCAGAACTTGGTACTTTTGAAATGATTAATGATGAAGAGTCAAGAATCATCTTTAAGGAAACCATAAATGATCTCGATAAACTAATTGAAGTAGCAAAAGAGCGATCGGCCGCACATCAACTCGCCCGGAAAAGTGTTGGCGACAGTGCGATGGAAATTTCAACCAGGCAGGCTGCTATTGCTGCGAACTTAAAGTATGAAGCAGTTTATCAGCGCACTCTGGTCACGATCGACAGACTATCTGCTCACCTCAATGCTGAAACGGCCGGACATATAGCGTCCTTTCAAAAATTCACATGGATTGGTATTGGTGTAACGGCTATTGCATTTATTGGTATTAGTTTGTTTTTCTTCAGATTACAGTTCAAGAGTGAGAAGTTAATCAAAGTGCAAGCAACAAAACTCGATCAGCAGGGTCAGGCTGTAACCGCTGTGTCGGGATTTGTTGAATCGATATCAGCCGGAAATTACTCTATTGATCTTGAGCTTGGTGGTGATGATGAAAGCGCTAACTTAAAAAATACATTTATTGCCATGCGCGACAAACTGCGCTTGAATGCAGAAGAGGATTACAAACGCAATTGGTCTACCACCGGTCTCGCCCAAATTGGTGAGATCCTTCGAACTAATTCATCAAGTACTATTAATCTATACGATAGCATTCTAAAGTTTGTAGTGAAGTACACCAATTCCAATCAGGGCGGATTATTTCTTTTTAATGACGAAAATGACAGCGACCCTTTTCTAGAGTTAGTAGCGTGTTATGCATTTGAGCGTAAGAAGTTCATTCAAAAACGTATTGATAGTGGACAGGGATTAGTAGGACAATGCTACCTGGAAGGTCAGCGAATTTATTTAACCAAGGTTCCACAAGAATATGTGTCGATCACTTCAGGCCTGGGTGGATCAAATCCCAATGCCGTACTTCTTGTTCCCTTGAGAGTCAATGAGAAAATTTTTGGCGTTCTGGAACTTGCCACCTTTAAGCATTATGAAGAATACGAAATTGAATTAGTAGAAAAACTTTCAGAGAGTATTGCTTCAACCATCTCATCGGTACGGATAAATGAGAGTACGCGAATTTTATTAGAGAAGACTCAGCAGCAAGCAGAAGAGATGCGTTCTCAAGAAGAAGAGATGCGCCAGAATATGGAAGAGCTTGAAGCGACTCAGGAAGAGATGCGCAGAAAGGAAAAACATATTCAGGATATGTTTGACCAGGAAAAGAAACGCAACGAGAAAGTGCAGCTCAATCGAAAAGTGGTGATGGAGCTGACTCGTAACAATGATATTAAGACTGGTAACTGGAATGTTTCCATAGAGAAAGTTACCAGCTCTATTACAAATCAATTAAATGTATCGCGCTGCAGCATTTGGATTTACAACAGCAAAGAGAATTTCATCACGTGTGAGAAACTTTATCAGCATGACAAGCGCTCATTTGAATCGGGCACAGTATTAAAAGGAACTGATTTTCCTGCTTACTTCAGAGCATTGGCAAGTGAAGAAACCATTGTGGCAAAAGATGCACACACCCATCAGGCAACAAGTGAATTCTCTGAAGTCTATTTGAAGCCATTGAATATTGAATCATTGTTGGATGTGCCGTTCTTCCATGAAGGAAAAATTATCGGAGTAATTTGCTGCGAACATCAGTACGAGCAAAAGGACTGGCTGGATGAAGATATAGAATTTTTAAAATCGTGTGCGGACTTGCTTGCTGTTTCCTACAATACCAAAACGATTAACCTGATGGTTGATCATTTGAACGATTCGCAGGAAACCTTACAAACCATTATCGACAATATCCCGCGTGCTGTATTCTGGAAAGACAGAGAGCTTCGCTTCCAGGGGTGTAATAAGATATTTGCTCAAGTGGCAGGGTTGAAATCGCACAGAGACCTCATTGGCCACACCGACTTTGACATGCCTTGGAGGGAGCATGCGGAGGAATATCGTAAGGATGATCTGGAGGTAATGAAGAACAGGAAATCACGCATCGACCAGGAAGAAAAAAACACCAATAGCGAAGGTCAGATCTCATGGGTTAGCACCAGTAAGGTAGCTGTGCTCAATAGTCATAACGAGGTGGTGGCTGTACTGGGCATGTTTGAAGATATAACCGAGCGCAAGAACAAGGAAGCAGACATTTCGGCCAAGTTATTAGAGCTTGAACAACTTAAAAAGATGCTGGGAAACAAGAGTAATTAGGGATTTTTTGGGAGGGAATTACCTCCTTGCCACGGCCTGTATAAACACAACATCATTTTTTGCAGGAGTTTTACTATTTTTACCAATACTTACCCAATTAAACGGATTATGAACTATCGCTTTTTGATCCTTATCGCTGCGCTGGTGGTGCTTACGAGCTCCTCCCTTTTTGCGCAGGGCGAACGCAAAGACAAGACGGCTGTCACGTATGAAGAAATTTATGATGAGCCGTATTCTGTCAACAAGCTATTCATCGGGCTTATCCCCATGTATGGTGAACTGTTTGTAACCAATGTAAATGCCGGTTATGGTGCAGATGCCATCTACTACCTGAAAGACAAGGCCGATTTCCGTTTTCAATTGCGCAAAACCTATAGTCAGAAGTTTTATGATTTTAGTCGTGAACTTGCATCGAGCCAAAGTAGCGTTGATAACCGGGCAGAGATCTACAACTATTATGAATTGGGCGGATCGTATCACTTTAAAGATTTTGAGGAAAGCTCTAAGACCAAGATGTTCCTTTATAAGAACAGCTACAAGGGCAACAAATGGGCAGCACGCGTACCACTTCATGCGGAGGTTCCCTGTAAAGTAAGAAAGATTTATGCAGCACGTTTAGGCGGCATTTTCTGGAATAGTACTGCTGACTTGGGGCGAATCATGGACCGTCAGGGACTTGTGAATTCAGATTTATTAAATATATCGGCTAATGCAAGTGAAATCCCCAGCCTTCCTGATTTTGAAACGATTAAAGTAAACAACCAACTGAAAACAGGTCAACCCGTTCACCCCTTTACTAATATATCTTCTACCGGATTGTACGTTGGTGGATCAATGTCATGGATTAGAAATGTGGCGGTGAATTTTGATAAGTTCGAAGAAGGTATTGATGATGGGATATTCACTACTTATATTGATATTCTCATTGCTCCGTCATTAAAAATTGATGACGTTGTTTACACACCAAAAGATGACCAAGGTGTGCGTGACACTGACAAGACAGCCACATATTCGGTTAGCCCTGTGAAGACAAAGACTATTGGATTCCGTGCCGGTATAGATGGACGCTTCAATCGTACATTAAGTTGGTCATATGGTGGCGAAGTGGGCTACCGTCCTAGCTTCGATAAATCAGGCTTCTATGTACTCCTCAAAATTGCTTTCCCTGTTTTTGGAACGAACCTTGATTATAAGGTTGAGTCGTTTGGGAAGTAGACTGACTGTTGGTTAATATTGGTTATTCGTTTTGCCAATTTAATTAACCGATAATATTGAACTCATGATATTTGATATTCTTATCATCAACATAAAGGGGCTTGTTCAAATACGTGAGCAAGCCCTTTCTTTTGTTCGCGGTAAAGACATGGCTACGTTACCTGTTCTTGATAATTCTTATCTCGCCATTAAAGATGGAATCATTGCCGCATTCGGCAGAATGGAAGAGTTGCCAACAAAGCAATCCAATCAAATTATAGATGCTTCAGGCAAGTTTGTATTTCCAAGTTTTGTGGATTCGCATACGCATTTGGTTTTTGCAGCAAGCCGCGAAGAAGAATTTGTGATGAAAATAAAGGGCGCTACCTATGCAGAGATAGCTGCACTTGGTGGAGGGATTTTAAATTCAGCAAAGAAACTTCAACAAAGTTCAGAAGATGAATTGTTCGAAAAAGCGCTGGTTCGTGTGGAGGAAATTATCCGAACCGGAACAGGTGCTGTAGAAATTAAAAGTGGTTATGGTTTAACCACAAAAGATGAAATGAAAATGCTTCGCGTGGCGAGGCGAATTGGAATAGAAACTCCTCTGACTGTAAAGACTACCTTTCTAGGAGCGCATGCTGTTCCAAAATATTTCAATAAGGCTGATTACATTAAATTGATTATTCAGGAAATGATTCCCGCAGTAGCGGCGGAGAAACTAGCAGATTATATTGATGTGTTTTGTGAAGAAGGTTTTTTTAATCCGGAAGAAACGGAACGGATTGTGGAGGAAGGAAAGCGATTTGGAATGAAGCCACGCATTCACGCAAACCAACTCCATAATTCAGGCGGTGTACAAATAGGGGTAAAGACAAATGCATTGAGTGTTGATCACTTAGAAAATATCGGAGAAGAGGAAATTCAATTGCTAAAGAACAGTAATGTAATACCAACCGCATTGCCAGGTGCAGCATTTTTTCTCGGCCTGCCATTTCCACCGGCACGCAAAATGTTGGATGCTGGTTTGTCTCTTGCTATCGCATCTGACTATAATCCAGGAAGTGCACCAAGCGGAAATATGATGCTTATGCTTTCGCTTGCCTGCATTAAAATGAAGATGACACCCGAAGAAGCAATTAATGCTGCTACAATAAATACAGCGCATGCCCTTGAGTTAAGCACGTCTCATGGAAGTATTGCTGTTGGAAAGGTTGCTAATGTGTTTGTTACGAAATCAATTCCATCTATCGCTTACCTACCTTATTGTTTTGGTGGAACATTAATCGATCAGGTTGTTTTGAATGGTAAGATTGTCTAGTGCGCCATCGTGTTTCTTTATGACTTAGAGCCCTTGAGGCAAGATGTAGCCACTAAGACACAAGGACACCAAGTTTCACAAAGAGATTTCGGATTTGATTCAACACTGCGTGGATTTTTAATTACCTCAACTTTCTGCTTTTGAAATATATTCAAATGAATAGTAGAATTTCTTCAGGCAAGTTAAGCCGATAACAAGGTTAGCACTTCCAATTAACCACAATGGTATTTTAAATAATACCAACAAAATCCAGATAATGGAAAAGAAAAAAACGAAGGGCATAAATTTTTCCTGATCACGATCCTTAATGTAAAGCACTCCATAAAAGAAAACGGGGATGCTTAGAGCAAAAAGAACAGATAAAATAATATCTAAACTTTTGAATTCAATCGGAAAGTTTTTAATCATCATACCCAATTCTGGAATGATAAGGATAATAAGCGTGCACAAGAAATAGAATAGTCGTTGTGCGAAAGGAGTTGGAAGATTTCGGTTTAAGGGAAAATGAAAATTATCAAACCGATGTAGTTCCCAAACCAAAACAACTTGTGCAGAGAATGCAATTACAATACCCAATCCCAAAAGGCGCAGATCATAAACGTCCGTTTTGTAAAGTTGGGTAACACCAAGAAGGATCAAACTACTAAAGATCTTTGTTCCGAAAAGCATTAATGGTTCTCGTCTGGCAATCCACTCAGGAAAAAACAAAGGATAGGGTTTCGTGACAGATACATTTAAAAACTTTGCAAACGCTCCGGTTTTCTTTTCCTGATTGGGATTGTGCAAAGCATGCGATAGAGCGAATGAGCCTATAAAAACTAAAAGTAACAATGAAGCGAAGATCATGAGAAGCGTATCCATGAAATCATTCTTGATTGCAAAAGCCATCAAAAACATTCCATAAAGAATTGCCGGAAGAAGTTGGTAGAATAATGTGATAATGAGACCAATCCATTTTTGTGACGGAGGAAGAAGCGTAATGTGAAATATAAATTCGTTCTCTTTTCGTTTCAGAATATCGCGATTGAATTTCATTACGTTAAAGGTGTAGATCGCCCAGACTAAAATGGGGACGAGCATGAGTGTTGGTGAGGCTGAAAAGAATTCAGCAAGTGCAATGTGTTCATAGCTTCGCATGAAACCAGCACCAATCCCAATCACCAGAAAGAACAACCCGGCATTGGCGCGATAAAATTCCCGAACCAGTACGCGCTGTAATATGGAAAAGATAATCTTCATCCTTTCACCAATGTTTTATTCTCTATTATGAAAGTCTCGTTCACTTTTAAATCAGTTGATTCCAATGCCTGGTGCGATGATAAAAGGAAAGTGACATCATGTTGCTGGATATAGTTTTCCATAATCTGAAGGAGAACGCTTCGAGCTTGTATGTCTAATGTAATGAGGGGCTCATCCAGTATGATGAGCTTAGGGGAACCCAGAAAAGCAATGGCGAGCGAAAGCTTCTTCAACATGCCACTGGAATAGGTTTCGCAGGGCTTTTCGAAATAGCTGCTCATATTAAACTGCTCAACAAAAAAATCCTGTTGCTTTTGATTTGCGCCTTTTGTTTTGCCGATAAACCGAATCAAATCTTTTGAGGTGAGAAAGCCGGGATAAAGCGGTTCAGCCTCGCTATAATTCACCCGATTTCGAAATGGAATGGGGTTCTTATGGAGGTCAATGCCATCATCAAACTGAATCTGCCCTTCACAAGGATGTAAACCTGCCAACGATTTGAAGAAGGTAGTTTTCCCTGAACCGTTCTCTCCTTTAATCCAATAAATACCGGAAGACAGCCTCAATGACTCGATAGAAATTACATTAATACCTGAATAGCCCTTAGAGAATTTTTCGATTGACAGCATGAAAGGGAGATTAAAACGATATATTCATTAAAATATTCTCTTGGGTTTAAACCTTTTGGCCAGGTTTTGCATCTAAACGCAAACAAGACGGAAATCCGGCCAACCTTGGTTCGATATTTGTCGTTAAACAGCACTGGAGGTTACATTATGAAATCGATTCTTTACTTACTAATATTCGCCTTAAGCTTTACAACATCTGTTGGATGGACACAGTCTCATAGTGAATACGCTTCCTTACCCGACCGTGCAGTAACTGACCCTACTAAAGCATTTCAGATTTTTCCAAATCCTACAACCGACTATATTCATATCCGAAATGAGCAGGTTGAAATGAGCCTTCTTAAACTTACCCTTCACAATATTATCGGCAACGAAATGCAGGTTGAAGTTGAAGTAGTTGACGAACACGAACTCAAAGTAAAAGTGAAGGATCTATCTCCGGGTTATTATTTGATTGCTGTAAAGGATGACTTCAGCAAATTCAGAGGCACCTATAAGTTCTTGAAACGCTAGTCTGTAAGCGCATTCTTAATCGCCCTACTTACTTCATCGGCCCGGTTTACAATCATCAAATGTTCTCCTCCATCGATCACAAACTTTGCTTCTTTAAAAGGTAGTGTTTTGTCTTTAGTTCCGTGTATTTGCGTAACGTTTTGAAGAGGTTCTACATTATCCCATCTCACAATCTTTTCTATTGCCCAGTTTGAAAATTGAACATCGGTATCTTTGAGTATTGAGCTCAATAATTCTTTTTCTGATGCAGTCTTTGCCCCAAAAAGCCAATTCGTTACCGGATTGTTGTTCGCAATGAATGATGGCGGAATTGTGTAATGTAATTTTAATCGCCCAGTCAATTTGAAGGATTGAGGAATATCCTTTTTTGTTCGTGCTGAAGAGATCAAAATAATCTTTTCTGTTTTAATAATCTTCCCGATTTCCATCGCGATCATCCCACCAAACGAAACACCAATCAAAATTGGATTTGAAATATGAATTTGATTGCACAGTCTTCTGGCGTATTCTTGAATCGTTTCATTCTCCAGTGGATTGATCCAAACAATGTGATGTACATTGTATTCTCCAAAATCCAGAAAATCAAAAACTCTTTTGTCTGCACCAAGCCCGCTCAGCAAGAACAAATCCTTCATAGTGTTGCTGTCAACTCCTGCAGCTTTTTAGAAAAACTTTGGATGTCTTCTTCGGTGGTATCAAATGAACACATTAATCGGGCTTCTGATAGTTTATCATTCCACACGTAAAAGAAATGTTCTTCCTGTAAGGCAGGAATAATGGAAGGAGGCATGACGGCAAAAACACCATTGGCTTCTACTTTTTGTGTAATGGAAACCGATTTATTCTTTCGTAGTTCAATTTCCAAAAGTTTGGCCATACGGTTTGAATGCTCTGCATTCTTATTCCATAGATCGTTGCTTAACAGCGCTTCGAACTGCGCACTAATGAAACGCATTTTCGAATGAAGCTGCATTCCTTGTTTCCGAATGTATTTCATGTGTTTGGCAAGTTCAGGATTGAAAAACAAAACAACTTCACCGAACATCATTCCATTCTTTGTCCCACCAAAGGATAATACATCAACACCAGCATCGCTCGTAAACGATCTGAAATCTTCTTTTAAACTTACGGCAGCATTTGCAATCCGTGAGCCATCCATGTGGAAGAATAGATTATGTTTTTTGGCAACAGCAGCAATTGCTTTAACTTCTGCAACAGTATAGATAGTTGCATATTCAGTAGACTGTGATATCGAAATCACTTTTGCCTGAGGATGATGTTGATCATCGATGCGTTGGATTTTTTCTTCGATCTGATCTGGATAGATCTTACCGTCTTTTGTTGGTATCGTAATCAATTTGCATCCTGTAAACTTTTCGGGTGCAGTTGATTCATCAACATTAATGTGAGCGAGATCTGAACAAATGATGGAGTTGAACGAATGGGTAAGCGCACTTAATGCCAAAACATTTGCTCCTGTTCCGTTATACGCGAAGTATACGGATGTTGGTTCACCAAAAAGAGATTTGAATTTTTGAGTTGCGCGTTCGGTGTATTCATCTGTACCATACGATCCGGCATGACCGTGATTCGCGCGGAGTAAAGCGCTCATAACTTCCGGATGCACACCTGCATAGTTATCGCTGGCAAAAGTTCTGTTCTTCATTTATTTTATTATTTGTCTTTGTGATTTAATCGCGTGAGAATGTCTTCCATCAAATCAACTTGAAGTTGTTGTATTTCGAGAAGGCGTTGATTTTGTTGAAGGATCATGTGATCAATCTTTTCATGAAGTTGCCTGATTTCCAACTCTGCCTTAAGGTTGATCATATAATCATGTTCCGAACGTTGTCTGTCTTTTGTTTCTTTTCGATTCTGGCTCATCATAATGATCGGAGCTTGAATGGCCGCCAAACAGGAGAGAAGCAGGTTGAGTAAAATGAAAGGATAAGGATCGAATGGTTTTGATGTGAGCAAATAAATATTCCCTCCGATCCAAACGAGAATAAAAGTGAAGAAGGATATGATGAAAGTCCAGCTACCTCCAAACGTTGCGATTTTATCTGCGACCCGATCACCTACTTTAAGCTCTGCATCAATTTTTGATTCAATGTTTTCGGATATCAGTTCTTTCTCGTTTATGCTTTTAACAACTTCCTGCTCCAGATGAGACAATTCACCAACTTCTTCTTTTAAAACGGACTCCACGTATTTTTTACGATACACATTAAGCTCATCAACCGAAATGTAGTTGTTGGGCTTAAAGTCGGGATGTTCTTTCAGAATTAGCTTTAAAAGACCATCACGAATACTCCCGCCATGCACTAATTGAGTTAAAGGAAGTTTCTGTTTGGTAATATGGCATTGGTCTGTTTTCATAAGATGAGAAAAGCTGAAAATTAAGATTAAAGAAGATGACTAAAAAGCCTTAATTTAGTCGGAATAAAAACAAAGCCATGCTCAACATTTTAGTCCCAACCGATCTGTCAGATTTATCAAAGGTAGCCATTCAATACGCTATAAAAATTGCAAATAAATCGGATGGAAACATCACTTTGCTCCACGTGGTAAGTATGGTTGAACCTGTAAGGGCGACTATGCAAGACGAGTTTAAAGCGGTTGAAAAAGAATTGATTGAAGAAGCAAAAGCGAATATGGAAAAGCTTGTGCAAAAGGTTTCGAAGGGGAGTAAGTCTACTCATCCCATTTCGATCAAGATTGTGAAAGGTGCTTCGTTTACCGATACACTAAAAAAGGAAGCGAAGAAGACGGACGCGAATTTAATTGTGATGGGTACCCGAGGTGCGAGCGGTTTGAAAAAATATGTGATGGGTAGTAATACTGCCTCAGTGATTGAGGAGAGTAGTGTACCTGTATTAGCGGTGCCTGAATTTGGCGAATTCAAAAATTTTAAAAACGTTGTGTATGCTACCGATCTGAAGCATATTGAAAAAGAAATCAAAACATTATTGCCTTACCTGGAAGGATTCGGTTCAACAGTGCACCTTATACATATTACCAGTGTTCAAAAAAATGTCGAAACGATTGCAGCCAAGATTGCTGGATTTGTAAGCAAGTCGGGTTATAAGAATCTAATTGGACACGTAGTGGTGAGCAATGATGTAGATGATGCAATTGAAAACTATGTTGAAAGTATCAATGCCGATTTACTAGCCATGTTTACCCACGACCCAACTTTCTACGAAAAGGTTTTCTACCGCAGCGTGACACGCAAGATGGCGTTTCAAAGTAAAATACCTTTGCTCGCGTTTAAGAAGCGCTAGGCTTGATGTGTGATTATAGATTTTTTGGATAACCGATTACCATCCACCGATTACCAAAACTAGAACTCAGCATTACCCGGATAGCGCGGATACGCAATTACATCGCGTATGTTCGACATACCGCTTACAAATTGAATAAGACGTTCGAAGCCTAAACCAAAACCACTGTGCGGTGCAGAACCAAACTTTCTAAGATCAAGGTACCACCACAAATCTTTTTCAGGCAAGTGCAATTCGCGCACGCGATTCATTAAGCGATCATAACGTTCTTCACGCTGAGAGCCTCCAATAATTTCTCCAATGCCTGGGAATAGAACATCCATCGCGGCAACGGTTTTGCCGTCTTCATTCTGGCGCATGTAGAATGCTTTTATCTCTGCCGGATAGTTGTAGAGGATAACTGGCTTCTTAAAATGTTTTTCAACCAGGTATCGCTCATGCTCTGATTGAAGATCGACACCCCATGCATCAATAAGGTATTGAAATTTCTTTTTCTTATTCGGAGTAGAGTTCTTTAATATCTCGATTGCTTCTGTATAAGAAAGGCGTTGAAAATCATTTTCAGCCACAAACTTTAAACGATCTAACAATCCGAGTTCACTGCGTTGTTCCTGAGGTTTAGTTTGATCCTCTTCCAATGCGCGTTTATTTAGGAAGTCAAGATCTTCAGCGCAATTCTCCAATGCATAACGCACTAAGTATTGAAGAAACTCCTGAGCGAGTTGCATGTTATCATTGATGTCATAAAATGACATCTCCGGTTCAATCATCCAGAACTCAGCGAGGTGACGTGTTGTGTTTGAATTTTCTGCACGGAAGGTAGGTCCGAAAGTATAGATCTCGCCTAATGCCAATGCATACGTCTCACCTTCCAACTGACCGGAAACAGTCAGATTCGTTTCTTTGCCAAAGAAATCTTCTTTGTAGTTAATCTCTCCAGTCTCAGTAAGAGGAGGATTTTTTGCATCAAGAGTAGTTACCCGAAACATATCTCCGGCACCTTCAGCATCCGAGCCAGTAATGATAGGCGTGTGGATATAGAAGAAACCTTTATCGTTAAAGAACTTATGTACAGCGAAAGCCATTGCGTGTCGCACGCGCATCACAGCACTGACTGTGTTCGTGCGCGATCGTAAGTGAGCAATCTCCCGAAGAAACTCAAGTGAGTGTTTTTTCGGCTGAAGCGGAAACTTTTCAGCGTCACTATCTCCCAGTATTTCGAGTGTTTTTACTTTTAATTCAACCGATTGTCCTTTGGCAGGAGAGGCGATCAATTCTCCGGTAACGGAAATACAAGCACCCGTTGTTACACGCTTCAAAAGAACTTCGTCCGTATTGGCGAAGTCAACAACAGCCTGAATATTTTGTATAGTCGACCCATCATTAAGGGCTATAAATTGATTGTTGCGAAAGGTGCGTACCCACCCACTGGCCGTAACCGTTTGTCCGGCAGGCTGCGTTTGAAGTAATTCCTTGATCTTAGTCCTTTTCATCCTTGTTCTGTTAATAGTCAAACGTTATCGGTTAATGGTGTTAAATTGGTTATTGTAGCGTTGAACTACTAACCAAAAACGATTAACTGATAACCGCCCCCCAGAGCGCCCGCAAAAAACGAAAAATCCCGGCTCATTTCATAGTCTAAATTGAACTGGATCCGCATTCAAAAAATAATTTGGCACAAAAACTGATCGCTCGACTATTGACTATTTTTTTAACTTTGTCCATTAACTAAAAGGATATCCTCCATGCAAAAACTTGGCTTAAGCCAGAATCTTCAGCAAAAGTTATCACCTCAGCAGATTCAATTTATCAAGTTGCTTCAGGTGCCTACGGCCGAGCTTGAAACACGCATTGAGGAGGAGATGGAAATTAATCCAGCCTTAGAGGAGGGCGAGGATCAGGAGAAACCAGAAGAGAGCAATGAGGAGGGTGAATCACCTGAATCCGAATCTCAGGAGACAATAACCAGCGAAGCAGAGGGCGATGGTGATGTTGATATAAAGGATTATCTGGGTGATGAGGACTATAGCGGTTACAAAATGCAAGGTGATGGCGATGATGGAGAAGACCGTGAAATGCCAATACCAATGTCGTCTTCGTTACATGAGCAGTTGATGGATCAATTGGAATTTCTGGGCCTGGATGAAAAACAATATGCTATCGGTAAGCAATTAGTTGGCAGCATTGAAAGTGATGGATACATAAGAAGGGACCTGGATGCGATTACCAACGATATGGCCTTTTCTCAAGGCATAGACACCACTGTTGAAGAGGTAGAGTCGGTTTTAAAGAAAATACAAACTTTTGATCCTCCGGGGATTGCAGCCAGAACGCTGCAAGAATGTTTGTTGCTTCAATTGGAGCGCATGGACAATGGTCATGATATTGATGTGGCAGTTGCTATACGCATCATTACCGATTGTTATGAAGAGTTTACAAAGAAGCACTATCAAAAAATCCAGAAGAAGCTCGATACAGAAGACGAGGATTTTGTGCGTGACGCAATGGAGTTGATTGTAAAATTAAATCCTAAGCCGGGCGGAGGGAGTGTCGGGTCACAAGGTGCAAAAAATCAATACATTATTCCGGATTATATTCTCACAAATAATAATGGTAAGCTGGAGCTTGCGCTGAACAGTCGCAATGCACCTGAACTTCGTGTGAGCAGATCCTACATCGATATGTTCAAAGCATACGACAAGGGAAATAAAAAAGATAAGAAGCTAAAAGAAGCTGTTACGTTCGTTAAGCAAAAGTTAGATGCAGCGAAATGGTTTATTGATGCGATTAAGCAACGTCAGCAAACACTTCTGAGAACGATGAGTGCGATCGTTGAATTTCAAAATGAATTCTTTCAGGAAGGAGATGAGACTAAGCTCAAGCCCATGATCTTGAAAGACATTGCGAGCATGATCAATATGGATATATCTACTGTTTCGCGTGTTGCCAGTAGCAAAGCAGTGCAAACTGATTTTGGAATTTTTCCTCTGAAGCATTTCTTTTCTGAAGGTATTGCTACTGATTCAGGTGAAGAGGTAAGTAGTCGTGAGGTGAAACAAATCATTAAGGATATTATCGAGAGCGAAGATAAAGACAAACCCTTCTCCGATGATAAACTGGAAACGATCTTAAATGAAAAGGGTTATAACATTGCGAGAAGAACTGTAGCGAAGTATCGCGAACAACTCAATATTCCAGTAGCCAGATTACGAAAAGAGTTATAAGGTGAATTTACTGGCGCGTATTGTTTCTATTGTGTTTCATCCG
Organism: Chryseolinea sp.; assembly: GCA_039930485.1. GTDB lineage: Bacteria > Bacteroidota > Bacteroidia > Cytophagales > Cyclobacteriaceae > Chryseolinea. The sequence continues at coordinate 16,576 of JBDTTT010000022.1, forward strand.
TTGTTATTGGCTACCTATTTATTTTCTCTCTTTATTCTTTTATTCCCTGTTGCGCTTGAACCATTAAAGTCAGAAGGTCATCTTACCTTCCTACTTCTTATCTTTTGCGTGACATTTGTTTTGCCCGCATTGAATGTTGGCATGTTCAGAATGATGGGCACAATTAAGACACTGGAAATGAAGGAAAGAAGAGAACGCATCTTACCCTTCATCTTTATCAGTATACTTTACATTGGTGTTACCTATTTGTTTTATACAAAACCACGCATTGGATTTCACGATAACCTTCTTAAGTTTTTAATCATCATTGATGCGCTTGTCCTGGTTGCCACGCTCACGACATTCTTTTATAAAATCAGCGTACATAGTTTAGCAGCGTGGGGCATGCTCGGTATTTTGATACCATTGAATAAAGTGCTTGAAGACAACACTTTATTTTATCCGACACTGGTTATTATTGTAATAACAGGAGCAATAATGTCGGCAAGGTTAAAATTGAACGCACATACGCCACGTGAAGTAATGTTTGGAAGTATATTGGGCCTCCTTACGGCTTTTGCCGGAATGATAATTTTATTCTGAAGTTCTTGATTCAAAAATCAAATCACTGTTTACTATATCTTTGTGAAACTTCGTGCCCTCGTGTCCTTGTGGCTGAAATTTAAGTGCACCCCTTTGCCACAAAGACACTAAGTCACAAAGAATCCCGAGTCAATAAAAATAAAATTCAATGCGATGAGTTACTCTTTCCTCAAATATAATCTCGATAATGGTGTTGCTACCATTACCTTAAATCGTCCGGATGTTTATAATGCATTGAACGATGAAATTACTTATGAACTTCAGGATGCGTTAAAGACGGTTTCAAAAGATGATACTGTTCGTGTTGTAGTGTTAACAGGCGAGGGAAAAGCATTTTGTTCAGGTCAGGATTTGAAGGCGGCTTCCGGAAATGAAAAAAGATCGTTCATGGATTCGTTGACCAAGCGATACAATCCAATTATTCGTGCCATGCGAAATTTACCAAAACCAATTGTTTGTCGCTTGAATGGTGTTGCCGCAGGTGCCGGATGTTCGCTTGCACTTGCATGTGATATTATTGTAGCATCGGAAGAAGCTACGTTAATCGAAGTGTTTATTAATATAGGATTAGTACCTGACTCAGGTTCGTCATATTTTTTGCCTCGACTTATTGGAATGGCGAAAGCATTTGAGTTATGTAGCATGGGCTCACGCATAAAAGCGAAAGAAGCTGAGGCATTAGGTTTGATTAATAAAGTTGTTGCTGCTGATCAATTGGAGGCAGTGGTGAAAGATTACACCGATTATTTTGCGAATGCTCCAACCAAATCAGTTGGGTTGATTAAAAAGATGTTGGGCAAAGCAACAATATCAAGCTTAGACGAGATGCTTGACTATGAAGCATACTGTCAGGAAATAGCCGGAAGTTCTGCTGATTACAAAGAAGGTGTTTCCGCTTTTCTGGAAAAACGGAAACCTAAGTTCACTGGGAAATAAATCAAAACAATTCTTTAGCAATTCTGTAGATTGGATCAGACTTGCCCATGGAATAAAAATGAAGGGTGGGTACACCTTTCTTAATCAACTCTTTTGATTGTTGAATGCACCACTTAATACCTATCTCTTTCAATGATGTATTATCTTTACACTTCTCCGCTTCATCAGAAAGCTCCTCTGGAATATCGATATGAAAAGTTTTAGGTAGTACCGTTAGTTGTCCTTTACCTGTTAGTGGTTTAATACCTGGAATAATAGGAACATTAATTCCTGCTTCACGACATTTATCTACAAAATCAAAATACTTTTTATTATCAAAGAACATTTGGGTAACAATGTATTCCGCACCCATGTCCACTTTAAGTTTTAGATATTTAATATCTGCTTTCAGGTTAGGAGCATTGAAATGTTTTTCTGGATATCCGGCTACGCCAATACAGAAAGTAGTTGGTGAAGGTGTTTGTAATTCGTCATCCAAATAAATTCCATTGTTCATCTTCACAACTTGCTCCAACAATTCAGAAGCATATTTATGTCCATCCGGTTCAGCAACAAATTTTGATTCGCTTTTTATCGCGTCACCTTGAAGTAATAACACATTGTCAACACCAAGGAAGTTAAGATCAATCAAAGCATTCTCTGTTTCTTCTTTGCTAAAGCCACCACAAATGATATGCGGTACAGTATCAACTTTGTAATGATTTTGAATAGCCGCGCAAATACCTACTGTTCCGGGACGCTTGCGGGTTGTACTTTTCTCCAATAGTTCACCGTCTTTTTTACGATAAACAAATTCCTCACGATGGTAGGTAACGTCAATGAATGGAGGTTTGAATTCCATCAACGGATCGATATTGCTAAAAAGTGTTTTGATGTTCTCACCTTTTAAGGGGGGAAGAATCTCAATTGTAAACAACGTTTTTCCGTTGGCGTTTTTTAAGTGTTCCGTGACCTTCATTTCTTTACTTTATAAGGGACTTTAAATATTTGTTCTAAGATTAAATATCGTAGCTAAGGTTTGGTGCGAGCCATCGTTCAATTTCTTCCAACTTCATTCCTTTGCGTTCAGCATATTCAATGACTTGATCCTTTTCGATTTTACCGAGCCCAAAATATTTTGAATCGGGATGAGAAAAATAGAATCCACTTACAGAAGACGCAGGATACATTGCATATGACTCTGTCAATTTGATACCCACTTTTTTCTCAGCATCAAGAATTTCAAAAAGTATTTTCTTTTCGGTATGATCAGGACAAGCAGGGTATCCAGGGGCTGGACGAATACCCTGATACTTTTCTTCAATCATTTCATCATTGCTTAGCTTTTCATTTGTAGCATACCCCCAGAATTCTCTTCGTACTTTTTCGTGAAGACATTCTGCAAAAGCTTCTGCCAAGCGATCTGCTAAAGCTTTCACCATGATATCAGAGTAATCATCATGATCAGCTTTGAATTTCTCCAATAGTTTTTCAATTCCAAGACCAGCGGTTACAGCAAACATGCCGATGTAATCTTCTTTTCCTTCGGTTGCAGGTGCGATAAAATCAGCCAAACAAAAGTTCGGTAAATCTTTAGCCTTTTTGTTTTGCTGACGAAGAAAATGGAATTCTGAAAATTGTTTTTTTGAATCCACAGGATGGAAGAGTGTTACATCATCCTTCTCTGTTCGTGACGCAGGATAGAATCCAAATACACCATTGGCTTGCAGACTCTTGTCTTTAATGATTTGATCCATCATGATCTGAGCATCATCAAAAAGTTTCTGAGCTTCAACGCCAACCACGCTGTCTTTCAAAATGCCAGGATACCTTCCGGCCAACATCCAGGTTTGAAAGAATGGAGTCCAGTCAATGTATTTCCTGATTTCTTCTAATGGATAGTTTGTAAGAATTCTGTTACCTAAAAACTTTGGCTTTGTTATCACAGATGAAGCCCAATCAATTTTGGTTTTATTTTTTCTAGCTTCTTCAAGTGTGATGTAATTCTTTTCTTGCTTGCGACCTTCATAATCAGATCGCATTTTTTCATACTCCTTCTTGAACCGCACTTTAATTCCAGCGAATGTGTCCTGATTGACAAATTCGCTGGCAACCGGAACACTTCGCGAAGCATCTAATACATGCACAACCGGACCGTCATAAACCGGATCAATTTTAACAGCAGTATGAATTCGTGAAGTTGTAGCACCGCCAATCAATAAGGGCAATGTCATCTTTTCACGTTGCATTTCTTTTGCTACGTGCACCATCTCATCGAGTGAGGGTGTAATCAATCCGCTCAATCCGATAATATCTACCTTCTCGCGTTTTGCTGCTTCAATAATTTTTTCAGTAGGAACCATTACACCGAGATCCACTACATCGTAATTATTACAGGCTAATACAACGCCTACAATATTTTTACCGATGTCATGAACGTCACCTTTTACGGTTGCGAGTAATATTTTAGGATTTTGCTTCGCTCCGCTCTTTTCATCTTCAGCATTTCCGGATTCTAAGAATCGATTCTTTGCTGCTAATTTTTCTTCTTCAAGAAATGGCTCCAGGTAAGCAACGGATTTTTTCATTACCCGAGCGCTCTTTACCACCTGAGGTAAAAACATTTTTCCTGCACCGAATAAATCACCCACTACACTCATGCCGGCCATTAACGGACCTTCAATTACATTGAGTGGTCTTCCATATTTTAATCGCGCTTCTTCAGTGTCCACATCAATGAAATCAATAACACCACGCACGAGGGCGTGAGTTAATCGTTCTTCGATGGTTCCTTTGCGCCATTCATCATCAACTTCTTTTTTCTTGGCTGAACCTTTAACGGTTTCAGCAAAATCCAATAAACGTTCAGTGGCATCTTCCCTTCTGTTCAGCAATACATCTTCAACACGCTCAAGTAAATCTTTATCAATGTTGCTATACACTTCCAACATGGTTGGGTTTACGATCCCCATGTCCATACCATTTTGAATGGCATGGTAGAGAAATGCAGAGTGCATTGCTTCGCGAACTTTTTGATTTCCACGAAAGCTGAAGGATACATTACTAACACCACCACTCACATGGGCATGAGGAAGATTTTCACGAATCCATTTTGTGGCTTTGAAGAAATCAACGGCATAGTTTCGATGTTCTTCAATACCGGTGGCAACTGGAAAAATATTTGGATCGAAGATGATATCCTGCGCAGGAAATTTCACTTCATTCACCAGAATGTCGTATGCGCGTTTGCAAATCGAAATTCGTTTGTCGTATGTATCAGCTTGTCCTTGTTCGTCAAAGGCCATGACAACAACAGCTGCACCATAGCGCTTTACTAATTTGGCCTGACGCTTAAACTCATCCACACCAGCCTTCATGCTGATGGAGTTTACAATGCCTTTGCCTTGAATGCATTTTAATCCAGCTTCGATCACTTCCCATTTGGATGAGTCGATCATAACGGGGATTCGCGAAATCTCAGGTTCTGATGCCATGAGATTTAAATACTTCACCATGGCAGCTTGTGAATCAAGCATACCTTCGTCCATGTTGACATCGATTACCTGTGCCCCACCGCGTACCTGATCCAATGCGACAGTAAGGGCTTCATCAAAATTATCTTCTTTGATAAGCTTCAAAAATTTAGCTGAACCTGTAACGTTGGTGCGTTCACCAATATTGACAAAGTTCGATTGAGGTGTAATCTCAATCGCTTCAAGGCCGCTTAACTTTAATCGATAATCCATTTTATATCTGACACTTTTAAATTCTTTTTTTTGCCACTGAGTCACGAAGACACTAAGTGGTCACTAAGTTGTTTTACTTTAGCTCTAAATAACAGATTCTAAATTCTCTTCTGTTTGTACTACTCTTGGTTTGTACTTTGATGCGAGCTGGGCTATTCGCTTAATGTGATCGGGTGTAGTTCCACAGCATCCTCCTAAAATATTTACCAGGCCATCTTTAAGGAACTCTTCAACTTGCGAGCCCATCTGTTCAGCAGTTTCATCGTATTGTCCAAACTCGTTAGGTAACCCTGCATTTGGATATGCACTAACGAAGAATGGAGCCTTTTCGCTTAATACCTGTAAATAGGGGCGAAGTAAAGCTGCACCCAATGCGCAGTTCAATCCGATGCTTAACAATGGAACATGCGAAACTGAAATTAAGAATGCTTCAGTTGTTTGTCCTGATAATGTTCTTCCACTGGCATCGGTAATTGTTCCAGACACCATTATAGGAAGTTCTTTGCCAGTTTCATCAAAGAGTTCTTGTATTGCAAACAGAGCAGCCTTCACATTCAATGTATCGATAATGGTTTCGAGAAGTAATATATCAACACCACCATCCATCAACGCCTGGGCTTGTTGTTTGAAGGCAACTACAAGCTGATCAAATGTAATGGCTCGGTAGCCCGGATTGTTCACGTCCGGAGAAAGGGATGCTGTTTTATTGGTAGGGCCCATGGCACCAGCAACAAAGCGGGGTTTGTGTGGCTCACGTTTGGTAAATTCATCAGCAACCTCCTTGGCGATTTTTGCTGATTGATAATTTAAATCATAAACAGCATCTTCTAAATGATAGTCTGCCTGCGCAATTGTTGTTCCACTGAAGGTATTGGTCTCAGCAATGTCGGCTCCTGCTGCAAAATATTGCGCGTGGATGTCCTTTATGATATCAGGTCTGGTGATTGACAAGAGATCATTGTTACCCTTTAGTGGAGACTTGTGATTTTTAAACCGTTCACCGCGAAAGTCTTCTTCGGTAAGAACGTGACGTTGAATCATGGTGCCCATAGCACCATCCAGAATAAGAATTCGTTCCTTTAAAATGTCTTCGATTTTCATAGCGCCCTCCTTTGTTTATTATCCAGAGAGCCCTGTAATGGTGGGTTACTTATCTTTTCCCGCCTTTTGGCGAGATGGGATTTAGCACAACATCCCGCAAACGGATGAGGGATAGGATGCTAAGACGTCACAGGGCCCAAACCCTCGGTCTTTCTGGATAAGTGATGCAAAGAAAATCAATAGCGATGAGACTACAAAAACAATTATCTGAAACGATAACCAACCCGAAACCCAATAAGGGGAGTTAATGTAAACCAGTCTTCCTCTTTGGGAATATTTCCAAAAAGAAAGGCATCTTCAACGAAGAAATTATTAATGCCTGGTGGTATCAAAGGCTCATCATAATCAATGTAACGAAATGACCATCCTCCATTCACATCGATGAAAATGGATTTTGTAAAATGTTTAACAAAGCCAAATTTCAAGGTGAAACCGTGCTCGCGGTAGTTCACAACATAATTATAATATCGCGTAAAAGTATGAGTGCAGCTCAGGTCGTAGCATTCCTGCTGAGATGTTTCGCGATCGAAATCAACAACATTCCAATAACCAGCCGGAGCCACATAATACACCAAATTGTACTTTTGGCTAGGCATGAGATAATAACGAATTTCTATTTTGCCCTTATAGCCTCTTTTATTTTGATATTCCGGATCAAAGCTTTTATCAATTTTTATCACGTGACCATATCCAATTTGTATGGAGAAGCGGCTTGCTATTTTTTGCTCGTAAGAGAATTCTAAGGTGGGATAAAAGTTAGCAAGTGTAGCGGGAGCAAACTTTAAAGCAGATCGCGGAATAAGTTTACCAAACCTTATGGAATCCTGGGCGAAGCAGGAGCCTGTAGTTAAGAATAAAATAAAAAAGATGCGTATCATTTAAATTTCCTCTCGCGTAACAGGTATTGTGCTGATTAAATTAACATCACCGGTTTCAGTATTGTAGCGATATTGAAAGATTCCATCTTCACCGGTAAGGGTTAATAAACCATCTCGTGGAATAACATCATAAGCATCAATGTCATTTACTTCTTTTAGTAATTGAATGTTTTGTTCATTGCTGATGTCATATACTTTTAATCCGCTGGATCCTTCACATATAAACAATAGATTTTCGTCAATACCCAAACCGTAAGGAGATGTCATTGGATAATTAGCGATGAGTGTTGGATTATTTGGATTACTGATATCAAGAATCTCTAAAGCATTTGATCCACGATTGCAGAATGTGCCTGACCGAAGTGTTACATAAGCCCGATTGCCTTGAACAATAACAGGATCGCACGAAGTGATGTGAGAATACCTGAAAATAAACGATGGTGATTCCGGGTTTGAGATGCCATAGATATACATCGCATCTTGCGCGCCTAAATAGAGGTAATCTCCTTTAGTGAAAATGGTTTCAAGACCCGAATTGACATTAATAGAGTTTACTTTCTCAAAAGTATTATTCTGTGTGTTGAAAACCTGAATGGCATTATGATCCACTACATAAAGGTAATTTCCGCTAATAGCAAAGCGAGTCAGAGAGCCACCTTGTCCAGTGGTGTTGTCTAAACTTTCTGTACCTGAATCGGAACACGCGATTAGCAAAACAGAATAGAATAGGGCGCGTATTATTTTAGTAATTGGCATAACAGGAAGGGTTTTTGATTTCAGATTTTTTCCAACTTACAACAACTCCTTTTTCAGAGTCTGCGCATTCAAAATAAAAGCCGGCAGGTGGAGGAACTCCGTAGTTCCAGTTTTGTAATGGCAACGATGCCTGCTGTGTAATTTTTTCAAAGTCTTGAATGTTCAGGGATACAATGTTTCCCATGTGATCGGCATACAGTATGTCGTTCTTGACGGCCATGTCTGAATTACCAACCAGCTGAATAAAACCCAGAGATGTTGGTTTTTCCGGATCAAGGTTATCATATACGTGAATACCTTGATTGATTTCGTTGATCAGCAAGTATTGACCGTATACATAAATTTTACCCGGATTCTTTACCGTTCGCGAAGCCACAAACTTAATTTCGGAACCATCGAGTGCTCCGTATATCGGTCTATAGCCTTGCACAGTTGAATTCCGTAAGGATGAATCGGTGTTGTTTAGATAACAGCCCTGGAGAGTACTTATCAGAAGGATCAGTGCGAGTGATCGAATTGGGTTCGGTGTTCTTTTCATATCCTGAAACGTTTTAAAAATTTAACTTCAATTTATTAAAATACTAACCTTCAAAAGGTATCAATTCATGATCTTTGCATTACCTAATCCTCAACCTTTTGAAACTCGCTGCCATTGACATAGGCTCTAACGCCATCCGCTTACAAATCTCAACGGTGCTTAATAAGCAGACACCTCCTGTCTTTAAAAAGTTGGAATACGTTCGTTTTCCCTTGCGACTTGGTCATGATGTTTTTGGTACGAATCGCATCAGCGAAAAAAGCATGCAAACTTTCAAGAAGCTGATGCGTGCCTACAAGCTGTTACTGGAATTGTATGAAGTAGACGATTATATGTTTTGCGCGACATCCGCCATGCGTGAATCAGAAAATGGGGCTGAATTAGTTAGTCAGGTTTTTGATGAACTTGGAGTTACCATTAATGTGATTGATGGCAACCGGGAAGCGGAGCTCATTAACCGTGCGATAGCATCTTACCTAGCGAATGATACTTATCTGCATATTGATGTTGGTGGCGGTAGTACAGAATTAAACTTGTATGCGCACGGAAAAAAAATAAAAACGCGTTCTTTTAAGATTGGATCTGTGCGCGTTTTGGAGCATCACGATTCACCTGTTATGTGGGAAGATATGGAGCGTTGGGTGAAAGACAATGTGAAGAAGGACTATGGAAAAGTTACTGCTGTGGGAACAGGAGGAAACATCAGTAAGATTTTCGAGCTTGGCAAAATGAAGCCGGGAAAAACTATGTCCTTGAAAAAAGTGAAAGGAATTCAAGGCATGATTGAAAGTTTTACGATTGATGAACGGATATACAAATTACAAATGAATCCTGACCGGGCGGATGTTATAATACCAGCCAGCGATATTTATATTAAAGTGATGGAGTGGGCTCATGCCAGCAATATTCTTGTGCCGGATGTGGGTTTGAAGGATGGTATTCTACTTTACCTTCATGAGATGAGTATTAGACAAGGGAGGATTAAATTTTCTTAAGATGAAGGAGATAGTAAAGACTCGATAGGCGCAAAATTATTTTACCTTCAGAATTGAAAAAGTAAATCTACTTTCTGTTATTCTTAATCGTGCTCTTACCCTTTTTACGTTGCTCAACCTTTAAATCAATAAGATAAGCTATAGAAATTCGGAAGCCCTGGTTTCTTACCTGAAGCGGATCCTGGTAAGTAGCTGGGGTCACTGGGAAAATACCGGAACTGGTGCGGCTCAAATAACTATGCCCTAATTCATATCGTACATTTAGCATAATTCTATTTAGCCCGGTTGGCTCAAAATCGAAGCCTGCAGTCAAAGCTAATCCGAGTTGGAATCGGTTAGGCGTCTCTACATTCATTCGATCATTACCCAGTGTATTGATATCTTTTTTGAAAACAATCTTATAATCCTGTTCAGGTAAAGCCCGTTCATTTAGATCATTGTTAAAGAGTGTTCCTTTGCCACCTAGCCAGTAACTTACATTTGGACCAATGCCAAGAAAATATTTGAAGGTCTGATTATTTCCAATCTTCGCTTTAAAGTCAACAGTATAGAGTATAGGCACATCAATGTAGTTGTACGTAACTTTATTGTGGAGAAGTGGATCAAGCTTTCCATCTATGATTTTACCTTTTGTACTGTACACAATGGATGTATGAAGGAAGAATCTTTTTCGAACTTTGAAGGCAATGTGCGCTCCTACATGATAGCCGAGCACGGGCTTCACACTGTATTCGCTACGCTGGTCGCGATCGCCAAAAGATGTCCATGAATAATTCAAGCCAGCAATTGGTCCAACCAAAATTTGTGAAGTCTTTACTCCAGGAATTGGCTTGGCAGGAGTTTGAGAAAATGCGGCCGAAGAACAAAACAGAAGCAAACTAAAGGCGACAATAGGGGCTTTCACGTAGTGCAAAGGTTCTTCTTAAGGTTAAACGTATTTATACGAATGCACTAAGGTAAGCATGCAAACGATTCTATAAAAACAAAAAAACGGTGTATATTCGCAAAGAACTGTGAACATACTTTTTAAGCTGATGTAGTTCACTCATAGCCGATGGTTGTTTTTTTGCGGTTGGTTACAGGTGGCGAGCCTGATTTTTTGAGTGACTTTTTTGCTTTTGCCCATATTAATGGATGTGAATGCGTTACTTTTTTAACTTTTTTATAGCCTCAATTCTAACACTGAGCAGTATGGATTTACATGCTCAGAATTATCCTGTGTACAATAGTTTTTACGTTAACCCCTACTTATACAATCCAGCCGAAGCCGCTACTGATTTCAGTTATGTATACTTAACTCATCGTCAACAATGGACGGGAGTGGAAGGTGCACCGGTGTTATCGTCATTAAGTTTTAACACGCTGTTGAATGAGACACGATCTGGTATTGGTGGAAAAATATCATCCTACAAAAGAGGTATTTTAAACACCACGGATATTACACTTTCATATGCCTATGGTATTCCCATAAGCAAAAAAAACTGGCTATTCTTTGGACTTTCCGGTGGGGCCATTTCGAATGGCATTGATGTTTCAAAAATTACGGATCCGAATGTGTTGAACGATCCGGCATTAGCAAAATACCTTTCGAATAACATTCAGCCAGTCGCTAACTTTGGTATGCTGTTTCGCTCTGCTTCAGGCCTGAATTTTGGTGTTTCCCTTCCACAACTTTTTGCACCAGCGTTTAACGGTTCAAGCAATTTTGCAAGCACAAATGTTTCACCTTTCGATAATATTTTTGTTACGGCTTACTACCGAAGAAAAGTAGAAGGCAAAATTGTGAGCCGAATGAAGGGAGGCATGCGGTCGCGTGTCAAGACAAAAGAAGCGAACGCACCGCTTGAGTTTTACCTTAACTACAAATATTCTGCTGCAGGTAATAGCCAGTTTGAAGTGCTGGCAAAAATTAATCTTTCAGAAAATTTTTGGCTTGGTGCTTCTTATAAATTACCGTATGGTTTTACGGGCAATCTTGGTTTTAATTATCAGCGGTTTACACTGGGTTATTCATATGAACCGGGTAGCCAGCCCGAATCTGGATTTTCTTCAGGAACCCACGATTTTATTTTAGGCATTCGGTTAGGGGAGCAGAAGAAATTTAAACGTGTAGCACCTGTTCTTCGATCACAACTTAAAACCAATCCAACGGAGCATCACACCGCGCGCTTCCAGGAATCAGTGGAGGATCCGGATAACATCAATCGCGATGAGTCTGCAAAGAAGAAATATTTTGTTGTAGTCCGGGCATTCGCAGATTTTGCTCAAGCCGATAACTATAAAAAGAAATTGATTGGCGAGAAATACAATGCTGATATCTTCTACTACGAGAAGGAGAAGAAATATTATGTGCATCTGCTGGAAACAACAAAGCAGGGTGAGGCGAACGAAGAGGCGAAGAATTTAAAGAATTATACCAAGCTTAAAGATGCCCGAGTTTTAGTCGTGACAGGGTCGAAATAGGCTTTGAGTTTAGGTTACATAATGTTGCGTTAAATGCATTTATCGAAAGATGAAAAGTATACAGTTTAATATCTTTAAAATCGCTGGTTTTCTTGTGATTGCGCTGTTGTGTAGCCATTTGGCCATGGCGCAGCGTCCCATTATCCGCGAAGTGAATAAGGTAAGCGGCAACATGACAGAAGTCGTTACATTAAAGGGCAGTAATTTCGGTACGAATGCGGCCAATCTTTCTGTTTTTTTTGGTGCAACCAAAGCTTCCATTCAATTTGTCACTGACCAGTTAATGGAAGTTAACATACCTGCGGGTACAACCTATCAGTATGTTTCAGTTACTAACATTATCTTAGGCCTTACGGGGTATTCACGCGAATCTTTTCTGTTAAGCTTTAGTGGCGCTCTAGGTTTTAATCCTGCGAACTTACAAGGTCAGTTTGATTTTCCGGCCGAGAGTGGACTCTATGATATTTGTATGGGAGATTTTGATGGCGATAAGAAAGTCGACATTGCCGCAGCAAATGACAATGCTACTTTTTTGGATATTATTCCCAACACCAGTTCGGGCGTTGGTAATGTCAACTTCGGGAAAATTCAAATCGCTCTAGGTGCCAGATCCCTACATATTACCTGTGGAGATTTAAATGGTGATGGTAAGCTAGACATCGTAGCCTCTGAAGCAGGGACAGGGGATCGCGTTTTTATACTTCAAAACACCAGTGCAGGTACGGGTAGCTTCACCTTCGTGCAAACAGAAATAAAACTTATCGGCAAAAAAACAAAACGAGTTGAAATTGCTGACTTGGATTTAGACGGAAAACCGGAATTAATCATAACGGATGTTAAGAATAACAACGTTATCGTATTACCCAACATAAGCACATTGGGTTTAATTGCTTTTAATCCTGTTCCCCTGATTATCACCATACCAGGTGCTGCTAGCACAGATGGTCTTGCCATTGGTGATTTGAATGGTGACTTTAGACCTGAAATCGTAACGAGTCAGTTCATCACAGGAACAAGTAATCTTTATATTTTAGAAAACAAAAGTACCCCAGGTAATTTTAACCTTGGAAGTGTTATAACAAAAAGCATTTCCGGAACAGTTGTAAATATTCGTATGGGCGATTTGGATTTTGATGGTATGAAAGACATTGCGGTCACGCAATTACTGAATGCGGCTATTTCAATTTTCCTTAACAAAAGCACATTGACCTCCATTGCATTAGCCAATCCTGTTCCGGTAGCAACTGAAGATAGACCTTGGGGGCTTGATTTCGGAGATCTTGATGGGGATGGTAAAACGGATATTGTTGTCGCTTCAGTTAACACCAAAACCCTAACTATTCTAAATAACACAAGTGCCACTGGAAGTTTGTCTTTTACCAAATCCATAGCACCAACAACCTTTATTAACCGTCACACAAAAATTGGCGATGTTGATGGTGACGGTAAACCCGACATTGCCTTTACCAGTATTGATGATAACAACCTGGGAATACCCGCCTCTAAAGTTTCCATTTTTAGAAACAGCACGTGCATGACTCCTGAAGTAACTCCAACTGGTCCGATTACAGTTTGTACCGGTACTCCGTTGGCTTTGTTTGCAACAGTAAGCCGAGGTACCACCTATGAGTGGCACAAAGATGGAGCTTTTTTGTCATCGGGTACAAGTGCATTCCTGAATGTAACGGTCGGTGGCGTTTATGACGTAACCGCTATTGCAGAAGGAGGAAGTTGTTCGATACCTTCAAATAAAGTTACAGTGTTTGTAGCAGGTCCAGGAGGACCCGTAGCAACAGCATCGAGCAATACTCCAATTTGTGTGGGGCCTGGCAACACCCTACAGCTAAGCGTTACTAATGTAGGTGCTACACAATACACTTGGACAGGCCCAGATAATTATACAGGGACGGGAACATCGCCTGCGCCTGTTACGAACTTCCAATTGAAAAATGCAGGGCGATATTTTGTTGATGTTATTTTTGGATCCTGTATTTCACAGCAAACATCTACTCTGGTGGAAGCAAACGATGTCCCTGAGTTTACCGTTAGCCCTGGTTCTCAAGTAATTTGTCAGGGCAGTAATGTATCGCTTTCGGTTAGCCCAACACCTCCTGGTTTTACGTATCAGTGGTTTGAGAAAACCTCCGGCATTATTGCTGGAGCCGTTACCTCTTCGTACATGACATCTGCGAATGGATCATATTTTGCAAAAGCAACTCCCTCCAGTCCTGGCTGTTTGGCTGTTAATTCTGACACCGTTATGATCACCGTAGTGACCAAGCCTGTTGTTAATTTTACTGCGCCTCTTACAGCGTGTGCTGGTCAAAATGTTCAGTTTACGGATCAATCAACAATCGATGGCCAGGCAACTGCGTTCTACGCATGGAACTTTAGCGATCCGCCAACATCTACCGATAAGAATCCAATTCACAATTTCATAAATGCAAATTTATATAGTGTAAGTCTGACGGTATCGTATCAAGGCAACAGCTGTGCCGTTATGAAAAGTCAGGATATTACGATTACGCCCGCAACTCCCGCAGTCATAACGAATCCAGATGGTAAGTATAAATTTTGCAAGGGCGAAAGCGTTGTGTTGGAGGTTGGGACTTTTTCAACATATTTATGGAGCACCGGTTCAACCGACCCAACCATCACATTTGAGGCTTCGAAAACCGACACGGTTACAGTTGAGGTAAAAGCTACCAATGGTTGTGTACTTAATGATGAGCAAATCATTTCAGTTTTTGTAGCCCCCGACCTTAATCTCAGTGCCACACCAGAATTAATCAACGAAGGTGAAACATCGCAACTAAGTGCTTCCGGATTAAATACCTACACTTGGTCGCCCGCTGAAACATTGTCGAATGCTGGTATTGCTAATCCGGTGGCAACTCCTGACATTACTACTGTTTATACGGTTACTGGGTCGGATGCAAACTGCACATACGAGGGTACGGTTACCGTGAATGTGGTAGGCGAAGCCATTGTTAGTAAACTAATCCCCGGCATTTTCTTTTCGCCAAATGGCGATGCAGACAACCCCGTTTGGATAGTGAGTGGAATTGACCAATATCCCCAATGCCGTATCACTATTTATGATGATAAAGGGGTAAAAGTTTTTGATAGCAAACCCTATTTGAATAACTGGGATGGAACCTTTAATGGCAATGGCAAGCCGTTGCCAGATGGTGCATATCAATATATAATTAGATGCGATGGTGAAGAAAACAAGCCTAGAAAGGGAACAATTACCATTCTTAGGTAAATTCAGATTTTAGTGCTTTATGGTCGTTGGTCGTCACTTTAAGGCAGCTGATCGATAATAGCCAATCAGACTATTTAATATAAGCTTAAACCTTACACCTTCAGGTTACGAAGGTTACCCAGAGTAAAATTAAACAGTAGATGCACATAAGGACATCTATCGTATTTTTGCCTAACTAACTATACCTATGAAGAGGTTATTTCAACTGTTGCTCGTTTGTTTTACTTTGCTTGCAAGTAGTGCGATTGCTCAAGTCGTTCCACCTCCACCAGAAACAGTATGTAATAACTATCTAGATGATGATGGAGATGGGTTCATAGACTGTTTTGATTCAGATTGTTCAAGCAATTCGCTTTGCGATGACTTTTATCTAGGCAACGATGCAGCCTGCCAATTGCCTGACCCTCCATCCAAAAAATTTACGATGACGATGGATTTTTCATCGCCTAATGAGACCACCAACCACCTTTCGCGTATGGCCATTGGTGATTTGAATCGCGATGGCGTTCCTGAAATTATTACCATGAACCGGTACACAAAACGGTTATTTATATTGAATGGTAACGATGGTACTATTCAGTCTCAGGCAACAGTAGCATGGGAACCGCAGTGGGAAATTGCCATTGCCAACGTAGACAACGATGGATGTGCTGAGATTTTTTTCTTTGGAGTAGAAGGTGGTTCATTCTTCCTCTACGCGTACGATTGTAACCTGAATTTTATCTGGAAGTCGGCTCAAAAATTATTGGACGATCCTGTTAACTATGGCCTTGCTGATTTTGACAGCGATGGAAAAGTCGAACTCTATGCGAAGGATGAAATCTTCGATGCTCATACAGGTGTGCGTATCGTTAAATCTGCAACCACCACTTCAGGTGGTTATAACAAATTAAATGGCGGACCAGTGGCGGTCGATATGGACAATGACGGTAAACTTGAACTGGTCATGGGTCTTTCTATTTTCAAAGTGAATTTAGGTGCTCGCACTGCGGATGTTGGATCGCTCACGCTGTTCAAAAAAGAGCCAACGTATTTTGTGCGTTATCCTTTCAATGCTACCAGTGTTGCCGATTATAATCTGGATGGATTTCTGGATGTTATTGCTTCCGGTTCTACTATTGCGAACGGCACAAATACCACCGTTTTTTTCTGGGATGTTCAGAACAATACTGTAAAAACATTCTCCGATCCTATTGCAGGAACTTTTAGTGTAGCAGGATGCCCGGCATCGAGCGGTGCATTCTATAAAAACGGATGGCAAAACGGAACAGGTCGTATTAACCTTGCCGATCTTGACGGGGATGGAAAAATGAATGCATCTTACGTGTCAGGTAAATTCCTCTACGCCTTAAAGGAAGATTTTTCATTACTGTGGCGAGTTCCGGTAAATGAAGAGACGTCTGGTTATACTGGTTGTACTTTGTTCGATTTTAATGGTGATGGTGAATCCGAAATTGTATACCGTGATGAAAAGTTTATTTATATTATCAACGGTAAGGATGGATCAGTTAATACTCAACAAGCCTGTGTTTCGCGTACCAATCGCGAGTACCCGATTGTTGCCGATGTGGATGCTGACGGGTCAACCGAAATCTGCGTTACCTGTGGTTTTGATGACGCC
Source organism: Chryseolinea sp. (assembly GCA_039930485.1). Classification (GTDB taxonomy): domain Bacteria; phylum Bacteroidota; class Bacteroidia; order Cytophagales; family Cyclobacteriaceae; genus Chryseolinea. Next base: position 33,439 of record JBDTTT010000022.1, read on the forward strand.
TTGGCTGTTGCTAATTTTTGCAATATTAACTACTCACAATATTCTCATGTTCGCGTATTTAAATCCAACAGCGAACCATGGGTACCTGCCCGAAGACTTTGGAATCAACACGGTTACTTCAATGTGAATGTGAATAATGATTTAACGATTCCACGAGTACAACAGAAACATCATTTGGCATTCTCTGCAGTGCCTTGTAAGGTTGGACAAAATATTATTCCTCGTCCACTGAATAACTTCTTAAATCAAAGTCCTTACTTGGATTCAAAAGGTTGTCAGGTAAACGTTGCTCCCGATCTTGGTTTTGTTAATAACTCATTGGTTGTTAATTCACCTACGTGTCCTGATCAGAATTTTACGGTTTCATTTTCAATAGAGAACAAAGGCGATGCGCCAATTAGCGGTGATTTACCAATTACATTTTATAGCGGTAATCCCAATCTGGCCGGAGCTATCAAACTGAATACCATTACCGTAACGCTTGTCGCATTATCACTCAATGATGTATTTGCTGTTAACAATGCTGCTGTAAGTGGTCCCGGATCAACTTTTGAGTTGTACATCGTTTTGAATGATGATGGCAGCACTGTTCCAACACCAATACAACTTGCGCCTGATTTTATTGAATGTAATTACATTAATAACGTAGAGCATGCAACGGTTACACCATTACCTGTTGACATATCGGCTTTAAAGGTTCAGGACAACATTGTGTGTAATTCCGGAGTGCCACCAAATGGTGCAGCACGCGCCTTTATCCTCACGGGCGGAGTTGAGAATACAATTGATTATAATTTTTACTGGTCAAATGGATTGATAGCAAAACCTGTTCCTGCTGATTTTGTAGGACCAATCTACTCAGGACTTGCCGCTGGTGATTTTACGGTGTACGCAATACATAAGACGGCAAATTGTGGTTCTGATACTGCAGTCGTTTCACCTGCAGTAGCAGATGTTACACGTACGCTTAACATTACCATTGATTTATTAAGTGCCGATACCAAATGTCAGAATTCAAATGGTCAACTTCGAGCCGTTGTAAATGGCGGAGAGCCGTCTGGTAATTTTACATACGAGTGGTACGTAGGTCCTACCGTTGGTGGTGGTCAATTAGTGAGTAATGCTCCGGTTGCCTCCAATCTGAAAGGTGGCATCACACCGTACACAGTATTAGTAACAGAAAAATCTACGGGTTGTAGTAACAGTGCTTCACTAGCTGTACCAGACAATACTGTAAAACCGGTTGCGCAAATAGTGGTTACTGATATTGTCTGTTCAAACGCGAACTCAGGTGCTGCAGCCGCAACCGTTGGAGGTGTGACCGCAGGCTTTAAGTTTAATTGGTATAAAGGAAGTTTTCCTAAACCCACCACAGATTTTCCGGGATCCACAACTACTGGTATTATTAGTTCACAACCTACAGGAAATTATACTCTTGTGGTTATAGACAACTCCTCAAAGTGTGAATCGGATCCTGTAACTATTACTATTAAACAAACTCCTTCGTTTGTTGTAACCACAACTAAAACATCAGATCAGACTTCCTGTGATGTAAGTCTTCCAAATGGTTCAGCTTCAGCAAATGTCTCTACAGGTGCATTGAGTGATTACACGTTTGAGTGGTTCCGTGGTCAGAATACATTACCAGCAAACTTTATTGACTCCATCTCAAATACACAAGCAGGAATGGCAGTGGGTGTTTACACGGTACGTGCACGAAACAGAATAACGAAGTGTATAGACACAGAAGAAGTGACTATCAATTTTGCCGTTGTTACACCTAACCTTGTATTAGCGGCCGTAGGCGGTCTAACAAACTGTACGACACCGGATGGATCGGTTAAAGTTACCGTGAGTCTGGATAAGGCATCTGACTACACCTTCTCCTGGTACGATGGTGCTTCTGTGAAAGTCACACCTGATTATCCCGATACGGATAGTCTTTTGACAAACCTTCCGGTGGGTACGTATACAGTAGAAGCGGTTCACAATACCAAACATTGTTCGACAGGGCCAATCACGGCAAAGGTTGTTGACAACACGCCTATTATTAGCATAACCCTGGATGCAGCGGTTACACAACCACCAAGTGATTGTAATTCCAACAACGGTGTAATGAAAGTCAACGTCTCTGCCCCTGGAAATACGCTCGGATTTAAGATTGAATGGTTTGCCGGAGTGGCACCGTTAACAACTACGATTCAGCCCCCTGACAACGGAGTTACCTCATCAATAGCCAACGCTTTGCCTTCAGGGATTTACACAGTGTTGGCCACTAATCTTGACAACGGTTGTTCCAGAAGTCAAAGTTTCAACTTGCCGTTCCTGAATGCTCACTTACTTAACTATGTGAGCCAGGTAGATGTTGACAAATGTGCTCCTATTAATATCGGAAGCATTACTGTCGATTTAATTAAATCAGTAGATAAACCTGGAAGTACATTCTTTGAGAGCGATTACATCATTGAGTTGCGCTCTGGAACGTTAAGCAATGGTGCTCTTATCCAAACTATAAATGGAGTGAACGGACAGATTCCGTATACAACAGTGAGTACTCTTACACCTGGATTCTACAATTTGATAGCAATTTCAAATAACGTTTCAACTCCGGGTTGTAAATCGGTTCCTGTTATTGTTGAGATAAAACAAGTTGTATCTGACCCTGTAATAGCGGCATCTTCTATTACAAACAATACAAACTGTGCTGGAGTAGTTACTGCAAACGGTCAAATACAATTGGATATTGATGGTCCTGTAGCTCCTGAAAGTGATTATACATATGTGTGGCATAATGGAACGAGTGTTGCATCGCCAGTACTGGGTGCAATTACAACATCGATTGCCTCTAATTTACCAAGTGGTTCGTATACGGTAGAGGTCACAAAAATAGCAGGTACTTTTCAAGGCTGCTCTGCGATAAAAACTTTCCAGATTTTTGATAACCCTCCGATTATTACATTGACTGCAACGGATATTTCAATAACGGATAATTTGCGATGCGACATATTGACTGGTGCAGCTATTATAAACAGTGTAAGTGAAACGGTGAATGGTGTTGTTACACCCGTGCCAGTTGCAACGTATTCATTTGAATGGTTTGATGTCAATCTCGTTTCCCTGCTGAGCGGTCCAAATACAATTGGTTCGTTAACACCCGGAACGTATTTTGTGCAGGCTACAAGTACAACAAACAATTGCGCGAGCACGATGCTGATGTTTGAGATTAAGGACATGACTACAGGAGACCCGACTGTTAATTTGATCAGTTTCGTTGATCCTACAAAATGTTTAAAGCCTACGAATATTTTGGGTGAACTTCATGTGAGTGCTACAGGTACGAGTGCTGCTATTCCACCTTTCTTATTCAACTGGTATGCAGGACCCACCGCCACAGGTCCCGTTGTTTCAACCAGCCCTGATCTGATCGGTATTGATCCATTAGGTCAACCCAACGTTACGTTTACGATAGAAGTGATAAACAACACATCAAAATGTCGTGTTACAGATACGTATGTGTTACCTGTTGTGACTTCACCAATTCTCTTGACCGCATCGGCCAGCTCGTTAACATTTTGTAACACTCCGTATGACGGATCAGTATTCGCCACCATAACCAGCGGAAGTCAAAATCAGTATACCTACAACTGGTATGACGAAACGGTGAAGGCGCTTCCAGATTTTACTAGCATTGTGGGCACGCCATTCACACCGCTTGATTCCGGAAACTACATTGTTATTGCTGTTGATCAATTGGATGCGACCTGTACAGCATCCGATACGGTAACCATTACCAACGAGCGAGTATTTCCTAAACTCATAGTTCAGTCACTGCGATCATTGTCAGTCTGCGATCTTACATTTTCACCTGCAGATGGTGTAGCCGAAGCAAGTATCGTAGGTGAGGATGTGATTAACTATACATTTGCATGGTATAGAAATGATTTTCCTCCATTAGGCAATCAGTTCGCCAGCGCAACCCAGGTTGGCGGACTTGCGGATAGCACTTATTTTGTTGTAGCATCGCAATTGGTTACGGGTTGTTCGGATTCAACAAGTGTCACGATACTGAAAGAACCATTGCCAATTCCGTTCCCACAAATTACAATTTTGTCAGAGAAGACGAGTTGCATTGAAGATAATGGTGCATTGTCGGCATCTGTAGGCGGTAATACGAAAGACTACATCTTCGATTGGTTCAGAGGAACAGGTACTGATACAACCTATCTTTCAACAGGAGAAATGATCGATAGTTTATCGGTTGATTTTTATACTGTAACTGCAACGAGTCGCGAAACAGGTTGTGTGTCTATCCCTGTCTCTGATCAGATTAGAGAGCAAACGGTATTCCCTGATTTTAATTTCAAAATAGAACCGGCAACATGCGATCAGGAAGACGGATTCTTAACCTTATTTATGACCACTACTGATGTTGAAATTGATAGCATCGTATGGACCGGTCCAAATGGAATGGTTATTACAGGACCTAACGTTGTCAATGCTCCGGCAGGAACGTATTCGGTTGCTGTTATAACTAATTTAGGTTGTAAGGCAGAGAAGTCAATTGAACTGCTCACAGAGATTAAGCCATACAATGGTGTATCAGTAAATGGAGATGCTAAAAATCCTATCTTCCAGATTGATTGTATTCAGAATTTTCCAGATAACGTGGTGAAGATTTTTAACCGTGCAGGAACATTGGTTTATGAAGCCAGTGGATACGATAATCAGGTTACATTCTTTGACGGTAAATCGAATAAGGGGATTAGTCTGATGGGCACTCAACTTCCCGGTGGAACATACTTCTACGTTATTGATAAACGAGATGGATCGAAAGCATTAGCAGGTTATCTGGAGGTTGTTAATTAATGTGTAAACGCATGAACATGTCTTTAAAAAGAATTTTTTCAACGGCTTTATTAGCCCTTGCTTTTTCAGGAAGCTGTTTGGCACAGCAGTATCCTGTGTTCTCGCAATACTATTTTAATGAGTTGGTGATCAATCCTGCCTATGCCGGTAATCATGGACAGCTAAGTCTCACCACGATGTATCGCAATCAATGGGTCAATTTTCCGGGGGCACCAAAGACATTCAATTTCAGCGGGCATTCTTCCTTTATGAATAATAAAGTAGGTGTTGGTCTTATGATCAATCACGATCAAATAGGAAGCTATAAGAATGATCACATCTATGCTAATTATGCTTACATGCTGCGGTTTAGCAAATCCACACTATCCATGGGACTGCAGGCAGGTATCAATGTATTGCGTGCAGATTACAGTGACCTTGACCTTACAGATCCTGATGACGCATCGTTCGCCAATATCATTAATAAAGTCAAACCCAATTTTGGTGCGGGACTTTATTACAATAGGAAGAATTTTTTTCTCGGCTTTTCAGTGCCTTTTATTTTGAATAATAAGGTAGCCAATTCAGTAGAAGGTTTGTTGGGTGAACTTAGAGAAGCACGTTACTATTTTTTACGAGGTGGAACCGTATTCCCAATAAACAGAAGCAAGACTGTTAAAATGAATCCATCGTTTCTGGTTCGTGCACAGGAAGGACAACCCCTTAGTTTTGATATTAACAACTCCTTTATTTTTTATGATCTCTTCAGTGTTGGAGCTTCTTATCGATTAGGAGATGCTTTTATCGGCTTCATTGATTTAAAATTAAACGACAATCTCCATTTTGGTTATGCCTATGATGCCACAACATCAAACCTGAATAAATTCTCTAATGGTACGCATGAGTTTATGCTGAATTATAGGGTGCGCATTCGTAAGTTACATGGTAACATTGAGTGTCCTTCGTATTATAATTATAGGTAGTTGTTAATCTGAAGATATAAAAAAAGGAGTGTTCAGTAATCTGAACACTCCTTTTTTTATATGCCAAATCGGCTACTTCAGTTAAGTTTCTTTAGCATTGAATGCAATAATTCAATTTCTTCTGGACTTCTTTTTGTTTTCTTCAACTTTGGATTAAGCTGTGTAGATGAATTACCAGACGCAACTCTGCTTCCACTAGCTGGAACAGTAATTTGAGATGGTGTTGCAAAACCTGTTCCTGATTTTTCCAGTGTCTGAACTACCAGCGTTGCATTATAATCCGTCCATTTATTTAAATTGGCTTTGGTGTACGTTTTTTCAAAAATTTGCCGCTGTGCTGCCGCCTCAACACTTCCGTTAACAAGATCAGCGAATGTAGCTTTAAATGGGAGTCTATTATATGTTCCTTCATAGTACACGTAGCTGAGTCCATAGGCTGCTATGTCAGGCGCTTTAGGAATGAAGACAAGTTCTCCTCCAGTAAAGGCTTCATCGGCAGAAAGTGATATTACATCCTCTAATGTAGACGTACTTGAACCCGCTCTTAAAACAATATCCATATCGGCAAGACTGTCTAACCCCACACGTGGCCACTCCAATAAGACAATAATTCCGTCTTCTTGTTCAATCACTATTTCAATTTCATCTTCGCGCGTTATCTCTACTTCATTACTGTTCACGCTTTCAATGGAGATATTAATTACCTCTGACCCCTCCCAGGAGAAATCGGAATAAAGTCCAATCTCAATAACACCAGTTGTTTCACCTTTTTCAATCTCAACCTCCAGGTAGTCGCTTAGAATTTCATAATCAGAGTTAATGTCATTAGCGTCACCTGTCACTGCGTCAATAGCTGATCCTCCTAATTCGTATGTAATGGTGATATCCTCGCTTGCAGGCTTGTCTAATTCAACTTCCACTTCGATTGTGCCTGATGAACCCTCGGTTACCGTGAGAGTGGATTCGCTAAAGGAAAGTTTTGGTTTTGTTGCAGGCTCATCATCATCACTACATGCTGAAATTGCCAAAGTAAATAGAGTGAGGATTAAACCCGAAAGAAAGAGTATGCTATATTTTCTCATAATCGTATTGTTTACACATTTTTAAATTTACTCAAATCTTTTTGTATTTAAGGATACGATTTACACCATCGTTTGAATTGTGTTCTATAGGCATTAATACGTAATCCATTTTTTTGTAACACGCCTGCCACCCAGGTTTATCTTTATTAAATAAACTCCGGGCTGAAGGTATGAGGTGTTAATTGTATGAGACAGCTTTTTACTCTCTTTTTTCAGAGTAATAGACTGCGAAATATCATTTCCGATTATGGATAGTATATGAATGTCAACATCACCAATGAAATTATTTTCAATTGAAATATTCAAGCTGCCCTGACCAGGGTTTGGATAAAGACTGACACTATTGGCAATAAGCGGATCGTCAATTCCGGTAACATCCTCACGTACATAAATTGTTGTGTTCGCTACTTTGTTACAAAGCTCCAAACCTGATCCATTTGTTGTCACAACAGTTGTCTCTGTTGGCCTGATAATTAATTGTGGACCAGAATAATTTTGCACTTCACCATCATCGGTGTTCCAAACAAAGATGCTGGCACCACGTCCATTTAATGTAACCTCTTCACCAGGATAGACTAATTGCTTGGATGCTGAAACTTGTACGGATGGATTCATACCAATAACGGGTTCAATGTCCATAGCGATGTTTGCTCCAAAGGCAATCGTATACGTGCTCCATACACTGGCTTCATTCTTAATCCAAGATGTGGCATTGGTTGATTCACCATCAAGCGATGATTGAATGGCCAATGTATCGCCATCATCATAATTTAATTCCAATCCAACCTGATAGGGTAGGCTAAACACGGGTGTTTCGCGATCGAATACGATTTCAGTTGCCTTGTTGTTAGCCAGGTCTTCCTGAATTTGTTTTAGCAAAATAACTTTTCGCTCGATCACTGCACCTGGAGCACGTTGTGGACCGAGGGCATTCCAAACAAAAACGGTTACAGTTGCATCTTCGCTGGTAGCGTAAACATGACCGAACCGGATGTTAACACCGCTAATGTATTTGTATCCGCATTCGTTTATGAAAAACTCTGAAACTCCTTTACTTTTTGCGCTGTTGTGGCCTGTTAGATAGCCTGTGTAATTTCCGAACTCAGCAAGCTTGATAGTGGATGCTGTATTCTCAGGTTTGAAATTGTTTATATCGCGACACAGACCTTGTTCCGAAACTACAATGTAGTCGTCTACAACCAAGGTATCAGAAATACCAAGGGAGTTTTTAGCCCACAGTGATACTTTAAAACTACCTATAGAATTATATCGGACTTTAGGATTACGTTCAGTTGAAGTACCTGGGTCGCCACCCTCAAACGTCCAATGCCATTCACTCGGAAAGTTGGTGGAGAGATCAGTGAACGTAACGCGGCTTCCTAACAGAACACATTTTAGATTTTCGGTGCTAAAATCGGGTGTGGGCACATCCGCTACAATCGGGCTGCACAAGTTGGCTGCGAGTAATGATTTTCTTCTTGGGCTAAGATCCATTACTGCGCGTATTCTTGTTTTTTGTCCTAACGTAAAAATATTCATGCAGGCATCGTTACTGTAATCCATGTAATTCTCAACCATGTTGGTAGCTCCACAACTAAACCGACCAACATTGCAACCGGTACTCGCGCTTGCTGCGGGCGGGGTATCTGAAACAAAATCATCAGCACAATTTCCATCGCCCCAGATGTGACGAAGACCAAGCCAATGCCCTGTTTCGTGTGAGAGCGTTCTGCCTTTATTATAAGGTGCTTGCATGATAGGAAAACTACCTTTATCTACTGAACCAAAAGAGGTATATTGAATTACAACGCCATCAGTAGAGGCCGATCCGCCAGTTTCATTTAATCCTCCTAATCCAGATTGATCCGGGAACTGTGCGTATCCCAATAAGTTTGAACTGGTACCACCAAACTTAACCGTCCAGATGTTGTAAAATAAATTCGAGTTCCAGGTAGTGGATGATTTTAAGCTGCCTTCAATTTCCTCGCGTGTCCAACTGGTTTTGTTTCCATTATAGCGATGAATGCCCGGATCGGTTAAGGCATTTCCGTTTGCATCTACTGGCGAAAGACAAAATTCAATTTCAATATCGGCACCTACCGGATTATTATTAAAACCGGGAGTTCCAGCCCTTCTTCTGAAGTCTTCATTCAACACATCAATCTGCGATTGTATTTGCGCCTTGCTTAAATTCATGCCACTGCCCACCGCTTCTCCATTATGGATAACATGCACCACCACAGGAATTGTTAAAACCAGGGCTTGTGTTCTACCGGATGCTTTTTCACGTGTCAGAATTTCTTTCATTCGTTGCTGAATGGATTCTTCGAAATCATCGAGTGTATTCCTTTGGGGATATAGGATTTTGTTAATGCTGTCTTGCTCCATCGTGGCGCAGGTGCGCGGAAGATCAGAGATTGTTTGTTGTGCATTGGTGTTGATGACAAGACCTATGAGCAAACAAAAAAATAGGGATATACTTACCTTCATATCGTTCAATTAATCTTCATCAACCGCATCAAAATGGATGCGGTAACCTACCGTGTTGCTTTGGTTTAGAAAAATCTCTAATTCCATTTTATTTCCCTTTACCTCCCGTACAATAAAGGGAAGACCGCCATCTGTTGCTAATGGAGGATAAAGCATTGTTAAGGTTGCTGTGGCATCATTGAAAGACCATGAATCCACAATGGTACTTGCTTCCGCAGGATTGGAATCGCATTTTTTTGAACCTGTTGTTACTTCTAAAGTATGTTCACTATTCGCATAGAAAATAAATTTATCGTCTGTTGAACAAGCGTCTATGTCGGTTTGAACTACCTCGCCATTAAAGGCTATTTCCATGAATTTCATTTTCCAGGTCTTACTATTCGCACCAGAAAAAATGGTAGTGGAGTTATAAGGGGTTGGTTGTATTTCTTCCGTGCAAGATGAACCGAATAACACCAGACATGAAAATAGAGTAAAAGAAAGTTTCATAATCAGTCAGGTATTAAAGTGAACTCTATTTCTTCATTATCAAAATCAACAAAGATTAAGGTCATTGTAATCTCCTTGGTTGATGGATTTTTAGAACCAAAGCCTTCTATGGTTGCAACATCAGATGAAAGATTTTCCTCTTCTTGTGTCGGGATAGTAATCGAATTGTCTCCGTTATCAATAAATTTTAAATCCATTGCAGGAGGAAATTCAAACGAACCAATGGTTGCATAAAAGATGCCCAGGTTCCAGTTTGAGAGAACATAATTTTCACAATCGGCACTGGAAATGGTTATTCCACCGGAAGAGTAAGAGCCTCGTTCTCCAATATAGGTACCGCCCAGTATGCAGTCATCTACAATGGTAAACGTATAACTTTTGCCGATGGCGCTTTGGTCTTGTCCAACCTGGAGTTGGTCTGTGTTTACTGATTGAAGGGTAAGGACAATATCCTGCGAACGAATAATGTTGTTTGCGTTATTAATTAATTGAATTTGTACAGTGCCAAGGAATTCTCCTTTTTCAATTTTTACTTTTCCACGTTCACCCAGAATAGTATAATCTATTCCTTCGCGTGCATCTCCGCTAATCGAATAGTTAATCGCAATATCTTCTTCTAAAACCGGTTGCGACTGGTGTACCTCAATTTCAATAATCTCGCTGAAACTTTCTTTTTCAGTTCGGGCTGATTCAGTGAATCGAACAAAATACGGTCCATTGAAAATAATTCGCTCCGTTTCGCAATTCATTAATGCCAAAAGAGAAAGGATAGAAAATATAGTTTTTGTTCTTCTCATTTAATATCCGGGATTTTGATTTCCTGCTAAAGCCGGGTTGTTTAAAATTTCACGTTGGGGTATGGGCCACAACTCGTACGCATCTTTCCAATTCGATGAGAAGGCCGACATGACATCTTTTGCACGACCGGTTCGCACCAAATCATACCAGCGATGTCCTTCAAACGCCAACTCATATCTTCGCTCTTCTTCAATAAGCCGAAGCATTTGTGCCTGATTAACCGTACCCACCAGTGAAGCCTTTGAACGTGTGCGAAGCATATTGATGTCCTGCTGTGCGCTGTTACTTCCTGTCACCTTGTTTTGTTGTGCACGCGCTTCGGCTCTGATCAGGTACATTTCGGCAAGCCGAAAAACGATTACATTGTTATTGTCCTGATCGCCTGTTCCATATTTATCAACTGACCAGCCATTATCATTACCTTTTAAGTTATTCAGGTTAAACGCTATTGAAAAATACCGGTCGTGAGAATTAGAGGAAGAATTGAGACTGTCTAATGCCCCGACAAGTTGATTGGCAGGAATCAATTCTCGTCTTCCTACAAAGATGTAATTCAAGCCAATGCTTCCATTGGTGCCTGGATCATCAGAGAGTGTGTAACCTACTTCAAAGATTGCCTCATCGGTAAAGTCATCTTTTACTAATGTTTCGAAATTAGATTCCAATGTAAATTGGTTAGATGAAATTACGCTGGTTGCATATTGTTCTGCTTTGGCCCACTCTTCGTTATATAAATAATATTTTGCCAGTGCCGCGCTTAAAGCATAGGTACTGGCATAACCCGCATTGGAGGTTTGAGTTGGCAGCTTGTCTAACGCTTCAGTGTAATCTTCTAAAATGAAATCCAGTATTTCTTCGCGCGAGGCGCGTGGAATGTTCCGGTTCTCATCAATGGATGTTCCGATTGCTTTAGGCACGCCTCCATACGTGTAAAGTGCGATGAAGTAAGCATATCCTCTCAGAAAATGAGCGGTTGCTAAAACTCTGTTGCGGTCTACGCTTTTAACACCCGGAACGGTTGGAAGTTTTTCAATAATGAAATTGGCAAGGTATATCGTGTTGTAAATACTACCCCACAATGCAACTACCGATGCATTTGCCGAGGTAATGGTTTTGGTACCCAGCTCTCTGTATTGCGAGAATGTTCCTCTGAATTGCAGCATGTCTGCTGTCGCATCACCTGCAATTACCGTGGCTGGAATAATGGGGCGGAAGGCACTGTATAAACCAATTTCTACATTGGGAACATCGTTCGCTTCGTTCAGTACAATATCATCAATAAGCAGATCGATTGGTTCAGGTTCCAATAGATTACATGATGCGCCAACTACAAGGAACAGAAGGATAAAATAACAGGTATGTATTCTTCTTTTCATTTCAATGTTGCATTAAGTCCGATGGCAATGGTTCTTACCTGCGGTAATGTAAAAAAATCAATTCCCTGTGCAGAAGTTGAGCCATCTAATGTACTCACCTCTGGGTCGGAGCCGCTGTATTTTGTGAAAGTCCACAGGTTTGTTGCCGATGCGAAAACCCGAAGTTGGTTGAGCATTAATTTGCTTACCAGGTTCGGAGGTAAGCTATACCCAACACTTAAATTTTTCAATCGCAAATACGATGCATCTTCCAGCAGACGATTACTATGTAAATTATTGAGTGTGCTGTTCAGTTCATATCTTGGAATGTCCGTTACGTCCCCCGGATTTTGCCACCTGCGCAAGGCATCAACAGATTGGTTTGTTTGAATATCAGCACCCATGTTTACGGTGGACGCCTTTGTAAAATTCAACACTTTATTTCCGAGTGAAAAGTTGAAGAAGACGGAAAGATCAAATCGCTTATATTGGAATGTATTGGTAATTCCACCGATCAATTTTGGTTGAGCGTTTCCAATTACCATTGCATCTGCATTGGATATGGTGCCATCTTTATTGCGGTCTTCGTAGATGGCATCACCTGTGGCGGAGTTAACACCCAGAAAATTGAGACCCCAGAATGAGCCAAGTGGTTCACCTTCTTTAATGATGTTGGTCCCGTCCACACCTTCACCTGTGTAGCCACGATACAATGGTACTGAATCCGCTAAAAACAAAACTTTGTTCAGATTCTTCGAAAGATTAATGGTGGTTGACCAACGCAAATCTTTATCGATGTTAACGGATGTTAAGCTGAATTCAATCCCCTTATTTTCCATTTCGCCAATGTTATCGGTTATACCCGCAAAGCCAGTGGTTAGAGCATAAGGTCTTGTTAAAAGAAGGTCGGTAGTTTTGTTGTAATAGGTATTCATTACGACTTGAATTCGTTCTTCTAAGAAACCAACATCGAAACCAACATTCAACTCACGCGTTGTTTCCCATTTAATATCGGGATTCGGAACATTATTCGGTGTAACACCTGAACTTCCGTTGTAAGTAGCCGAGCCCCACTGTCCTAAATAGTTGAAGGCACCAATGCGTTCATTTCCCGTAAGACCAAAACTGGCACGTAGTTTTAAATTATCGATGAAATCGTACTTCCAGAATTCCTCCTGCGAAATACGCCATGCTGCTGATACAGTAGGGAAATAACCAAACCGATTGTTCGGGCCAAAGTTAGATGAGCCATCGGCACGCAAACTGGCTGTGATGAGAATGCGGTCATCGTAATCGTATCGGGCTTCACCAAAAAAAGAAAGAATGGTGTGAGGAGGCTCACGAAAAGAAGCACCAGCATCTACTATTCCAGCGGATTGTATGTAGGTAAAGTCATCACTCGGAAATAATCTGCCCTGAAGGTTTCCCCCGATGGCAGTATTTTGATAGAGTTCAGACCCCACAACAACATTTATTTTTTGTGATTTTGAAATTTCTTTATCGTAAGAAAGTGTTAGATATGAATCAATATTGGAGTAAGTAGCTGCGCTGAAAACGCCATATCCCTGGCCGCCAACGCTGGGAAGAAAACCACCGATGGCCGTTTGAGAAGATTCATATTGATCTTCCGTTACATTGTTATAATCTAAACTGGCTTGAGCTTTTAGTTTTAAATGCGGATTAAATGCATAGGTAGCAGATATATTTCCCAGTGCTTTTACAGAAATGGTATTGAAGCGAGGCAGTAAAGCCTGTGCTACCGGATTGAAATTCGGGAAGCCCGCATAAAGTGGCGAGCTGGGGCCAACTAATATACCGTTTTCATCATAGGCCACATTGTAGGGTAAACTTTTAATGGCGCCAGAATACACACCATCTAAAAAATTATCACCCTTCACTCTTTTATTCAATGCTCGTGAAAGCGTGACGTTTGTACTGACTGAAAGTTTGGATGTTAGTTTCTGATCGAGATTAATCGTAATGCCAAAGCGTTGAAATTTATTGTTGAGTTGAACACCTTCTTCTTCACGGAAACTGGTGCTGATGTAAAACCGAGTATTGTCATCGCCTCCGGTTGCCGCTAATTGATATTGTTGCATAATGCCTCTGCGCAACACTTCATCTTGCCAGTTTGTGTTTACGGCATTGGTTATTCCTTCTATCAATCCGAAGCCATCCGGATTTTCTCCGGCATTAGCAACGGCCTCGCGCTGCAGTTCAAGCAATTGGGTGGAGTTTAACAGATCCAGTTTTTTTACAGGATCAATAATTCCACGTTGAACATCAAAGGTCAAACTGGTTTTTGAATTTTTTCCTCGCTTGGTAGTAATAACAATCACACCATTTGAAGCACGTGATCCATAAAGTGCTTTTGCTGAAGCATCAGAGAGAACGGTATACGTTTCAATATCATTTGTATTGATCAGCGAAAGTGCATTGTCATTTTGGCCACCAAAACTTCGCGACCCCAAAGCTCCTGTTTCTACTGGTATTCCGTCTATAATGTAGAGTGGTGTGTTGCCTGCACTAATAGAGGTTGATCCGCGGATGCGCACCGAAACTCCGCCTCCCGGTGTGCCGGAGGATTGAGTTACCTGAACGCCCGGGGCCTGACCTTGCAATGCCTGATCAAGTCCATTAACCGAAAGACTTTTTAATTTATCAGCATTAATCGTGGTTACAGATCCGGTGATGTCTTTCCTCTCAATCGAAGAATACCCCACCACCACAACTTCTCCAAGCTCGGTTGGCTTTTCTACCAGGGTAACATTTATATTAGTTTGCCCGGCATAGGTAATTTGTTGTGTGGTGTATCCAATAAATGAGAATTCAATGATTGATCCCTGTTCAACATCGAGTGAAAAATCTCCCCCAATACTGGTGATAGTTCCCTGAGTAGTGCCCTTAACAGTAACATTTACGCCTGGCAGACCATCTGGATCTGACAGTGAAGTTACTTTTCCTGTGAGTCGCTGTGTTTGCGCCACCACAAGAGAATTGAGAAATACAAAGAGAAGCAGTAGAGTTTTGTGCATAAATCGCGGTTAGGCAATATTGATAAAACTACGGATTAAACACCAAAGATCAAGTGGTGGTTTGTGTTAGTGAAAGAAATTAAGACCAAATCGAAATAAATAAAGACGAAAGATTGTGACATAAAGAAGTGTATTCAAAATGGGGTACGCTTTCTTGATTTTTCTTAACTTTCATTATGACAATGCTTTCTGAAAAATGGAATTCCTTTACGTTACGTATTGGTATTCGGGCAACAGAAGAAGAAGTTTATAAGGCATGGACAACACAGGACGGCCTGGAACGGTGGTTCTTGCGGTTTGCCGAATTTACAAACCAGCAAGGGCACGTGCGCCACATCCATGATTTTGTTCAAGCAAACGATTATTATCATTGGCTTTGGCATGGATATCCGGATGATGTGTTCGAACGAAAAGAAGTGATTGAGGCAAATGGAAGAAATACATTCAAATTTCTGTTCACCGGAAACTGTATTGTTATCCTTACATTAAGTCATGCCTTTGGAGAGACGATATGCACGCTAACGCAAGAACATATTCCATTAGACGTTGATCCCAAAACCAATCTTCATCTCAATTGTTCTAACGGCTGGACATTCTATATGACCAATTTAAAATCGGTTTTAGAAGGTGGGCTTGATTTGCGAAATAAAAACATCAACCTGTCGCGTGTAATCAACGCATAAAGAAAATTGACAATCAAAGGATCGATTATTAAGTAACAGAAGTGTTATCTTATAGTGTATATTTTCTATTGATCAGTAATCATTTCAAATATTCTGATGAGGTGTCGACTGCTTTGTTTGTTCATTTTTTCAATCGGAACAACTGTTCACGCAGGATTGCCTCCGCGCATTAAATTCATCGAAAACAAAAATCAGTGGCCCTCCCATGTTTTATTTTATGCGAATATCAATGGAGGCACGATGTCAATTGAACCGGGTGGATTCCGGTATTATTTTCTGGACGAAAAACGATTAGAAGAACTTCATGAACAGACCCATTTCCATTATAGTGAAGCGGATGGACAGAAAATAGTAGACGATGTTATTCGCGGCAATGCTGTGCATGTAAATTTTATTGGTTCAAACCGAAATTCAATTCCGATGTCGTTTGGTCAATCGAGCGAATACTATAATTATTTTTTAGGTGATGACGAAAAACATTGGGCATCAAAGGCATTTGCGTATGATGGCTTTATTTACCCGTCACTTTATTCTGGTGTTGATATGAAAGTGTATTCATCAGGAGAACATGCCAAGTATGATTTTATCGTTGCTCCAGGCGCTGATCCTTCACCTATTATAATAGAATACCTGGGTGCTAAAGAGTTGTCCTTGGAAAACGGAAACCTCTATGCCCGAACTGATCTGGTTGATATTATTGAACAACGCCCTTTGGCTTATCAAATCATCAATGGAAAAAAAATAAATGTTGATTGTGAGTTTCGGCTAAGCGGAAAGCAACTCTCTTTTTCTTTTCCGCAAGGGTATGATGCATGTTATGAGTTAGTCATCGATCCCTTGTTAATTTTTTCTACTTATTCCGGATCAACTGCTGATAACTGGGGCAGTTCAGCTACACCTGGCGAAAAAGGAAATTTATACTCTACTGGTGTTACGAATCATAATAATGTGGGTGGATTTTTCCCGGCAACACCGGGTGTTTTCCAAACGACCTATGGTGGGATTTACGATGTGTCTATTTTAAAGTATAATTCAGCAGGCGATAGTATGTTGTATGCAACCTTTCTGGGCGGTAAAGAATCAGAATCGCCACATAGTCTAATTATGAATGCAGACAAGGAACTTATGATATTGGGCACGACAAGCTCAAAGGACTTTCCTGTATCAGTTAATGCCTATGATACATCATTTAATGGTGGAACTTTAGTAGATCATGTTTTACGTTTTTCAAAGGGTTCTGATATTTTTATTGCGCGCATTAGCACGGATGGAAGTCAGTTATTATCATCCACTTTTTTGGGAGGAAAATCAAATGATGGACTAAACTCAACAGAGGGAGTGCTCACTAAAAATTATGGTGATGAATTGCGAGGCGATATTATTACCGATGAGGCAGGCAACGTGTACATTAGTTCGGTAACACAATCGTCTGACTTTCCGGCCATAAACAGTTTCAATACATCTTTTAAGGGAGGAGAAACAGATGCTATCGTTTTAAAATTCAATAAACAATTATCACAGTTGCAATGGTCTGCATTTTTAGGTGGAGACAGCACCGATGCTGCTCATACTATAAAGCTTACATTGAATAATGATATTTATATTGCAGGAGGAACTGCCAGCATTGATTTTCCAACAACAACCGGAAGTTATCAGAAAACATTGCGTGGTGAAGTAGATGGATGGATTGCAAAAATCAAGAATAACGGTAGTAAAATTGATTACGCTACCTATACAGGCACTTCATCATTTGATCAGATTTATTTCCTTGATCTCAATTCAGATGAAGAAGTTTATGTGTACGGACAAACCTCTGGAGAAATTCCAATAACAAGTGGTGTCTTTAGCAATCCGGGCAGCGGGCAGTTTGTTCAAAAGTTTAACAGTGATCTTTCTAAACTTGTTTTTTCAACTGTGTTTGGATCGGGTATTCATATACCGAATATCTCTCCAACAGCATTTTTAGTGAATGAATGTAACAATCTCTATATGACCGGTTGGGGAGGGGGAGTTAATATTGAGCGCGGATTTTGGCAAAGCAGCACAACGGGTATGACCACTACATCTGATGCTTATCAAAAGACTACCAGTGGTTCTGATTTTTATTTCATTGTGCTAACCGCTGACGCATCGGATACTTTGTATGCAACTTATTTGGGAGGCGATGTATCGCTCACGCATGTGGATGGCGGCACTAGTCGCTTTGATAAAGGAGGCATTGTCTATCACGCAGTATGTTCTGGATGTCGATTAAATAGAAATGCTCCCTCTACTTCAGATTTCCCAACAACACCAACAGCATGGTCTCGAATCAATAAAAGTGGAAATTGTAATAACGCAGCTTTTAAATTTGATCTCTCTTCGCTTAAGGCGCGCTTGCAAACCAACTCGATAAAACTTGATATGCCCGGATTAAATAAAATTTGTTTTCCGGACAGCATCGTTTTTCAGAACCTATGCACGGGGGGTGAATTTTATGAATGGGACTTTGGTGATGGAACCCCTCCCATAGTCAAAACCAATAAAAAAAACATTACTTATGGATATAAGTCAACCGGAAAATATACAGTTACCTTAACGGCCATTGATGAAACTACATGTATTGGAAGAGATGTTGCCACGACCGTTGTCGATGTCTTTACGACTGATACACAAGTGCAAGACAATGATGATCTATGTTTGGGTACACCATACTCATTATTTGCCAGTGGAGGCGATTCGTATTTTTGGGAAAGCGAAGACCCTTCGTTTCCATCCGATCTGGCAGAACCATCTGCAACACCGAAAGATACAACATGGTATTATGTCACCATCACTGAATCAAATGGTTGTATTCATCAAGACTCGGTTCTGCTTAATGTTATTCCTACTATCAATCCAAAATTTGAACTGATACGACTTTCGGATTGTATAGGTAGACCTTTTGTACAAGTAAAAAATCAAACCGATAGTTTGCTTCCAGGTAACCATATGTTCTTTGATTTCGGGGATGGCGTTACAAGTGAAAATGAAGAACAAACTCATAAATATGAGCAAGATGGATTGTACTTCGTTAAGCTTGTTGGCGTGAATGAGTTTTGTGTTTCTGAAAAAATTGTGCCTACACCTGTGTTTACTTTAATGCTTCCCAATGTTATTACACCCAGTGTGAAGGAAGGGGATAATGATGTCTTCTCAGTTCAATACGGACAACAACCTGAAATAACACCCAATGATTTTGGTTATAAGGTATCGCTATCAATTTTTAATCGCTGGGGCAATAAAGTTTTTGAAACCGAAGATTATCAGTATGACTGGTCTGGTGAAGGACTGGCACCCGGTGTTTATTACTATGAGGTAACTATTGAGGGGCATGCAACCTGTAAAAGCTGGCTGCATATCCTGAAATAATTATCTATAGATAAGCGAGTCTTATAATTGTGTTAAAGAAGGGTTAGAATCTTATAATTCCATTGTGCTGTCGTTTTTAATACTGTTTCTTTGAGGATATGAAAATTCTGATTGTAGAAGATGAACTTAATGTAGCCGAAGTACTGAAGCGGGGCTTGGTAGAAGAGGGCTATGAGGCCGATGTTGCCTATGATGGACAAATCGGATTGCGCCTTGCACAAAATGGAGGCTACGATTTAATTGTTCTGGATGTTAATCTCCCCGTGCTGAACGGTCTCGAGCTGTGTAAGCGACTTCGCGAGAAAGATGACCAGACGCCCGTGCTAATGCTGACGGCACTTAGCATGAGCGATGATATCGTATTGGGCCTTGAATCAGGTGCAGATGATTATCTGCCTAAACCATTTCGTTTTAATGAATTGTATGCGCGGGTAAAAGCATTGACGCGTAGAAAGAAGTTTCCAATATCCACTCCAGTAATTGATACAAATAAAAGTAAATCATCTGACAGTTTTATAATAGCCGATTTAGTTATTGATTTTGATGCTAAGCAAGTAAGAAGAAGTGGTAAAATTATTCAGCTTACAGCAAAAGAATTTTCACTACTTGAATATTTGGCGCGTAATAAAGGTAAAGTACGATCGCGATTGGAAATTGCAGAAGCAGTTTGGGATTTGAATTTTGAAACCGGCACTAATTTTATTGATGTGTACATCAATTACCTTCGAAATAAAATTGATAAAAATTATAATCCGAAACTCATCCACACCATTACCGGTTTTGGTTATGTTTTAAAACTTCCTGATTTGTGAAAATACGTCAGCGATTAGCGATTCGGTTCACTATCATCAGCGGGTTTCTAACCGGTGCCATTCTCACCTTCGTTTACTTTGTTACCAGCGGATTTGTTCATGCTGATTTTATCACGAGGCTCAATCAGCAAACAGAATTAGAAACACTGCTCTTTACCAAACAAACATCCGGATTAACGTTGGACCAGATCAATACGTTTGGTCTTGTTCAGCCTGCGGTTGTTATTTATCGTGATAATAAAATAATACTGAATCGCGGTCGAAAAGATATTCCGTCAGCATGGCTCTCTTCTCTGCACAAAAGAAAATCGTTCTCTGTAGATGAAGGAGAGTTAAGCACGGTGGGTATGGTTCATTTTATCAACGGGAAGGAACACTTTGTGTTTGTTACCGCACAAGATGTTTATGGACAGCGTAAATTAAATTTCGAATT
>JBDTTT010000023.1:0-52315 GCA_039930485.1 Chryseolinea sp.
GCACATACAATTTCAAAAAGTATAAGGCAAAAAAGCAACATATCATCGATGAACTCTACAAAACGCTTAAAGCGTTTGATGGCCTGGAATTCATCGATCCACATCTGCTGGCCAATATCTATCCGTTTAACATTCTTGATGATTACGTTTGGCATTACGAAAACTATTGCATCTTCACCTTAAACCCAGAGATATATACCCTACTAACAAATATTGAAATATCAGATGGACAGATAATCCTCAGCTCAGATCTGATGCGTGCGTTGAAGCGTAAAAAAGTAACTGACCCTGTTAAGAAAATTTCTTTTGTCCTTAAAACGCTAAATCGTTCCCACGTATTCCATCTAACCAGTGTAAAAGATTATAAGGCAATTTCGCAAAGAAACAAAAGTCCAAACGTAATTGGCTTTAGCGTTAGGCATTTTTTCGGAGTCGAAAATGAGAATGACGGAGGAATTACAAAAAACATAATACTAAACCAGAGCCAGTCATGCGACTGTCTTAGCTGCAACTTTAGAAGCTTGGATCTTAAGACCCTGCTAAAAAAGCTGAAAACACCTGGAAATGATATATCATTATATGAACTCGGATATGGTAATTATCTGGTGAGTGCCTCGGGGTACAAAAAAGCATTTGAATACTATAGCCAGATAATCAAGATATGGCAGACAAAAAAACGCAAACCAATTGAAGCGTACCTCGCTACTTACAATCTTATAGCATTGTTCAATTTGGTGTCCTACTATGAGGATGGAGATAATAAGAAACTAAGTAATCACATTAAGTCGCTGGATTTAGAACGGATGCTCTGGGAGGAACTCCATTCACTAAATAGTGACGTAAAGGAATCGTTAAAAGCTGTTAGGGACAGATCGTTCATTCTTCAAGTTAAGAAAAAGACAGATGAACTATATAAGGATTTGATTACCGCAAAACGACATTACGACCGAGGCGGAAATTACTCCGCCATCGGTAACTACACACATCAATTATACCATCAATTCAGCCTACTATATACCTATGTTAATAGGAACTTTATAGTCGCTGACGCATATTCAGACTATCAGAATATTGTAGCTCTAATATTTGATGGTCTATTGATAAGTCATTCGCTTCAAAAATATCCATATCGCCTTGCTGCCTTTGATAGATACATTCTTTCTGAAATAGTTTTAAATGTATCTACTCAAAAGCTGGAAGAATTAATCAAGGAGGTTCCTAGCATGGATGTGAAAACCGAAGACCTAAAAATATTTCTGGATAGACTAAAAAACTTTCTCAATTCATTTGTAGATCAAGGACCTTTTGCTCCGCAACTGAATAGTTTATTACAGGAATATCTACTGAATTATGATTTTAGCGAAAAGTGCGGGAGGATGTTTGGAAATATTTTCTTGCTGCTCTTCAAAATAAATCTCAAGAAGGAGGATTGGGATACATCATTAGGTCGACTGATAATTAACTTCCTGCTGGTTGAGGATCATCTGTACTGGTATCATCTTGATAAGCTTGGAATTTTCTTGAAAGAAAAAGGAAGTCTATTAACATATGAAGACATCCTTTCGATATTGAAAATTGCTAACTCCAGAGATCGGCATGGCTACAATAAATATCAGAAACTGATTGGAAACTGTTGTCACGCGATCCATAAGTTTTATCCTGATAATAAGACAAACGATCACTCGATACTTCAAAAGGCGATTGCAAATTCGACGAACGAAAAAGGACTTTTGGATGGTCAGCTAATATATTTCTGGAAGATTGTCGATGCTCAGGGGCGAATTAGAATTAAAGAAGCTTACGCCAATAGTCTGGATAGACAATTCAATAGTGATACCTATGAACGTCTTCTTAGAAATGAAATTTATTCTCCAGATGAAAAAGTCTATTTTTCGAAGTATGTTATGTTTATCAATAAGGCCAAAGGTCGTGGTTTCACTGGAATTGAAAACGGTCAACCGCAATTTGAAAACTTCTATTTTTACAATTTCGTATTGCTCTTACACCAGCTGGCTGTCCCTTCAACAAACGAAGCCCTGAATCAAATTGACAACTTGAGTGAATTTGACGAATGGATACTGTCACCCGATACATATGACTATAGAAAGTTTAACGCTGAATGGTTGTTGGCTATTTGGATTGAAAGCTTCCTGCCTGCGCTGAAAAAGGCAACAGAACTCCCTGACATGATAAAAGCTCAGCTCAAAAAATCATATAACCCACGGCTGGCAGAAATTTTAGTTAAACATTTCTTGATTTAGCCCGCTTGGAAATTATCGAACAGTAAACTCAACCATAGCATGTACCTACTTGAATCTAAAATCGAAAGTCTTTCCGCGAGGCTAAAGGCATATTCAAAAACTGAATCTACATACAGAGAATACGTTGATACCAAAATAACAGAGGACAATCTTAGAAACAACATTGCGCATACTATAGCCAAAGCGATACTTGCAGCCGAAATTCCCGCTAAACCAACCATGGTGAACCTCAACGGTAAAATTAATGACTACAATCGACTTCACGGGACTTCGTTAGCATCGGAATGGTATCTGTCAAATCAATGGATTCGGATTATCAATGACAAAATAATATTTCCATCCAGCGTTGCAAAAACTTTGAGATCAGATGAAGATGATCAAATACCAGTTAATTTCATCAATCAGGTTAGTTGCCTAAAAGAACTGTATGCGGAATTTGTTAGCGAAGATTCGGTCACCTTAGATCAAGATACTTTGCTTGTCGACTTGACTAAACAGGAAATACAACTTCTTACAGATAGGAACATAATTCACAAAGTTTCCGATGGTAAATACAAGTGGCACAAATCAGAATACACCAGACATCTTAGAAATGAGATATGCTCCTCAGTATGGGTGCTGCTTTATCAGAACGAGCTATTTGCCGATTTCAATGAACGTGTGAAACGCTATGCCGAGATAATCCAATTCTACGAGATTGACTATCCCGACCGAGTAACAAAATTCATACAACCGGATAAGGTACAGAAACTTCATGAGGCTGCACTCAATGTGCTTCTTTCAGAAAATGACCTACTGGATTCAGGAAGTGAATTCAAAAAATCGTGGCTTGATGCTCCCAGCTATGCCCGAAAGCAGCCATTTGAAAGTACCCCTACCGTAATACTAAATAAACA
The DNA here is from genome assembly GCA_039930485.1 of Chryseolinea sp. Lineage (GTDB taxonomy): Bacteria > Bacteroidota > Bacteroidia > Cytophagales > Cyclobacteriaceae > Chryseolinea. The sequence goes on from JBDTTT010000023.1 coordinate 3,158, forward strand.
ATCAACTTTTCAGTTGTTGGAACAGATAGATTCACTAGACAACTGGTTTCAGGGAGTCCTCGAATTGGATGAGTCACGTAGTATATATCATGTTCTCCTAAATCACATAATTCAAACTGATCAAGGAGCTCAAAGAGTAGACCAAAGATATTTAGGCATTCAGAAAATTATGAATGATCTGAGTCGTCCTTATTTAGTGAACTGGTTATTTTGGTATTTAAAAGGAGACCATCAATATGTATTGCCTGTATTTCTAAATTCATACAACTTAGCTCCAATTGTCTTCAAAGCGATTAATGAAATTGAGTTTAATGAAAAGGTCTTAGTAAAATCGAAAGAAAACGAGACGGCTGATCAAATTCGAAGCGCCATTTATAAACTAAAGTCTGAGGTTTGGATAGATGCTTTTGATGCCTTCCTTTTAAAGTTGTCCGTCAACCTGAATCCGGCTGATGAGGCTGTAAGCTCTCTATTCCAAATTCTATGGAGCCAGGCAAAACTGTTTTTTAAAAAACCTACTAACTATGATCATGAAATTCATTCAGAGGAACGAAGACGTTTCGAGATTGCCATTAAACGACTGTCAGAGGTACGGCCTCATGGTGGTTATCACGGAGGCGTAAAGCCCAGAATTTTTCCAAGAGTAGTAAGTGGTCTTTTCGCGGAATTACAAAAGCTAAAGGAAGTCTCGCACTACGATTCGATCTACTTGAATCAGCCTGCGTTTGAATTTGCGATTCAATTACTCAAGTTCTGCAACATTCCTTTGTTTAAGGGTGAGATTTCCAAGAATGAGTTAGACTCTCTTAAAATTCTAAAAGATGACATTGCAGGCTTTTTGTGTAAAAATGTGCAAGAGTTTTTCATCTGTCAAGAAATTCCGGTAGTCAATTACAATACTGGACTCATTGAAATGAAGAAGCCGAAGTGGGGTAATTATCCATTTGGTTTTGAAATACTGGAATGGGGTTCTTTCTACATTCATATTCATGAGATTGGTCAGTTAAGCAACTTCGTAAAGTCAATTGAATCGCAGTTCCGTTTTGAAAAAAAACATGGGCAAGGAAGGTACCATGATCTGAATAGTGAGACTTACGAAAAAGTGAGGCTGTTCCTGAAATCGATTGCTTGTGCAGTTATCCAAATAAAGGAATCTCCCTCCAACTATGAGGCCATTTACAACAACATTGTTGACCTTACGGATACGCTATTTGAGTTGCTAAAAAAATACTCGTTACGATTCTGCGTTGATGATCTCCAAAACGATAGAATTAACGCGTTCGATGAAAGATTCCGGCTAACTCATGACTTATACTATCAGAATGTATTGTCTGTTGTTTTTAAAGCAATGAATTTTCAGCCGGAAGAATTGACGACTGAGTTTATTAAACAATACATTCAAGAGGATAAAAATCTAATTAGGCTTCTCGGTATAGTAAATTTAATTGAAGGCCATGCGTCCAAAAGAATACTCTACGAAGAATTGCAGACTGCATCAATTGAAGATTTTATAAGTTCAAGCAGAGTTACCACGGACTGGAGAGAGGCAATGATCGAAGCGATTAACACCGAGGAATTCTTCGAATTTGCGGTGCCACTGTCACAACGTTTAGAAGCTCATCTCAACAACGTAAAACATTTGAATGAGAATGATAGTCTTCTGCTATTTGAAGTCAAATTGTTACATGCCTTCAAGACCAAGAATCTTGATAAGCTAAATGATATCACAGTACCGGTTAATCAGTACGTCATTTCTAATCGCTATAGGCCAGCAATGGACCTAAAACGTTTCTTTGTTGGGTTGCACAAACTGTACAATACAAACGAGTATGACGATGCGCTAAAAATATTTGAGGAACTTCATTCAAATGACACGGCCAATGGCGAATATGCTTATAGGCTTTTTCATGCACGAACAATTCGCGCCAAATCCAACTTGGACTCAGCAGAACTAAAGCTTGCTATGGAGTTCTGGAAGGACTTTTCCGAAAACCCAACGAATGAAGCAAGAAAGACCCTGCAGTCGCTTGATCACAATATTAAACACACTTCCATTCATTACTATCTGCACTTTGAAGAGTTTGCAAGCTTGGATACCACTCTACAGCAGCTTCCATCTGCTTATCTTTACGATTCTGAAATTGTGCAGGGCATATTTGATGCATACTTAAAAAGGCAACTCGATGAGCTGGCATATAGTTACCTCTCGCACGCGAGAAAGTATTACGTGGACAATGGATTACAAGTGCCCACGCTAATAGAATCGTTGTACAGTACAATTGATGACACCAAGTACATTAGTCGACTTAGAACATCGTTTTCAGAGATTCAGACCTTACCACCGGATAAATTCGTAAGAACAGTTCCTGGAAATCTGAACAGTGGAAAAACGGTTGAAGAATTTATTCTGAATGAAATTGTAAGGGCAGGAAAAATCCTAATGGAAAAAGTGAGGGCTCTGGACAAGGTGCCAATCGAAGACAAGTACAACGACCTGTTACAATCTATTTTGAGGTTCAGATTTCCTGTATGGGGATGGACTATCTCTGATCAAGGTAGAACTGGTGCATCAAGCACAGAAGGCGATGATTTAGGATCTTCAGATTTCATGGTTCAATGCGCGGATGAATGCATAGCATTGATCGAGGCTATGATCATTGAGGGCAAGAACAAGTCCAAGACGGAAGAACACGTTGTTAAGTGCAACAAGTATGTCAGCCACACCTCGCGCTTCTATCTGGTATCCTATTTTAAGGGAAAGCCTGAGAACTTCGTAAAGACATGGGATGCATACCAACAAGACGTTCTTAGTATCAACTTTGATGATACCTTCATACTTTTAAAGAATGAGTTTATTGACATTAGCTCCTCGCTTCGAGGTACCAGAAATATTAAAGTCGGAAAGACCGCACATTGTAACGGGATTACTTTTTTTCACATCTTCTTGAATATTTCGGGAAGTCAAGTCTTACTAATTTGACCGAGTTATCATGGATACGAAAACATTAAAAATTGGCATTCTTGCCTACGGCTCTCTTATCGATAATCCTGGAGATGAATTGCAGCCATTGATTACTAACCGAATCATTTGCGAAACCCCTTTTAAAGTTGAGTTTGCCAGGGTAAGCAGCACTAGAGATAATGCACCTACACTGATACCGGTTTCGGAAGGAGGCCGGACTATAAAAGCGCAAATCCTCGTTCTTAATGAGGCACTCACAACTGATCAAGCGAAATCCATGTTGTGGCGAAGGGAGCGTCATATTACAGATATTACTCAAGAATATACACGACCGAACAATCCGGGAACAAACGCGGTGTTGGTTGAGCAGTTGTATCATTTCAATAATGTTGACCTCGTATTATATACATCCATCGGAAAAAATATTGAACAGCAAATCACGTCTCAACTCCTTGCAGATTATGCTATCGCCTCAATTGGGGCGAATGCAGGAGCGTTGGAAAAGGATGGCATTCGATACCTTCTCGCGGTAAAGAAAAACGGAATTATTACTGAGTTCAGCGAAGCGTACGAAAACGAAATCCTTAAAAGGACAAATACAAGGTCATTAAGAGAAGCAATTCAGCAACTTGATTCAAAGAGAGATGGCGAAGGGAGTAATTGAATGCAAATTTGAATTATGAAATCCCGGCAAAGTAGCACCATGCCGAAATACCGGCAGACAATAATCGCTGAGATTACTTCAACGCAACGAGTGATATTCAGTCAGGCGCAGGAAATACTTAAACCCTATACAAAGAAGTTCGAAGTGCGCGTCAATACTACGGAGCATTACGAGCTTTGGACTACTCACGGATTTCGGTCGCGAAGCTTTCACCCTAAAAACCACAAAGGTTTTCTGTTTGCTGGATTAGTGATACTGAAGAAAAGCGTAGGACTTTATTTGTACGCCTTGCACCTTGACGGAAAGTTTAATGAAAAAATGGGGCATGAAATTCTGCCGCTGTGGAAAGGTGGATCTGCTTTCCAGCTTGATCATCCGCTTTCAAATGCAGAATATGAACAATTCAGCGAAGTTTTTAATGAGGCATGGGTGTATTACAAGGCGAATGGATGGGTATAATTGATTTATTCAATTTTTAGCATACTTTAGTAAAGACATTCCCTGCCCCACCTGATCCAATCTGATCGACAGCCCACAGGGTAATGTTCCGTTAAGTAAAGATATAAAAGGACCGGTACCACCGATCTCAAAAGCTTATTGCTTTGACTATAACTGCCTACCAAGCCGAAGGGCTTTGAAATAGAATACCCACTACGCAAGACAGTAAACAACAAAAGAACTTTGTCATGATTGATTTTAAGAAAAAGCTAGGGAGTTCTTCAATGGAAAAGAAGACCGATCCTATAGAAATTTACAATTTACTTGATCGCGCCAGCGACAAAGGGCCTTTACGCCCTGTACAAGAGAAGATTCTTAAAGATTGGCATAGCAGCCACAGAGAAGAAAAGGATGTCATCCTTAAATTACATACAGGTCAAGGCAAAACATTGATCGGTTTATTGATACTTCAATCTAAACTGAATGAAGGGAAGGGTCCGGCTTTATATCTTTGCCCCAACAACTATCTTATCCAACAAACAAAGGATCAGGCAAAGCAATTTGGAATTAAGGCTTTGATAACCGAAGACGATTTACCTTCAAACTTTCTTGACGGAAAGAATATCCTTATCACTTCAATTCAAAAGCTTTTCAACGGGTTTACAAAGTTTAGCCTACACAATAAGTCTTTGGATATCGGTTCTATTGTTATGGATGATGCCCATGCATGCATTGAGTCAATACGGGGTAGCTTTATTATCAAAATAAAAAGCACTGAAAACGTATACAATGAGATTCTCCAACTTTTTAATCAGGAGTTGGAAAGCCAGGGAGTTGGTACCTTTGCAGATATAAAGGAGAGGGAATATGACTCATTTCTTTATGTTCCATATTGGTCTTGGTATAACAAGCATGTAGAGGTCTCTACGATACTGTCAAATCACCGAACGGAGGATCACATCAAATTTCAGTGGCCACTCATTAAAGATATGATCAAGGACTGTCAGTGTATTGTTTCCGGGGATAGCCTTGAAATCTCTCCATATTTAAATCCAATCGAAGCTTTTGGAAGTTATCATAAAGCAAAGCATCGGGTGTTTATGTCGGCTACGGTTAACAACGATTCATTTTTTATCAAAAGCCTAGGGGTTGAAGCAGCAATTATCAAAAAGCCATTGATACTGAAAAAAGAAAAGTGGTCTGGCGAAAAAATGATTCTAATTCCCGAGAAGATTGATGAATCGCTAGATCGTATAACTATTGTGAATCATTTTGCGAAACCGCAAAAGAAAAGAAAGTATGGTGTGGTGACACTTACACCCGGTACGTGGAAATCTAATCTGTGGAAACAATGTGGAGCTGTTGTGGCAACTACCAAAACAATTGATAGTGAAATTGATAATTTGAAAAACGAAAAATGCGAGAACACGCTTGTAATCACAAACCGATATGATGGAATTGATTTACCAGATGCAGCCTGTAGGCTTCTCATCATGGATTCAAAGCCACACTCAGAGACTTTATCTGATAGATATCAAGAGAGTTGCAGAACTGAAAGCGATGTAGTTGCAATAAAAATAGCGCAAAAGGTCGAGCAAGGTTTAGGAAGAGGCGTGAGAGGCGAAAAGGACTATTGCGCAATCATCCTCACTGATTCAGAACTCGTTAGAGCAATTCAACGTAAAGAGTCGCGAAAATACTTCTCAAGCCAGACCAGAACCCAAATCGAAATTGGATTTAAAATTTCGGAGTTCGCAGAAGATGAAATAGGTGCAGGTAAAAAACCAATTCTCGCTGTAACTGATTTGCTGAATCAGTCATTATTTAGAGATGAAGGCTGGAAAGCTTTCTATACTGAAAGTATGAATGAAATGCCTGAAAGTACCCCTGATAACAAAGGAATACTTGATATCCTCAATGCTGAACGGGATGCCGAACAAAAATATAAAGAAGGTAACTTTCCAGGTGCAGTTTCAATTATTGAAAAGCTTGCAAACTCTTCCTTAGTTAAGACCGGTTCCGAGAGAGGTTGGTACTTACAAGAGGCAGCGAGATATATGTACGCTTATGACCCCGGTAAGTCAAATGAACTTCAGAAAGCAGCACACGGAGCCAACAATTTTCTGCTTAAGCCCGAGCATGGCATGGTCGTTAAGAAAATCAACCTAGTGGGGCAAAAAAGAATTGAAAACATTAAGAACTGGCTGAAGTCACATGGAGATTTTTCAGAAGCAATTCTTAAGGTCAATGAAATATTAAGCAATCTTTCATTTGGTATTAAGGCTGATCGATTTGAGAACTCTTTGAATGAGCTTTCCTTTGGCATTGGCTTCGAAGGTGATAGACCTGACAAACAGTGGAAGGAAGGCCCCGACAACTTATGGACGATTCGCGATAATGAGTACATTCTTTTTGAATGCAAAGACGAAGTCAATTTAACACGAGTTGAAATTAACAAAGACGAAAGCAAGCAGATGAACAACTCTATCACCTGGTTCAAAACAGAATACCCGGGAATGAGTGTGAAAAATATTATGGTAATAAATGCTGGTGTTTTAGGCAAGGGTGCGGCGTTGAAGGATGTAGAATTGATGAAGGAGAAGCACCTCAAAAAGTTAGTAAAGAACGTAAGAGCCTTTTTTAACGAGTTCAAAGAACTTGACTTCGAGAATCTATCTGACAAGAAAATTCAGGACTTCTTAAATCAATACAAACTAACTGTAGATGATTTGAAACGAGAGTATTCAGAAAAAATAAGATGAACGACATACACGCGTCATTTGTAGCTAATTTATGTTATCAATTTTTTGGGCTTTGGCACCCCCTGACGTCTCATCATTTATTTTTACAAGTCTGAGATACAAGGCTTCCGTATCTTCAGTAACATCTTGTTTCCACTTTTCAAACTCCTGCTTCAATGGCGCGTTTAAAGTATGAAAATTCAAAATACCGAAAAGATATTCTTCATCCTTCTTAACATAATAGTCGCGAACGAATGAGGTCACTTCGTTACATAATGCTATCCCGTCTTGAATGAATTTGCTTTCAAACATAAAGTCTTCGTCAGGTCGATTGTAGATATGGATATATTCAGAAAGCTTTGATTGATACTCACCTGATTCTCCATAACTAAATACCCTTAATGGATTGTCAAGAACAACTTTGGTAAGGGCTTCTGAAAATGTCTGGAACCTATAACGAAGAGCTTTATACTGATTGTTGGTTTTGTTAATTCCGTTTTTACCCTTTGCCATTGAAATGATTTTCGCCCACTCGCTTTCCGGTGAAGACATGATCAAAATATCAAATTCTGTCTTTTCTAGTAGGTACCGGCATTCGAATGCTGAATAAAGAACAAACGAAGTATTCTGCTCCTTATTTGCTTCATGAAGCAAAACATCAATGTGCTTAAGAAGCCAACCCTGATGAGGCACCCTCGTGTGATAGTTGTAAGTTTCTTTTGGCATAATACTTTTTAATGATAGTCTATTCGTTTCAACTGGATTCTCAGTTTAGATGTACCTGTCTGTGCAGGAATAAAAGGGCAAGCGTCTACTACTCATTTTCCAATTTCAAATCGGTACACACATATTCAAGCAATTCGCCTGGATTAACCCCTATCGCCAGTGCAATGAGGTACAACTCCTCTGCTGTGAGGCGTGCACTTTCCTTGTTTGAAAGTTCACTCAACCTTGCTGGGCTTATGCCTGTCTTCCTTGAAATTGATGCCCTGTTAATGGACTTCTTTGCTAGAAATTCGCCTATTAATGTCATTTTCATTATTTCTAAACTTTAATTTCATAAATCAGAATGATTATTTAAAAAATCTAAACGATTTGTTTTGAATTTATTTAGAAATACGATATTATTGTTTAGCTATTCTAAATTTATTGAGATATGCGCAACTCAGAAAAAGGAAAAAATAAGCTGGTAATTGAGATTCCGGACGCCAGCATACAAGACTTACATCGCTTTCGTAAAAGCCTGCTCACGGTTCTTGCAAAAGTAAATATAGAAAACTGTGACGCTGAGTTTAAAGAGAGTTTAAAGTCGGTCTATGAACTTTTGTCACATCTCAAAATGGATGGATATTCATTCTCCGACCGAGTTAGTTATGAGCACAAAAATTTGATTGTTTCATCATGACTCGGGCTTACGAAATATTCATTCACTGCAAACGGCCTCCAAGCTAAAGTTTAGGTTAATAAATAGATGGAGTCCATCAGCCGGGTTGACCTCGTAGCATTCTCTTCAGTGCTTGTGGTCACCCGGTTCTATTGTTTCTATTTTTTAATACTTAATCTCAATCGAGCATGAAACGAAAAATATGCTTGCTGGCACTGCTATGTCTTTTTGGTAGTGCGGTAGCGCAAAACAAAAACTCCGGTCTGGTCATTGGTGATCGTGTACCGGATGTGGTACTCACGGGAGTGATCAATCACTCGGTGAACCAGATGAAGTTGTCGGAGTTCAAGGGCAAATTAGTGATCATTGATTTCTGGGCAACGTGGTGTTCACCCTGTATTGCCATGATGCCGAAGTCTGATTCGTTGCAGAAAGCTTTTGCAGATCAGATTCAGATTTTGCCTGTCACGTATCAGTCTGAAAAAGATGTACAACGATTGTTGACGAAAGCATCCAAGTTAAAAAACGTAACACTTCCGTTTGTTACCGGTGATACGGTTCTCACCAAACTCTTTCCACACAAAGAGCTTCCGCATTATGTATGGATTGATAAGACTGGAACGATAGTAGCCATCACCGGCCGTCATGAAGTGAACGCAGTTACAATTAGGAAAATGTTAACGGGGTCAGGTCAGGCACTTGTGCAAAAGAAAGATGCCATGAAGCCGTATGATCCGGAGACACCGTTGCTCTTTCAGCCATTGGATATTCAGAGAAAACAAATTCTTTTCCAGTCGCTGTTGAGCAACTATGTAGAGGGTGTGCAGAGTCGCTTCGATGTGATTCGCGATGAACAGGGTTCTGTAACGCGCATCACGATGGCGAATGCCTGGATACAACTGATGTTTTCGCTGGCATGGAGTGACGAGACACGTTACTTCAGTCGTAACCGTATTGTGCTGGAAGTAAAAGATCCTTCCGTGTTGATCTCCAACCAAGAAGGTGAACCGTTAAAGGCGTGGCTTCGGAATCATGCATGGTGCTATGAAGTGATCGTGCCGAAACCGTTATCTGCAAAAGTGTTTGAGATCATGCGTAGTGACATGACGCGACTGTTTCCGCAGTACATCGCTTCCGTAGAAAAACGTGCTATGCCTTGCCTCGTATTGGTGCGGACGTCAGACAATGATAATCTGAAATCCAGTCAAACGTCTTCTGTTAGTAATGCGGATGCATTTAGTCTTTCCATCACCAATAGCAGTATTCAACTGCTTGTCTCGCAGCTTAACCATTACCTCCAGCACCTGAACAAACCGGTTGTCGATGATACCGGATACAAAGGCAATGTGGATATAAATCTCGATGCCAGGCTGAGTAGCGTTGATGATCTGCGCAAAGCACTAAAGACGTACGACCTTGACCTGATTGAGAAGAAGCACGACATCGAAGTGCTCGTTATCCGCGATGCGAATTAAACATTGACTCATTAACCTAAAACCAATACCCTATGAAGAATCAATTACTCATTTTACTGATGTTGTATTGCAGTCACGATGCACTCTGTCAGGTGCAGGTAAGTGGCCGCATTACTTCTGCTACGGATAGTCAGCCGCTGCCCGGTGTAAATGTGATGGTGAAGGGAACAACCATCGGAACCACTGCGGATTCCGATGGGCGATACAGCATACAGGCACGAGAAAAAGATGCGCTAATATTTTCTTTCATCGGATACGCGTCACAAGAAGTTGTGGTAAGCGCAATGACTGAGATCAACATTGCTATGGCGGAGGATATTGCCACGCTGGATGAAGTGATGGTTGTGTCCACGGGCTACCAGGAAATTCCGAAAGAACGCGCTACAGGTTCTTTCACTCAGGTGGATAATGAACTTGTTAACAGGCGCATCAGTACGGATGTGCTGAGCCGCCTCGAAGACGTTACCAGCGGTTTGATCTTTAACCGGAATGTGGAAGGCAACACGAATGATATCAGCATTCGCGGAAGGAGCACTATTTTCGGCAATGCCAGTCCACTGATCGTTATCGACAACTTTCCTTATGATGGTGATATCAATAACATCAACCCCAATGATGTTGAGTCGGTGACGGTGTTGAAAGACGCAGCCGCTGCTTCCATCTGGGGAGCCCGTGCCGGAAATGGTGTGATCGTGATCACTACCAAAAAAGGAAAACGCAATCAGGCCCCACGCATTTCGTTTAACTCTAACATCACCTTCGCGCAGAACCCGGATGTGTTTTACGCACCGCGCATGACCACCGGTGATTTCATGGATGTGGAGCGAATGCTCTTTGACAAAGGGTACTACGAAAGTGCAGAAGTATCAGATGGACATGAACCACTTACTCCCGTTGTGGAATTATTGATAGCGCAGCGTGACGGTCTAATTGAAACAGATGAAATGGAACAGCAACTGTTGTTGCTGAAACAAAACGATGTGCGAAGAGATTATGAGAAGTACCTCTATCGAAATGCTGTTAATCAGCAGTACTCCATCAGCATTCAGGGCGGGTCAGATTCGCACCGCTACAACGTGTCAACTGGTTTGGACCAGAATATGCAGAATTTGACGGGCAATGATTTCAGTCGCTTTACACTGAATGCAAACAATAAGTGGTCGTTCTTTAGCGATAAACTGGAAGTGAGTGCAGGGTTGTATTACACACAGTCGAAACGAACCAGAAATAATGATGGCTTCACAAACCTGCGATTTAATTCTACTTCACCCATGTATCCTTATGCGAAATTAAAAGATGATGAAGGCAACAACGCTACAGTGATTAAAGACTATCGGTTGGGTTTTGTTGAACAGGCTCAAGCCAATGGATTGCTCAACTGGAAATATTCTCCCCTCGATGAGATCGACTTCCGCGACAACACTTCTGGCTTGCATGATTACCGGATCAACACACGGCTACAATACAAGTTCAACAAAAGCCTGAACGCTGAAGTCCTCTATCAATATTGGAACAGCACCACGGCAACACGAGACAATCAACGTATCGAATCATACTCTACGCGGGATCAGATCAACAAGTTCACGCAAGCAGATGTGGACGGAAATTTAACCTATCCCGTTCCGATGGGCGGAATACTGGATACGTATGATCAACGTTCATCCAGTTACAATTTCCGTGGTCAACTCAATTTGAATCATGCATGGGACAACCACGCTCTATCGGCATTGGCAGGATATGAGGTAAAAGAACTGAACTCGGATGCAAACTACTACCGGTACTATGGTTACAACGATGAACTGGCCACCACACAGCGGGTAGATTACACTTCGTTCTTTCCGGCATACAATAATCCAGGCCAATACATTTCCATTTACAACCGTGATGGAATTAGCTCGATGACTGACCGTTTCATTTCGTATTTCGCGAACGCAGCGTACACGTTTAAAAACCGGTACACCCTTTCAGCCAGCGCGAGAAAAGATCAATCCAATCTTTTTGGTGTGAAAGCAAACCAGCGCGGAGTACCGTTGTGGTCAACCGGCCTGGCATGGACGATAAGTGATGAACCGTTTTATAAAGGGTCATGGTTTCCATACCTGAAGACGCGTACTACTTTCGGGTACAGTGGAAATATTGATAAATCAGTAACGGCTTACACTACAGCGGTGAGCTTGGGATATAATGCACTAACCGGATTACCATATAGCACGATCATTAATCCACCCAATCCGGCACTGCAATGGGAGCGTGTCAAAATCTGGAATGCGGGTATTGATTTTGAAACGAAAGACCGAGTACTGAGTGGAAGCATTGAGTACTATACCAAGTGGGGAATCGATCTGATCGGTTCGATCCCATATCCACCATCGACAGGAGTTACCGTGTTCCGGGGTAACAATGCCGATACAAAAGGACATGGCGTTGATCTTGTACTGAATGCTGCGATCATCAACCGTACTTTTAAATGGAATACGAATTTTCTCTATAGTTACCTGACAGAGAAAGTGACTTCGTATAAGATAGAAGCTCCCGCAGTGAAGTATGTATATGATGGAAGCGGAAGTTCGCTGATCTCTTATCCGCTTAAAGGCAAACCACTCTTTGCGATCTACAGTTTCGATTGGGCAGGACTTGACCCGGAAACCGGAAATCCACAAGGTTATGTTGATGGTGCTATTAGTAGCGACTACGCAACAATCATAAGCAAGGCGACAACTCAATCCATCATCTATCACGGATCGGCACGGCCTACTTCCTTCGGCTCGATCAGAAATACGTTTTCTTGGAAGAATATTTCCCTATCGGTGAATGTGAGTTATAGGCTTGGCTATTATTTCAAACGAAGTTCGTTGAGATATGGCAATATTCTGAAGGGACAAGTTGATCATGGAGACTATGCAAAGCGGTGGCAGAATCCCGGTGATGAACAATCAACGTCTGTTCCTTCAATGCCGGAGTTCATTGATCAGAACCGGGACGACTTTTATCTGAACTCTTCCGCTTTGGTGGAAAAAGGTGATCATATCCGACTGCAGGATGTAAACCTTACCTATACATTGGATAGAAATCAGTTTTCACGTTTGCCGTTCAGCAGAGTTCATCTTTATGTATACGCCAATAACCTTGGCATACTTTGGAAGGCGACTGATAGCGACCTTGATCCTGACTATCCGACAATGAAGCCAGTGCGAAGTATTGCTGCGGGAGTTAAAATTGATTTCTGACCTAAACGCTAACGACAATGAAAAGACATATCTATACCCTATTGATTTTATCCTGCCTGATCGTGGCGGGATGCAGTGAAGATTTCCTGGAGAAGAAGCCGGATAAATCTTTGGTTGTGCCGACCACACTGAATGATTTACAAGCACTACTTGACAATGCTGACCGGGTCATGAACATTATTCCTGCTATCGGCATGGTTGCTTCAGATGACGCCTTTACTACAGACAATGCCTGGCAGGGATTATTCACGGCAACAGAACGAAACAGCTATATCTGGAAGGATAACATCTATGAAGGTGAAGCGTGTGGTGACTGGAATATTCCGTATCAGCAGGTGTTCTATGCTAATGTTGTATTGGAAGGACTTGAGAAGATGGAGCCTACGTCTGCCAATGAGCTGCAATGGAAAAGTATTAAGGGAAGCGCATTATTCTTTCGCGCACATGCTTTCCATCAGCTACTTGAACTTTTTTCAATGCCTGTCGGTGAAAGTTCTACTTTAGGAATTCCAGTCCGGTTAACGGCAGATGTTAACGCGGAAGTGGCTCGTGCTTCCCGGATGGAAACATTAAACCAAATTATCGATGATCTCACGGAATCATTGCCATTGATTCCGATGAATTCATCATACAAGACAAGGCCAACTACTGCGGCTGCAAAGGCACTACTGGCCAGAGTGTATTTGATTATGGGCGAATATGAAAATGCCGAGAGTTGGGCAAGTGCATCATTAAGTGAAAACAATTATTTATTGGATTACAATACACTGAATGCGGCAGCAACACGGCCTGTGGCAAGAATGAACGATGAGATTTTGTTTCATGGACAAATGATCACCTATGGCTATACAGTATTCTCCACAACGTATGTGGATACGGTACTGTTTGCTTCATATGAAAAGGATGATTTACGTAAGCAGGTTTTCTTTAGACTAAGAAGTCCGAACCGATATACCTTCAAGGCAAACTACACCGGAACATCTACGCTGTTTGGTGGTATTGCCAATGATGAAGTTTATCTGATCCGGGCGGAATGTAGAGCCAGGCTTGGAAATATTGCCGGAGCACTTGAAGACCTAAATGCACTACTTGAAAAACGATGGAAGACAGGAGCCTTCGTTCCCGTAGATGAAACAGATCCGGAGATTCTGCTTGCACGTATCCTAGACGAGAGAAGAAAAGAATTGCTCTTCCGCGCCACGCGATGGAGCGATCTGAAGAGATTGAATCAGGATGAACGTTTTGCAATTACGTTACACCGGACACTGAATGGAACGCAGCACAGTTTACCTCCCAATGATGTCCGCTACGCGTTCCCGATTCCCGATCAGGAAATCCAAACGAGTGGAATTGAACAGAACCCACGTTGATACTTTGCCAATGACCCTCAAACGAAATGTAATGGTGGTGGATGACGATGACCTTGTCCACTTGATCAGCAAACGAATACTCTCTGCGTATGCATGTGTGAATAATGTTTACAGTGCCTACAATGGTAGGGAGGCTTTGGAGATGCTTCATGAAGGATGTAAAGGAGCGATAAATCTTCCAGCGGTGGTCTTACTTGATTTGCACATGCCCATTATGAATGGGTTCCAGTTCTTCAGCGAGGTGAAGGAAATGGAATGCCTCAAGGACAGCAAGCTCGTAACGATCATGTTTTCATCTACGCTCGATCCGGCTGACATTGAACAGGCACAGTCACTGGGTATCAATTACTGTTTTTCCAAGCCGATTTTGCTGGAAAAAATAGAATCCGTTTTCAAAAAGGAGTTTACTTCTTAGGTAAGAGGCATGGATGAATGTAAATCATCCATGCTTTTTTTTCGGAACGGTATGTTGCCTAGTCCGCATCATAGGTTCCCAGAACCAACGTTCCAGGTATCATCTGGTTTTGCTGGTTGAACCTTGCCACACATTCGTTAGCGCTACTAACGCAGATGTACGACTGCGTTTCGCTAATGGGCTGCCAGGTGCCATCGATCTTGGCCTTCAATGTTCCCACAGGCGGAGCATCAAAAGCGTTTGTAACAAACGCAGCACCAATCGCAAAGAGGAATGCCATTGAAGGCAGAAATTTTCCAAAGAACTTTTTCATAACATCGGATACTTTTTTAACAACTCAAAAAGCATCAAACCGTCTACGGGTTTTTCAATAAGCCCACTCTGTTTCAGGTTTTCAGCGTTCCCCTGTGCCCGGTGATCAGCCAGGCGTTTCGCGCAAAATATTTTTCAGGTTGCTACCGTCGGTCTCTGCTTTCGCTCGATGAGGAGTCCGGTAAAGGCAAGAAGTGTAAAGAAGATGTTGAAGATCAGATGTACTTGCCACGACATGGAGTTGAGCACACCACCGCAGGAGCACGGAACGTAGGCGAATGCATTGGCCAATATCAGAATCACATACAGCGTAAAAGCTGCCATAAGAAAACAGGCCAGCATCAATCCGAAGTATCGAAGTGGTTTGATGAGTAATAGAATGGAAGTTGCTATCTCCGTTCCTGTAACCAACCAAAAGAGATTTTCTTTAAGCGCACCAGGCAATGGCTGATTCAGCATTTGTCTTTTGAACGTGTCTGCCTCCAGAATTTTGCTGAACGCAGCATAGACAAAAAGGATAACAAGCAGAGCTGTGATCAACTCGACCGGAATTTTTCGGATCATGGTAAAGAGTTTAGGCGATTAGTTGCTCTTTACTTCTATAACAGTTGAGAGGGCTTAGACCCTACCGGGAACTCCTGCAAATGCTGTCATGGCTATCGTCATTCAAATCTTCGCTTAGGATCCCAAATGCTTAAACGATTGCGTCATTCAGAACCTTACCCCTGATGAACTAAATTTTCCAATAAACCTCTTTTCGAATGCTTTTATAAGTCCGGGAACAGAAACCGAAAGAAGGAGTAGCGAGAATTTTATGATGGTTACATATCCCAACGTGGCTGCGAGAAATTCATTCTTTGCCGGGAGGATTTGAAGTAAACGGAAGACAATGAAATTTTCCAGCATGTCGGAGACAAACCAGGTACCGGGAATGCACAACAGTGTGATCTGAATTGGTCTGGAAAGACCAACATGTTGACTTGTATAACGGCAAAGCAATGCTAGAAATACAAACATCGTAACCGGAAAAAGAACATCGGTTGTATAGGTGAATTGTTTATAGAGATAAATTCCTGCTGGCGTGAATGAAGCGATCCGGTGGTAGACTTCCGAGCTGGAATAGGATGGCGTCTTATCGAATATCGCGGCTCCGTTTAGTGCGTGGGTCACTGCATGCGCGGACCTGGTGATATTGAAAAAGTGTGTACCTATGAATGCAAACAAGAAGATCAGGAAAGAACCCAGTAAGTGCGTCCGGATACTGACGGAGTAGGTAATGAATTATTTTCGTCCCATGATTTTTCCGGGGATTTCAAGAGCATTCCCGTCAGGAAGCCTAGCATGAATATGGTAGGAATGTAAAGGATGTGTGCAGAAGTCATCGTAGTGGGTGTTAATGACCATAAAGTTCGCTACTATCGAAATAACATTTCTTGGTTAATACCAACTTCATATCTTCACGCTATTGAATAATTTGCTAAAGTTGGTGGCGTCAATTCCCAGATAAGAGGCAATGTATTTGTGCGGCACGTGCTGGAGCAGATGAGGACTTCGCCTGCAAAAGGTGGTGAACCGTTCCTCGATTGTCATTGTCCTGAACTCCAGGTGAAGGTTCAAGAGGCCTGAAGGTAATTTCTCGTTTATCTTTCGGAACAACGTTTCAATATTCTTATACTTTTCGTACACACGCTGCAAGTCATCATATACCAGATACTCCATCTCGCTGTCGGTGATGCAGGTGAAGTGATACTTGGAGGGTTTCTGTTCAGAAAAGGAATCCGGCAGAGCACAAAGATTTGGCGGATAGGTAAAGGCGATTACGTGGGTTTTATCTCCCTGATCGAAGTGGCACATTTGGACGCCACGCTTGATGAAGTAGATCTGTCGTTGTACCTGACCGGAAGAAATGATGGGTTCTCCCTTCCTGAATGATTTTACATGAAGATTTACTAGTAGTTCATCGTACTCCTGTTTACTAATCGGATGAATGGAAGATAGGAAATGGTAGCGATCCATAGTTGCCCGTACGGTAATTTACGAAATAGCTTCGTCACTTCCTTTCACGTTAACCCCGCGAAGGTTTTTCGCCAATGAATTTATACCCCACCTTATTGATGGCCGATTTGATGTTATCTATGGAAACCATCAAAGGGTCGTATTCCACAGAAATTGATGTTGAGTTCAAGTCTGCTTTAGCCGATGTAACTCCTTCTATGTTGCTGATTACTTTCGACACTGTTCGTTCACATCCAGAGCAGGTCATTCCCTCAACGAGGTACGTTTCTTTCTTCGTGCGCATAACTACATTTTCACTTTGCTCATTTTCATTAGGGTTGGACTGATTCTCAAATATACTTCAGCGGACATTGGATTTTTTCCATAGATCGGGTCTAATGCTGAACTAGCAGTGAAAAATGTTCCTTGTGCGCCTATCGCAAAGTTGGTTTTCAATTGTCGAAGGATGGTGTAGTTAACACCTAACGTTAATGCATTGATATTGAATTCAGTATTTTCATCGAATTGTTCCAGAACCAACTCTTCAGCAGACTTATCTACGTTTTCATATTTTCCATAAATGGCTAAACGGTCGAGCTGTAAATTCGATTCAAGGGTAAACGAATTCTCCTTGTGGTCTTCTCCACTATCGTTAAATCCCCAGGCGAAAGTGCTCGATAAAAAATAATTTTCACCAGGCATTGGTAGTATGTGTGTAACAGAGGCAGTAGTTCGGAGAATGTCCTCATCGGGATTAATTTCTTCAGGGCTTTTTATGAACGCTTGCGATACCTGCATGGAAAGGGTTTTACATGGATTAACTGTCAGGCGATAAGAGTAAGAATCGAATTTTGGTTTATCCAAATTATAACGTTCTTCATTTGGCTCTCTGCCGGTAAATAAAGAACCATCGACTTTAAATATTTTATAACGGAACCCAAGAGTAGCGACACCAAATGTGATGTGGGTGGCATCCTGCCAATGGTGTCCCAATGTAGCGTCCGGATTGTTGAGAGTCGAGGGCCGATGCATGAATGCAACGGGTCCCAACGCAGGCTCACCAGGATAACCGAGATACACGAATGCATCAATGTCTTTTGTGAAGGATTGGGTATATGCAATGGATAGTTCAGAAAATAGATCGTGCGGATGCTGACGATCAATAAGCGGCTTTCCGTTATAGGATTCTCCCGTTTGAAATAATAGCGGATATCCATTTCCACCAAACAGTGCATCCAACGAGAACATGGCGTTGAAGTGAAATAGTCCTTTCTCACCGACCCTTCGTTGTCCCATTGCCATGAACCAATTTGGCGCATCGACCTTTGAATCACCTCGTGTGCCCTTGTTGCTAATATCCTGGTTGTTGTATCGGATAAAAATACTTCCATGAAACATATACATCCACTTTTTTGAATGAACCATGTAGCCATACATCGGTGCTGCATCAGGAAGCCAGCCAGTACCCGAACCATTCCTGTTCATAGGGAGATTAAGAGAATAGGCATGTGACATTGGTACCATGCTTGAATCCATTTCGTGATCCATCGAGCTGTGATCCATTTTGTCCATCGACATTTTGTCGTTCTTCTTTTTAAATTCTTTTTTGGTTGTATCGCTCTGCATTTGATGGTGCTCATGCTGAGCAAATACCGCTGATGATGAGAGAACGAAAGCGAGGATGGCTAAATGCCGGATAGTTTTCATGATTATTGATCTTTGATTTTTTCGAGCTTCGATTTCATTAGCTCAATTTCCTTTTTCTGGCCGCTGACAATCTCTTCACAAAGCTTCTTAATTTCTGGATCAGTGATATTAGCCTCATTGCACATGAGTATGACTCCGGCATGGTGTGGTATCATAGACTTAAGAAATTGTTTATCGTTGATTGCAGTTTGTTGCCTGATAGCTGTATAAAATCCAATCAGACCAATTATGCTTATTCCGAGTATTAATGCATTTAATTTGTTGTTCATGTACATGTTTTTCATCAGTAACAGTTCGATGATGATCATCGGCATCGTTATAAGTCCTGCCATATAAAATTGATTTGTGTTAGGGATGACATTACTTCCATTGTTCACCATAGCATACATTAATATGTACATGCACTCGAATGAAAGAACTAACATGATCAGGAGTTTTGAATAATGTTTGTTGTGTTCTTTATGCTTTTGATCTTCTTTGTGACTGTGATGTTCCATAATTTGAATATTAAAAAAGAGCCCTTGTTTTTTGCAAGGACTCTAAATGTTAAGCATTAACTCCTGCCATGGCCCTGCATTCCTCAGCACATTTGCGACATGCTTCTGCGCATTTTCGGCAATGATTCATTCCATGCTCAGCGTGCTTTTCACATTCTTCAGCGCAAGCGTCACATATTTCAGCGCATACATGGCAAAAGGCAGCAGCATGTTCACCACCGATTGCCATCAGCTTCGCACTCGCATAACAAGCTTCCGCACATTCTCTATCCAGTTCAATACATCGTGCGAGCATAGACACATCTTTTTCATTGAGGCATTCGGTAGCACAATGATTACATTCAGTTGCACACTCCAGGCATGCATCAATACAAGTTTGCATTTTTTCGTGACTCATTTTTGTTTTCGTTTTGGTGGAATATTATTTACTGTGATTTTGTAACCAACTTTTCAACTCACTGATTTCTTTTTGAGAATCAGAATTTCTAATATTTTATTTATTTATCGCTCCCTTGTTTTTTATCCATGCGGCCAGGTCCGTGATTTCTTTGTTCTGATCTTCAATCATCATAGTCGCCATTTCTTTGATGTCGTCATGATGTCCATGATGCAATATGGATTGTGCGTTGTCTGTGGCTTGTTGATGGTGAACGATCATAAGTTCAGCAAAGTCATTGTCAGCGTCACCGGTGAGTACCTGTATGTCTTTCCAATTCTTCATCTTCTCCATTGTGGCCATCATTTCTTCATCAAAAGGTGCGTCTTCAGCATTTGATTCTGGTGTATGGTTTTGGAGCCAAGTAGTTAACTCAGCTTTTTCAGCAGTCTGTTTTGTGATAATCATTTGTGCCATTGATTTGATGGTTGCATCATCACCTTTTTCCAAAAGTTTGTTAGACATGTCAATCGCACCCTGATGGTGCATAGTCATCATCATCACGAAATCGTGGTCAGCATCTCCGGTCGTTTCCATAGCATCCATTTGAGCATTCATATTATGCATGATGTTCATGAATTCATTTTTGTCGTGATCTTGAAGAGTGATTCCATTGTCGTCATCACTACAGGCTGATACAATACATAGTGCGATCAAGGCTGCGGGTATACATTTTGTTAGATTCATAAAGTCTGTTCAGTGTAAAGTTTAAGTCTTAAAAGACTTTACACTTAAACTATTATGCCATTTTTAGCCCGGTAATAGGCCTTTTTTAATAATGAGCAGAATCGTTCAAACTCACAGTAGAATCCTTCAAATGTCCCGGCATTAATAGGCTTATCATTGTTCCAAGGATTAAAAAAAGGAACTATAACATGCAGGAACACCAGAAAGTGGATTGGTCGGCTTTTCATACTGTAGAGGAAATGCGGCAGTTGTCGAATTTAGGCCACTGGATCGAGGGGGCATTATTTATCTTAATTGGTGTTATTGCGCTTTTGCAGACGGTCGGTGTGGTGAAAGAAACGCGTGTGACTTGGCAAACTATCGTGCTGGCCGCTGGCCTGTTTCTGGTTAGCTACTTATTACTGCACCATGGCTTTAATAACTTACCGCGCATATGGTCTATGGTACTGAAAGATTCTCAACAGCGTCAGCATCTGCTGATAGCTGTGTTATTAACCGTGGCGGGATTGCTTCAAATTATTTCGAAAATGAAGGGCATGGATCTTCTCCAGTATGGCTGGCCTGTGGCCCTTTTACTGATTGGTATTTTGTTTTTGGTGCACGAACAACATGGTAGCAGCGATGCGGTGGAGTGGGCGCAACGTATTCACAGATACCTGGGACTACTGCTCATGCTGGTTTCTATTGCTTTTACGTTAGATATTCTTTTAGGACATCGTCATCGCTGGCTGGCTTTGTCATGGCCAGTGTTAATTACGTTGTGTGGTTTGTTTTTGATTTTATACCGCGAGCCTCCAGGCTCATACGAAGATCAGAAGACTTCAACGCCCCATCATAAGTCACATTAGTTTGGTTAGTATAAGAGCTACACTGTACTCTTCAGTACATGTGAAGGACTTACACCAAAAAATGAAACAAAGGTTCGGTTAAGATGAGCGATATCTGCAAACCCTGAAATCTGCGCTGCCTGTGTAAGGCTATTTCCATCAATAACCGATTGAAGTGCCTTGCGTACTCTGCACCATAAAATATATTTTCGAATCGGTATTCCGATTTCTGTTTTAAACAAGTGAAACAACCGACTTTCAGATAGACAAGCAGTTTCAGACAGCTCTTTCATTGATACGATTCGTTCCAAGTTGACTTGGATGAATGAAATCACCTTCAAAGTCCGTTCATCGATTAAGGGGTTGAAAGCGTACAGAGGATGGTGTGCAAAAAATGTTTGTGATAAGAATTCTTTTAACGCTGACTCTAAAACATTTTCACGCATTGCCTTGCCAACGAATTCAATGATGTCGAGTGACTGTTCATCGTCCAAAACAATGACACGCTCTCCCTTTAGTACCACATGAAATTGTCGAGCAAACAAACTTTCCGGGTTGAAATACATAAAAATAGCGGAACCGTCTCCGAAGGTTTGATGCACGGTATCCGCTTTTAAAATGATGCCTCTTGAATTGTAATGTTTCCCTTTATGAATTACTGTTGTCGATGAGTCTTTTGCCAGAATGATTTCCAGCGCGTGATGTGCATGAGGTTTTGTTCGGATGTTATTTCCACCGAACACCACCATGTCGCTATAGATAAGTAAAGATTGTGTTACTGTATTCTTTGTTAGCATTCTCAGTTACTCAGGCACGCTTAATTATAGTATGATGTACGTTCTTCATTTGTTTTCTTATAAATGAGCTGTTAAGTGTACCACCAGATCAATGTCATCGTATATCATTTCATCGCCCAAGTTTTCAAAAAATGAATTGGAACCGAACTTCACATTGTACTTGCTCCTGTTAAAAGTGATTCGTGCAGTAGCGGTTACTAATTCATCCTTGACAATTATTGTAGCGGGAAACGTAACAGCCTCCGTGATTCCCTTGATCGTTAAGTCGCCAGTAATCATGTATTCATTATTTTTCCCTCCCTGAACTTTAGTAATTTTCATACGACTTACCGGATTGGATCGGACAGCAAAGAAGTCATCCGATTTCAAATGATCGACTAGTCTTACATTGGATTTTTTGTCGCTTATGTCAGTAGAACTGATGCTATTCATGTCAATCTCAAACTCACCGCCTACGAGCATTTTCTTATTAAACTCTAACTGTCCCTTCGAAAGGGAAAGCAAGCCGGTATGTTCCCCAGTAAGTTTCTTACCTGTCCATACAATACTGCTTTCCTTAATGTCGACATCTATCTTTTGTGCAAAGCACATTGATGCAGAGAGAACAAGTCCTGCAATTACAATTTTGTTTATGATGCTCATTCTCATACTGCTAGTCATTGCGTGTGATCCTTCTCCCTATTTCTTTGATAACTTACTTGTCCAGTCGGTGATTAATTTTTGATTAGCTGTTATTACCTGGTCTAGCTTCTTCTCTTTTGCAAGCCGCGAGGAGGTTTCTGCTGATTTAATGGCTTTAGCATAATCACCAAGTGCTGCTTCTATTTTTGCCTGAAGCTGGAAGTACATCACTTCATCTCCTTTCTTATTGGCGAGCTTTATCCAATCAAGGGCAGTGTTCAAATCTTTACCGTTGTTGAAGTAATAGGAACTTGCCTGAAAGTACAGACTCGGTTTGTCCTCCTTTCGGTTGATAATTGCGTCTCTTATTTGAGCCATGATTTTCTCATCAGCATCTGTTCCAAGATTTATCCTTACTTGCGTGTTTTCCCAAACGATATAAATAGCAGCCGATTCTTTGATGATGTCATTCACTTCGATACTAAAGGTTTCATAATACCGCGGTGTGGTTTCTGATTTTACGTTGAATCGTACTAGATCAAGATCTTTTGTGTAGTTGGAGGCACCATGCATCGCAGTGTCCTTATTTAGAATAATAGTCCATTCCTCTTTATCGGGTATCGAGAATAATGAATAGGTGCCTTTGGGCACGATATTTCCATTCAGTTTTACGGTGTCAGAGAAGTGGATGGTTGTCGCATCACTAGCGCCTGTCCTCCATAATTCTGCATAGGGAACGAGGCTTCCGAAAATCTTTCTACCTTTTGCTCCAGGCCGTGAATATTTAATGACAACATCTGTAAATCCAACTTGTTGTTTAAGTTCTGCGTCTGGACTTGCATGCGGTAGGTTAAACTGAGCAAGGGAGGAGTAACAGATGAAGGCGATGGCAATGAAAACTAAAATCACTTTTTTCATATAGTGTATATCTTCGTTATTATTTAGTTATTTGAATTGAGTTTATACTTTGTGCGTGGCCGCCTTTATCACTACTATGATGATCGTGCGCACTCATCGATTTGGAAGTGTCCATCTTCATTGTAGTATGATCCTGATGAGCATGCTCCTGATGACTTTCATGAATCGCTTCGTCCGTTTTTGCAATTGGGACGAGAGTCATTCCACAAAGCGGGCATTTGCCTGGTGCGTCTTTGACTATCTCCGGATGCATAGGGCAGGTATATTTTTGCAGGTGTGTATGTTCCATAATCACTATTGTTTTTCTCTTTTCATTATTTGAAATCCGATTGTCTGTCCTGTATCATAATACCACATAAGAAAAGAACGATTACACATTCGCTTTTTCTAAAGTGCAAGGCTTGCCACTTTCACTATTTTATCTTTGTCATCGGTCCATGCAAACAATAATTCATTGCCTGACTTTGTCATCTGCGGAAACCCACTTGATCTAGACTCCGATGAAGAGGCGATGACAACAGGCGACCCTTTGGTGCCTTCGGCATCAACACGTACTGCCTTAATGGTTGTGCCTTCCATCCAGCTGGCCATTACTGAATGTTCATCCAGCAATACGATATCAACGCGGCCAATGGCACTACCTTCATCCACCTGCACCGGAATGCCAAAAGACTTGCCGCCATCACGTGAAAAAATAACGTTCACTTTTGATTTGCCTTCCGGAACAGTGTACCACGCCACGGCTACAAAATTTCCTTTAGCCACAACACGCGGCCCATTCACCGGACAGCCTGCGATCTTCCAGTTATCATGATGAATAACTTCAGGCTGAGTCCATGCATCATTAACAAAGCGTACAATAGACATATCGCGTATTTCATCTTCAGAGCGATCGCGATATACTACAACCGGACCACTCTCAGTGATTGCCGCACTTGTCTGGCAACAATCGCAGGTTCTATTATCCAATTCCCATTCATTTATCTTTTTACCTTCTTTATCAACAATTGCAGCACGTAAGCTCATTTGACCGTGATGACCTTCATGATTTTCCATTCCTTCCATTACGGTATTTCTTCCATCGAGCCATGCAATGAAAAAGTTATCCTTGTAAGGAAGCATAGACACAAAGCCATGCTCGGCCTGCTTACCATCATCATGCAGTGTAGATGATGCTTTCCAAGTCTTTCCATCATCGATAGAGGATGTCACTTTCACATCGTATGCATAAGTGCCATCACCACTTTTTGCCAAGTAGTGTGCGATGAAATCATTTCCGTTAACAGCCATCATGGGGTAGTCGGCCCAGTTAACGAACCAATCTTTTCCTGAATCGATTAGGGACGGGGAGGACCATTTTCCGTTCTGAAGACTTGCATATTTAAACTCATTTTTATCTTCTGTCTTTTCAATCCATGACAGATATACTTTCCCTTTTTCATCTGTAAATAAATAGGGTTCACCACTGCCAGCTTTCGCTGGGGACTCTATAGCAGTTAATTTTGATTGAGTGGATTCATCTGTCTTTTTAACTGTACATCCAGCGATCAACAGGGAGGACAAGATGATAACGGGAAGCTTACTCATGGCTATTTATAATTTCCGTTAGTAGTTCAATGTTCGCGGGTTCATTCCACTCGCGAGATCCTGTCTCTGAAAAGACAAGTTCACCAGCGGGATTAATAATATAGGTGGTTGGTAACGCAGGAATGCCAAGCTCTTCCAGGTTTTGCAATTGCACGTAATGAAGATTAAGCTTTTGCTTATCAGCGAAACTCTGTATTTGCTCAACCGTCTCATTGGACGCAATGAAAAATTCGATTTTACTTTCCTTTAAAACTTCTTTCGCGTTCTCGATGGATGGCATCTCTTTGATGCATGGACCACACCAGGTCGCCCAAAAATTAATAAAAATGGTTTTTCCTTTATGTTCACTTAAATCGATAACATCACCATTCAATTCTCTAATCTTAACCTTATCCTGAATGCTTTGCTCGGTGCTAGGAGGGGCGGATTGGTCTGCTGATTTTCCTTTGCAACCCAACAAAATGAACATTGTTATAAAACTCAGATAATATGTGATCTGGGATGGGATGAAGTCGTGAAATCCTTTGGGCGGCCTGATAAATTGTGCGGTCATGTAAATTCTTTTAATGTTGATGTTCAACTTTTGTACTGTCCACTTTCACAGCTTCGAGTTTCATTCCGCACTTCGAACAGCTGTCACCTTCTTTTCCTGTAATCTCGGGATGCATGGGACAGGCATAAGCCACTTGTTTTGCATCCATTTTCATTTCATCGTGACGTGCAGTAGTGTCACCTTTAGCGTGCTGATGATCGCCTTCTTTTTTTCCTCCGCAGCCTGTCATCAAAAGAGCGGATACAACTATTCCTGCAATGAGCATTGTTGTTAAAAATGATTTTTTCATAGTGTTAATTTTATGGTTTAGTAATTAGTGAATGTTTGTAATCAGTGGTGGTGATGTTCCATTTCCAGGTATTTGCCTTGCGGGCCAATGCCTTCTATGTGTACTAACTGAGCACCGTAGTGCCCTGCACGTGATACGCTATAAGCGGATACGACAAGGATAGCCGCCACGATGGACATCGCCCACCGTTTTCCTTTAAAGACAAAGAGGTTTGCGATCTGTAACGCTAGCGCAACAAGTCCTGTATTGATCGTCCAATCAGCCCACTTGTCATGTTGTTCCAGTACCATTTTGGCGTGGTCACTGATGCCATGAGTGTGAGGATGAAAGTTTTTTCCAGCGAACCATGCTGCACCTACACCAATGAGCAGTATCGCAGTAATAATCCACGTGATTTCCTTTTTGACAAGTATCAGGTTCAACAGTTGAATGGCAGCCGCTATAATAATCAAAGAGATAGCAAAGTGTACAATCAATGGATGGAGTGAAGGGAAGTCATCCAGGTCAGCAGTAACCTTCGACTTATCAATTGCCATAGCATCATCATGATGATGGACCGTGTCTCCCTGAACATGTTCAGCTTGTGTTGCTGTACTGTCCTGTGTTTTCTTTTTGTGCCCTTCATGTGCTTTCACCTGCATAAAAGCAAAGAGCATGAATGCGAACAAAAGCATTAGTCTAGTTTTCATTTCAAATTGATTTTGGTCAAGCATGGAGCAGAGAAGCTCAAATGCGAAATCATTAGTAAGAAAAAGTCAATAGCATTTTATGCCGGGAAGAAGAATGTAATTCCATGAAGGAATGTTTCCAGGCTATGCAAACGAATAGGGAGGTGCACGAAGTAACCGAATTGAAAGCAGACTCTTGTTAGGTAAGTCGCGGGCGTGTGGTATGGGTGAAGGCTGATGGGTTACAAAAGACAATGCGAATGAAAGAATAACTGGTTGCTCATATTCCATTACCACATTAAGCGATTTTATGTGATAAGTATACTTTACGGAACCAATAAAATCAGCATTTGAAAAATGTGTAAAAACCGGCAATGATGGTTTCGAGTCATGTGAGTGCGAGTGAGCATCCTTATGATCCCTATGATGGTGTGACGTAGCGTGTTTGTGGTCTTTACTTTTTTCTTTTGGGTGTGAATGTGGAAGAATAGCATGCGCCAAGGACATCGCAAATGCAATGTTGAATAGGTACGATATCCATTGGCTTCTTAACATTTCGACTTTTTCCTTTGACAGAAATTTCTTTATTTAATCAATCAAAAATACCTAAAATGTTGCAAAATACCTCAAAAAAAGCGGTTTATTGAACTGCCAGTGGAGCCGATTTTGCGATTTTTTCCAGGATTTTATGGTTATCTCCGAACTTGCAAAGTGCGTCACAATGCTCCCTCAAATCTGAGAAAAGAATATACCGGATTTGAACCTCGCTTTTGCGTATTGAAGGGCGGCTTAATTGAAGCAGCACATCTTTTTCTCGTTGGTTAGGAATAATGATAAACAGGGAGCTTTGATGATCGGTAAGTGAAAATGCCAAGTCTGACAAGCGCAAAATACCAGAATAAATGGAGGTACTTTTCTCCACCTCAAAAGCGCATATTGCCCTATTGGAATTCTTTTCAAACCAAATTACGTCAATAAGTTGAACGGTGCTGTTGGTGTCCTTATCTAAAGGAAGATCAGGAAATGCATTTAGACTGATGAATGAAAAATTCACTTCGCCATAACACTTACCCCGGTCATTGCTGGCAGCAATCGGGTCATATCCAAGTGCTTTTCCAATTTTCAAAAGATGATACTGCATTTCAGTGTGTAAGTCCTCTTCGTGTTTTTCGCTCAGTACTTCTTTATGACGCCTGTCATATTGCTTGAGCAACTTGACTTTGTCTTCCTCAGAAATAGCCTGCCCATCAATAATTACATTTCGCATGCCGATCTCAAACAACAATCCACTGATGGCACCGAGATCGTTGGACAATTCATTTTTATATTCCCTGTTTTTATCCAGGATCACTTCACGCATTTTCAGATATTCCGTCCAGCTACCCAACTTCTTTTTATCATTGAACAGGTAATTAAAACCATTTACGATAGCGGTGTTAAAAGGTGGAAGGATAGTGGGATGAAGAAAGTACAGGATACTTGCTACCGCAGGACCAAGACCTTTTATTTTCAACGCATCCAGCTTTAAGATTTCGCGAATGAGCTGGTCTTCTTTCGTTGCATTTAAACAGTTTTCAAGAAACTGTCCGAACGCTTTCTTGTTAGACTGATTTTCATAAATATCTGGTATGCGCATTTTCGGCTTCCAGTAGAATGGATGTGCAGCGCCCTCAAACACTTGCTTTTGTTCCGTGATAGCGGTAAGCACTACTTCGAGTGAGGAGCTTTTAAAATCATTTCCAAACTTGTCATTTCTGATTTCATCCACTACCTGAAGCACACCTCTTCGAATAGACCGAAAGGCTTTGAGCCTTTCCTCCCCACCTATGAACCAGGAATTATAAACAGATGCCGGATCAAGTTTATACTTGTTGATGATACTGAGGAAAGATTGCTCCATGGTGGCTTTATTAACGTACTATCAATTTAAGATTTTCCTTTCATAATCTTACCTATCTTTTAATGCCTGCCGGTATTTTTCAAAGCTTGCCTTTGACTCAAAGTAAATGATCTTCCCCGTTTTGTCCGGATGTAGGCTAACAACTGCAAATGCCTTATCGATCTTCTTACGTGTAATCGGATCAATTGAGAAACGTACGCTATCAATGCTTAACTGATGTACGCAGTGTTCGCTACAGGCGTAATACATTTTATTTCCGGATGGCACTTTGATTAATTGTTCCTCTAAATAGATATCGGAAGCCATACAAATTCTTTCGTGTGAAATGCTGTCCCCTACGATAGGCAATCTGTTTTGATATTCGTCTGCAACAGCGACCGTCTCCTTTGCATCCACATATATACCATAAGCGATCCACAGCATCGCTCCACCCATGATGACAATGGTTAAACTAGTAATGAAAATGTTATACACTTTCGTTTTCGTTTTCTTCGACAATCCCTTTTTTACTTCTTTCTTATTTGTGCGTCCGCTCATGATCTCTGCAATGCTTAAATGGTCTCCGGTGTTATCACCGGAGACGATGCTTTCTTTTTAGTGAATCATTTCTTTCACGCTGCCACATTTCAGCATGGCATCACCGAAATACGGATTCTTAATTTCCTTTTCATTGGACACCCAGTAAGCGCCTTCGTTGTTATTGGCCATCGGACAATAATCCAAGTACAACATGCCCATCGAAAGCTTACCACCTTTCAATAGCGTAGCCATCTCATTGCTCAGCGTGCTGAACACTTTTCGCTGCTCTTTCAAATCAGAAGATGCAGCAATTTTAGCAGCGGCATCGCTGGCAGCAGTTGATCCACTCACTCCTTTAAGTGCTTTCTGTAATTCACCAGCACCCATCTTAGCCTCCTCAGCTTTGGACGCCACCAACGCATCTTTTAAGTGGACATAGTGGTCATAGGCTGTGCCCAGACTAGCATCTTTAAACATGGCCATATTCTGATCCATCTTTTTATCATCCTTCTTCGCAGCATGATCATGTTGTGCAAAAGCTCCCCAGGTACCTAGAACCAGAGCAAGCATTATCAATTTAGTTTTCATAGTTTATTTTGATTTATAGTTATACAATTTTATAATTCAGCATCATGCCATCGTCTTCATGCTCCAGGTTGTGACAATGCAGGACAAACAATCCGGTATAATCAGAAAAGGTCATAATTAATTTTACTTTTTCGCCCGGCATTAAAAGCACGGTGTCTTTCCATCCTTTCTCTGTAGCAATGATTTGATTGCGTCCGCCCATGCGCTCCAGCACCTGGAACTGTACCCCATGAATATGCATAGGATGAATTTCATCGCCCGTTCTATTATCAAACTCCCATATCTCGGTTGTACCTGCTTCCACCGTTTCATCAATTCGATCCATCTCGAATATTTTTCCATTGATTGAGTGACGGCCCATTCCTCCATGACCTCCTTCACCTCCGATCATTGATGCGATATCAAAGCTGCGCATCTTTACGGATGAAGACGTTGGAATTATATTGATGTCAGACAAAGTTGGTGGCAGCGTAAAAGAAACAGGCGCGTTACTGCCTACTTTAAACTTCAGAATATTGAACTCCTGCCTACCTTGAAGATTATACTTGCTGAATTTATTGCTGACCAAAAAGAATTCCTGCGCGATTGTTAGCGAGGAGAAATCAACGAGTACATCTGCTCTTTCACCTGGCGCAAGTATTATGCCTTGCGTGGTTTCGTGTTTGGATAACAATCCTCCGTCAGTTCCAATAACATGAAACGACAAGCCATTTGACAAAGCGAGATTGTAAACACGTGCCGTTGATCCATTCAGGAATCGAAGTCTCGTCCAGCCTTTATTCACCGTGAGGTACGGTGAAAAAATTCCATTCACAAGAATTTGCTCGCCCAGATAACCAGTCATGATTTCATCATCGGTTGGAGAGTAATCAAGCGATGGTCCTGAGAATCGTTTATCTTGAATGATCAAAGGAATATCTGCATCCCCGGAAGGAAGATTCAACGAGGCTTCTTCACTATCAGTCACAATAAACATTCCTGCAAGTCCCATGAACACTTGACGTGCAGTGGATTCGTGCGGATGGGGATGATACCAATATGTACCTGCTCGTTGTTGAATAGGCAATACATAGTTAAATGATTCTCCTGAAGTAAATACATCCTTGGGATGTCCATCCATATTTTCCGGTAAAATCAGTCCATGCCAGTGGATGTTTGTTTCTTCTGAAAGATTGTTTAGAAGCTGCACGGTTATCGTGTCACCTGTGGTAGTCTTAATGACCGGACCAAGTAAGCCATCGCGGTAGGAAAGTATTGAAGTCATCTTGCCAGTAAGCATTTCATCTGAAATACTTTGTGACGTTAGCTGAACGTTGCTACTTACTGTTGGAGGAATTAGCAATGGTCGGTCAAAGCCACCTTCTACGATCCAATTCGGTTCCCCAATCATATCTTCTTCTGTGTGACACGCTTTCAACAAAAGTGATGAACCCACCAGTGCGCTGATAGTTGAAAGACCTGTTGACTTTATAAATTCCCTTCGTTTCATATTAATGCGTTAGCTGATTCCAAACAATTAACAAGACAATCATTGCCAGGAGCAAATAGAAGACACGCTTTAACCATAACTTCCACACGGGAGGTGGCTTTGGATCTTCAACTTGGCAACATGGCTTGCTCATTACAGAATTGATTTAAAGTGATTACTTATTTCTGCAGACTTTGTTCCTTTCAATAGCCGCACTGTACCAATCATAGTATTGAAATATCTTACCTCCTCTATGTCTAAAAACTGTGTGTCCTTTATGACGCGAGGAAGTGCATTACTTACGCTATCTTTTGTTGTTTCAAAACCATCCAGCAGCTGCACACCATAAAATCCCACCCGTTGCATTACGTTCGAAGGCTTTCCAAAATCAGCGATATGAATTTTTCCTCCTGGCTTCAACACGCGATAGATTTCTTCGAGCGCGGAGTACTTCTGTCGAAGCGTGAGATGATGAAACACGAGGCTTGACATTATCTTCTCAAAAAATTGATCCGGATAAGGAAGCTTGTCACCCGCGTAATGCTGAGTAAAAATGTTCAGGTGAGCATCTTTCATTTTTTCATTAGCGATGGCAAGTATTTTTTTATCTACATCAACCGCAAAGTATTCTGCATACGGATGGTGCTTAGCGGCAAGTATTGAAAGCGTGAGGGACCCACAACCAAAATCCAGTATTCGATCATCCGTTTCAATTTCCATTGAGTCAATCAGCGACATCTTAAACTTGTCCTCAGGCATAACTAACTTAAGAATCGGGTCATAGAATCTAGTAAGCCAGTCAAACTTCAGTGCAGGTATATAATTACTTTGCTCTGCCATTATCATTGTTATTTAAGATCTTCTTTGGTTTCTCCACAACGCAGCATCTGATCACCGAAATAGGGATTGCTGATTTCCTGTTCGCGACTTATCCAGTAAGCCCCTTTGTTATCAAAGGCCATTGGACAATATTGATAATAGGCATGCAGCCCGTTGACTGAATACATTTTTATAGTAGCATACAATGCACTGGTCAGGTCGGAGAACAAGGAACGTTGTTTTTCCAAATCGACTTCGTTCTGGATGGACGTGTTTGCTTTTTCCATTACGTTCAGCTTTTCCATCCAATTGTTGTGAGCTTCTCCCTTTAAAAGATTCATGTTAACTTTCTTCAAGGCTGCGGAAAATGTCTTACTCTCCTGAATAGCTGCCTTGGTATCAGAGGCTACTAATGCATCTTTTAACTTTAGATACGGTGTAAGCACCAATGCAATCTGTGTGGAGAATTTCGGATCAACGCTCATCGTTTCTTTCATTTTATCTGCCATTGCCAGCTTAGGCTCACTTTGCGTTTCCTTATTAGCAACGGGAATACTTGTACTATTATGTTGGTGTCCGGCCATAGGACTAACTCCTTTCTTAAGCACGAGTTCACTGTAAAGCAAGTAGGCACCGCTAACCACAACTATTTCGTTCTCCATCAGTCCCTCGGTAATTTCAACTTGCTCAAAATCTTCAATACCTGTCTTAACCATTCGTGGTTGAAACGTGTTCGTGTCGGATTCTACATATACGTGCGTTCCTTTTCCATCACGGATTACGGCATCGGTTGGAATAGCCAATGTCTTTCTTGCAGAATGACTAAAGAGAACTTGCGCCTGTGCTCCAGGCTTGAACTTCATATCTGGGTTAGAAAGTGGGGCTCGCATCATCGTAATCTGAGTGTTGGCTCTATACTCAGGACTTAGGAATGTTACCTTGGTTTCGAATGTTGAAGATTCATAGCCACTTACGCGCACAGTAATCTTGTCTCCGATTTTCACAAGCGAAGTCTCTTGTGGATATAGTTCTGCCTCCAACCAAAGGCGGTTGATGTTTTCTATTTTATAAAGCATGCCTCCTTCAGAAAGATATTGCCCTTCTGAAGCATTTATCTCTGTGATAATTCCACTGGCGGGAGCCAGAAAAGTAATGCGTTGCTGTACAGCTTTAGATTTACCTAATTGTTCAACCTGATTTTTGGATAATCCATAGAGAAGTAGTTTTCTCTCTGAAGCTTTCAAAAAAGATTCATAACGAGTTTCCGTCTTTCCAAGCGCTTCATACTGATCTTTAGCAAGTAGATGTTCTTTTTGAAGTGTAAGTAATGTCTCGCTATACAATTCATAAAGTGGTTCACCTTTCTTTACCACTCTTCCTGTTTCTTTAAAAAAAAGTTTTTCAACTCTCCCTGCCGCGCGACTACTGATCACTTCAGAAAAATCCTGATCTACTACCAATTTTGCATTGATTACAACAGTTTGCCCGATAGACTGAAGGGATACTCGTTGCGTAGTAATGTTGGCCAAACGGATCTGACTCATATTTAACATGAGTGTGTTGTCTGCTGATGCCTGGCTTTTAGGTACGAGATCCATACCACAGATCGGACATTTGCCAGGGCCATCTTGTATAACACTCGGATGCATAGGGCAAGTGTATTTAATTGCGGGGCTTTCGGCAACATGATCATGTGTCGCGTGTTCGTCTTTCTTGCCACCTGAACAAGCCAGAAGTAACGAAGCTGAAATGAGTATATAAATAAATGCTTTCATGTTAATTCGCTTTAACAAAACTTTCTGAGTCAACTAAATACTGTGCGTTGGCTGCAATCTCATCGGAAGAAGTAAGACCTTGCTTAATCTCAATCCAACCTTCTGCTTTTGTGCCAATGGTTATCTTCTTAGGTTTCAGTACACCATTTTCTTTTACAAAAACAATTTGATTAAGACCAAGATCAAGAACCGCTTCTTTTGGAAGCCATAGAGATTCAGTCGCCTGAACATCGAGCTTTGCTTTTACCAAATGACCAATGTGTAATTCCTCTGTTTTACTGGTATAGATCCGCAGCTTAACAAACTCTTCGCCTTCGGTAAAAAATGGTTGTATGAAATCAACAGTAGCTTCCGTCTCTTTATCATTGCTAAAATCAAGTTGAATGCGTGTGCCTTTTTTAACTGCCCCGGCTTGAGATGCTGGAAGATCAAGCTCTATCCGAAGAGAAGAAGGGTTCACAACTTTAAACAGAGTTTGTCCAGTAGAGACGTAACTACCTTCACGAAGTAATGAATTTGCCAGTGAAGGTTGACTTACACTTACCGGTGAAGATGAAGTGGAAGCAGATGAGGCGCTCATCGCATTCATGCCACTACCAGATGTTGAACCCGATGCAGACGGCGTGCTAGATGTCGGTGCTTGCTCACCATCCATTATGAGATATCCGGTATAAGGACTGTAAATAGAAAATGTATTCTGCACTTCCTTTCGTTGAATGAGTGCCGACACCTGCGCTTCTGAAGCACCGAGTAATATAATCTTGTTCTTTGCAGATTGAATCAGTTCACTGTTCTGCGCATCGCTTTCCAGCAGGTAAAGAAATTCGCGTTGAGCTGTGATTAACTCAGGGCTATAAATCTCTACTAGTTTTTGTCCTTTCGTTACAGGCTGAAATGCATACTTCAGAAAGACTTTTTCAAGACGACCACCAACACGTGCAGGAATTGTATAAATGTTGCGCGTATCATAAGTAACGATACCTTGGGCTTCTATGCTTAGCGGTACACTCTTATATTCTGCCTTTATTGTTTTAATGGAGGCCACTACGGTTTCGTTGGGTGACTTCAACAGTTTGGCTAAGTCTTCAGTAATTTCTATTTCTTGTCCTTGACGTGCTTTCAGTACTAAGTCCATTCCACACACAGGACATGAGCCCGGTTTATCTGATAATACTGTGGGGTGCATCGGGCATGTGTATATATCATGCTCTGCATGTTCACTGGTCTTGCTGCATGCGGACAACCCCACCAGCAGGATTAATGCGAATACTGTAATATTATTTCTCCAATTGTTTTTCATAACTCACGATCATAGTGTAGTACTCTTCCAGCTTATTCAAGTATTCCATTTGTGCCATGTTAAGGGCTTCCCATCCGTCAATGACAATGGGCAATTGTTCACGGTTCTCTTCATAGCCCAGCATCATGGTTTGATAATTCTTTTTGAGGGCTGGAATGATTTTGGTATTATAGTTTACAAGTTGTTGTTGCATCCGGCCAAGTTTTGTAGCCATCCCCGCCAGCATTCCATGTGTTTCGATCAATAAGGCTTCACGTCCTTTTCTCATTGCTTCAATATCGTAGTGCATACCTTTCACTTCCGACTTATACATTTTAGATGACCACGGTGCAATTGGTATGGATACCATTGCCATTGCGGTGAATTGCGTTGGCATGTTTCCCAACGGCTGCATGTGATCAAACCTGATCCTGAAATCGGGTTTTGCCTGGTAACTTTGAAGTTGTTGGTTCAACTTCATCACTTGTATTGTTTTATCAATCTGCTTTACATCGCTTCGTTGCGCACTCAGTGTAGCAGTATCGTAAGCAAACTGATTAGCTTCATACTGTATTCGTGTAGCAGTATCCACCATGATAGAAACTTCATGCGAAAGGTTCATCAACGTCTTCAGACGAAAACTCTTTTCCTCAATATCGCCTTGAGTCATCAAAAGCATGTTCTGCACTTCACTAAGTCGCCCTTCCACTTTATAAACATTTCCAAGACTTCCCTGATTGTAGGGGTAGCGCAACTTCACGAGCTTTAACATCAATTCAATAATGCGCTCGTTTTCATGCAATACATTCATCTTTTCTTCGGCTACCAGCCATTGATAATAGAATGTTTTTGCTTCGGAGCGTAACATATTAAACTGGTATGATCGCCCTTGTTCCTCTACAGAAGTTTTGGATGCAAAGTATTTTTTGTTTGCATTTAGCTTGGCAGGGTTAGGAATATTCTGCTCAAAAGAAAACATGACTGAGCCTTTGTCCCTTTCATCCATTAACATTTGGTTAGGATAAGGTGTCATGAATGTTCCGGCACCAACCATCGGAGCCATCCAGCTTTTTGCGCCTTCGGTATAAGCATTCAATGCTTTTACCTTGCTATCATACTCTTGCAACATCGGGTTTTGTCTATCGATGATGCTGAGTACACTGTCCAGGCTGATCACCTGGGCATTACTCCAGAAGACCAGTCCCAAACAGAAACCTGTACACAGTACTATTATCTTAATGTTTGACTTCATATACTTCTAGTTTTCCAAACTTTCTTAATTCATATTCTTTCGCCATCAAAAAGATGAGCGGGGTTACCAGCAGGATATGCGTTGACGAAGTAAGCACTCCACCAATCATCGGTAGGACAATAGGCTGCATTACGTCACTACCAACTCCTGTTGACCATAAAACAGGAACCAGCCCGAAGAGGGCAACGCATACAGTCATGATCTTGGGACGCAAACGTTTTGCAGCACCAGCGATTACAAACTCTTTCAAATCTTCTCTTGAAATGGTCTCGCTCGAATTGCCCTTTAATTTGATGAGTTGCTGCATGGCATCATTTAGATAGATCACCATTACTACACCCGTCTCTACTGCAATACCAAAAAGCGCAATGAAACCTACTGCCACTGCTACTGACAAATTCACTCCGTAGAAGTATACCATGTATGCACCACCAATCAAGGCAAAAGGAATCGTAATCAAGCTCAGGAATGCTTCACGAATTGATTTGAATGCGAGGTAGAGTGCTATAAAAATGATGAGCAATACCACAGGAAGGATAACAATTAGTGTTTGCTTCCCGCGAATCAGATTTTCATACTGACCACTCCATTCTACATAGTAGCCATTGGGAAGTGTTCCCATCTGTTTGTTCAATGTTTCAATTGCTTCTTGTACAGTACTGCCTAAATCTCTATCACGAACGTTGAACAATACGGCTCCACGCAGGAGTGCATTTTCAGAAGCAATCATAGGAGGGCCATCTTCGTATTTTATATCAGCCACTGCTGAAAGCGGAATAGTGCCGAGTGCTGGAGTTTTTAAAGGAATGCGCTTGAGTTGTTCAATGCTTTTTCGATAATCCTGTGCAAGGCGCACGCTAATTGTAAACCGTTGTCTTCCTTCGATAGTTTGTCCTATAGGCGTACCTCCAATAGCAGATTCCACAATCATGTTTACATCGTTCACCGATATACCGTATCTGCCCAAAGCATCTCTGTTCACTTCAATGGTCAAGTATTTTCCTCCGGTTATCGGATCAACGTATAAATCTTTTACGCCCGGAATTCCCTGCAAGGCAGTCTTTACTTTTTCTGAAAGTGTATAAATACTATCAAGATTTTGCCCATATACTTTCACACCAACATCGGTACGAATACCTGTGGCGAGCATGTTGATTCGATTGATAATGGGTTGCGTCCATCCGTTCACCACTCCAGGAATTTGCAGCTTGGCATCCAGTTCGTTGATGATGTCTTTTTTGGTTACACCTGCACGCCATTCACTTTTTGGTTTTAGCATGATGATAGTTTCAATCATACTTATTGGTGAATTGTCAGTAGCTGTACTTGCACGTCCGGCTTTTCCTAAAACCTTGTCTACTTCAGGAAGAGACTTGATGATTTTGTCCTGGACCTGTAAAATTCTTTTTGCTTCTTCATTGGAAACATCAGGTAGTGTAACAGGCATAAACAAAATAGATTGTTCATCGAGTGGCGGCATGAATTCACTTCCCAAACTCATAAGAAGTGGAATACTAACAGCAAGTGCTAAAATATTAACGCCAATGGTAGTCTTGCGCCATGTTAAACATGTACGAATAACAGGTTCGTAAATTTTCTCAAGAAAACGATTGAGCGGATTCTTTCTTTCATCCGTAAACTTTCCTTTCATGAAGAATGAAATGATTACCGGAGCAAGCGTGATGACCAGAATGGCATCGACAATCAGAATAAACGTTTTAGTATAAGCCAAGGGATGGAATAGTTTTCCTTCCTGTCCGGTAAGCATAAAGACAGGTAAGAACGAAGTAATGATGATGACGGTGGAATAGAATACACCACGCGAAACCTGCTTGGAAGATTTTTCAATGATCTCAAGGCGTTCGGCCTCATCAATCTTGTTGTATTTCCTGTTTAATAATTTATTTATCATAATGAATTACTTTTCGGTCTCAGGATTTAACTCTTCGTACCGGTGTGACAAGTTCTTATAAGCATTCTCTGCCATGATGATTCCGTTATCGACAATTACACCGATGGCCAGCGCAATGCCAGTAAGCGACATGATGTTTGAACTGATACCAAAGGCATTCAACAGGATAAAACTGGTGGCGATGGTGATGGGAATCTGAATAATAATACTGATAGCGCTTCTCCAATGGAACAGGAAAAGAATAACTACCAGCGACACAACAATCATTTCTTCAATAAGTGTTTTCTTAATCGAAGAAACCGATTCTTCTATTAGATGACTACGGTCATAAACGATATTGAATTTTACACCTTGTGGGAATCCTTTAGCGACTTCCTCCATTTTCTTCTTTACGGATTTAATAACCTCGTCCGCATTTTCTCCATAGCGCATCACAACGATACCACCGACAACTTCGCCCTCACCGTTCTGATCAAATATTCCAAGACGTGTTTCCCCAGTCATTTGCACAGTAGCAACATCACGAATTTTCACGGGCACGGTATTAACTGTTTTCACCGGAATGTTTTCAATTTCTTCCACTGACTTGAGGTAGCCTGTAGTTTTGATAATATAACCGATGTCATTTATCTCAAACTTGCGCCCACCAGCTTCGTTGTTATTGGCCCGTACCGATTGAATGACTTCAGGTACCGAGAGTCCGTAATACGTTAGCTTGTTTGGATTAACGGTTACTTGATATTGTTTCTGAAAGCCACCGAAGGAAGCAATCTCACTTACACCCGCTACGTTTTGCAATCCAAACTTTATATACCAGTCCTGAATAGCGCGTTGCTCACCCAAGTCCATACCGGGTGCATCCAATGTGTACCAAAGAATGTGTCCAACCCCTGTGCCATCGGGGCCTAATGTTGGTGTTATTCCATCAGGCAATAAGCGCGTAGCATAATTGAGACGTTCGAGTACGCGTTCACGTGCCCAGTAAATATCAGTGTCATCATTAAAGATGACATAAACAAAACTCATCCCGAACATGGATGCACCACGAACATACTTTACCTGTGGTAGCCCCTGAAGGTTAGTTACTAATGGATAGGTTACCTGATCTTCAATGATCTGGGGACTTCGCCCCATCCATTCGGTGAATACAATCACTTGATTTTCGGACAGATCCGGTATGGCATCAATCTTATTGATTCGCACAGAGTAAATTCCCCATGCAAGTAGCCCTGCCGCCACGAGCAATACTAAGAACCTGTTCTGTAGTGACAGGGATATGACTTTTTCAATCATGGTTGAAAAATTGATATAGATAAAGTAAAATAGAATTGAGACTTGCTAGAGAATAGCAGTCATGAGAAAAGCAGAATGCTTTTCAGAAAGAAATAAAAATCAAATTAAAAATACTTGCAGATCGACTGTGATGTCAGTCGGTGGTAAAGGCGGATCGTAATCAGCAAAATATCTTACGGATACAACCGAAGAAGGAATCACTTCAGAAATAAGTACTGCTGGCTGAACAATATCAAAAACGGGAGGAGCTGCAATACTGATCTGGCTGATGTTGCCTTTGAAGTCTTGCGCATCATGAATAATGGTTTGATCTTCACAACATGACTTTGTTTCATGGCGGTGGCAAGGAGGCATCTGTTTCTCCATGGCACATTTTTCAGCTTGGGAAAACACCGCGATGTCCTGAATATGACCGCTGCACAGGTGAATGCCAACCATAAAACTGCTGCTGGAAAACAGCACCAGAATGGCGAAGGCAGATGATAATATGGAGCGGTATTGTTTCATCTATTAATCAAATGTAACGGAATTTAGTCTATTTAGATTTATACTTTAGGAAGTATCCTTTACATAATTCTTCGAAAAGGGTGGATTTTTATCTTAAAAGGTAGTTTTTGTTATAATAACTCATGAGTGAATCTACTTTCATTGTACGCCAGATCATCAACACGACAACCATCCGTTAGAAAAACCTGCGCGGCCCAGACCAATAACGAGATAGGGACATCGCCTCATTAAGCTCCAGAGAAAACCGGATCGATAGTTCTCAATCATCAAAATAATTGGACCTTGGTTAAGTCCGTAATGCCAAGGTGAGACCCACCAACCGTAAGGATTACCAGATTTTCCCGGATGAGTTGGATTAAAAGATGCCTTAAAACCATAGGAGTTGAACTTAGTCATCTTGGCCTGATGAATGCAATGGTGGAGTGCGGGCAGGACAATTTCAGGTGCAAAAGGCAGCGATGCTACCAATGCCCATGGCGCAAGGGTTCCATCATCTGGACCATAGGGTACGCCACGCCCTACATAATCTAAAAACTGCCGCTCGATACCGTCTATTTTTATTGTCTCTGGGCCGGGTCCCTCGCTGGCAGTTATTCCCCAGCAATGTGGGCCATAGTCTTTAAACTTGAGCGGGTTATTGATTGCATATTGTTGCTGTGCGTAAGTTGCACGTCTGCTGTTCTCAAAGTAATCGATGCCTTTATCACGCATGAACGAGTCTTGAATACCACGGAAGTCAATCCAGACATGAGAGAGCTGATGTGTAAATAACGGCCCGGCATATAGATAATCCTGTCCGTAATTATGTTCCCATTTGTAAGTGGAAGCCCATGCAGTATAGCTTTCCTTAGGTAGCGGATGAGTTGGAGAGCCCAGTCCCAGAATATAGAGCAGCATCGCTTCATCATAGCCTTCCCATCGATATTTGAGAAATCCACTTTCTGGCCTCCAGCCGTGTGTCACTGTTGCACCGTTGTTTTGCGCCCACTGCCAATCAGTTCGGAGATATAACGATTTGGATAGGGTACGAATTTCGCCCTCGTCTGCTGTATCCGCGTCAAAATAAATTCCTGTAGTCAATGCCCCTGCCAGCAAAAATGCAGTGTCCACTGTCGAAAGTTCGCATTGCCAGACCCTGCGACCGGTCTGCATATCAAGAAAATGATAATAAAATCCCTTGTAACCGGTTGCATCTGACTCCGGCCCTTGCGGGCTATTCCAGAAAAAGCGCAACGTTGTAAGCGTTCGCTCCACCGCTGCAGCTCGAGACATGAATCCACGTTCAACACTTATCGGGTAGCATGCTAACGCCAGGCCTGTAGCGGCAATGCTCGCTGGCCAATCCTCTGCGGTCTTGTCAATCACGAGACCGTTGAGAGGGTTCGTCTCTTTCAGGAAATAATCAAATGTATCGCGCTGAAGTTTATCCAGTGTGGAGTCCGATTGATTAATTTGAATCTTTATATCTGATATCAATTTCTCATCATTTATATGCCTTATATTTTCATTAAAGAAAATCGTTATATTTTTTCTGTGGTACCAATTTTCCATTTCCAGTTAAGAATTTCGGGCATGTCTTCACCATGAATTTCTATATAAGCTTTATGGTCAATCAATTTATTTTTTACATGTTGTTTGGTATAAGCGCCTCTAGAACCCAAGTCAGGTAAGCGATCTATCACATCACTAACAAGGTGAAAGCGGTCTATATCATTCAATACCACCATATCAAATGGTGTTGTGGTAGTGCCTTCGCCTTTATAGCCACGCACATGCAGATTGTTATGATTAGTCCTGCGGTAAGTGAGTCGATGAATTAACCACGGATACCCGTGAAATGCAAAGATGATTGGTTTGTCCTTTGTGAAAAGACTGTCAAAATCTTTATCATTCAGCCCATGCGGATGTTCGCTTTCAGGTTGAAGCGTCATAAGGTCTACAATGTTAATCACACGAATTTTTAGTTCAGGAAAATGCTCTCTAAGAATTTGAACAGCCGCAATTGTTTCCAGCGTTGGGACATCGCCTGCGCAAGCCATCACCACATCAGGCTCATTACCTGCGTCATTACTTGCCCATTCCCAGATACCTAATCCAGCGGTACAATGTTTAATTGCAGCAGCCATATCCAACCATTGCATTTCAGGTTGTTTACCGGCTACAATAACATTAACATAATCGCGACTTCGTAAGCAATGATCTGTTACCGAAAGCAGCGTATTGGCATCAGGAGGAAGATAGATGCGAATAATATCGGCAGTTTTATTAGCAACAAGATCGAGAAATCCGGGATCTTGGTGACTATTTCCATTATGATCTTGCCGCCACACATGCGATGTAAGCAAATAATTTAATGAAGCAATTGGCTGCCGCCACGGAATATTACGTGAGACTTGCAGCCATTTGGCGTGTTGATTAAACATGGAATCAACAATATGAATAAATGCCTCGTAGCATGAAAACAGGCCATGCCTGCCAGTCAGTAAGTATCCTTCCAACCAACCCTGGCATAAATGTTCGCTCAATACTTCCATTACCCTACCGTCTGCTGAAATATGATCATCACTTTTTAAAATCGCAGCCGTGGAGGTACGTTCAGTTATATCAAATAATTTAGTGAGGCGGTTAGAAGCTGTTTCATCAGGCCCGAATATTCGGACGTTTCTACTATCCCAATTCAGCTTTAACACATCTCTTAAAAATGCCCCCATGGTTACCGTTGCTTCCGCTTCAATTGTGCCTGGCTGTAGAACTTCGATAGCATATTTTCTAAAATCAGGCATTTTTAAATCACGCAAAAGAAGTCCCCCATTTGCATGTGGATTAGCACCCATGCGCTTTGTACCTTTTGGTGCAAGCTCAGTTAACTCAGAAAGTAATTTACCGTTTTCATCAAAAAGCTCTTCGGGTTTATAACTTTTCATCCATTCTTCAAGCTGCTGCACGTGCTCTGGCTTTTTCGCCAGTTCAGCCAATGGTACCTGGTGCGAACGCCACGTTCCTTCTACTTGCAGACCATCAACTATAGCAGGTCCCGTCCAGCCTTTTGGTGTACGAAAAATGATCATCGGCCATTGCGGTCGTTTTGTAAATCCATTTGTGCGTGCTTCAATTTGAATTTGCTTAATTTCAGCAACAACTGTATCGAATGTTGCTGCCAGCAATTGATGTACTTCTTCAGGAATATCTCCTTCAACAAAATAAGGTTTATAGCCATACCCGATAAAAAGCTGCTCCAATTCTTCTTTTGGAATCCGTGCCAGCACAGTGGGGTTGGCAATTTTATAACCATTCAGATGTAGGATAGGAATGACAGCACCATCGTGCACAGGATTTATAAATTTATTGGAATGCCAACTGGCAGCAAGTGCTGCTGTTTCAGCTTCACCATCCCCCACAACGCAAGCTGCGAGCAAATCAGGATTGTCAAAAACAGCACCGTAAGCATGCACCAATGAATAACCCAGCTCTCCGCCTTCATTAATCGAACCGGGGGTTTCAGGGGCAACGTGGCTGGGAATACCACCGGGAAAGGAAAACTGTTTGAATAGTTTTTTCAAACCATCCTCATCTTCCGAAATGTTGGGGTACAGTTCACTATACGTTCCTTCGAGATACGTGTTGGCTACCAATCCCGGTCCGCCATGTCCGGGTCCGGTAACATAAATTACATTAAGATCATATTTGTTTATAATTCGGTTGAGATGCACATAGATAAAGTTCAAGCCAGGTGTAGTACCCCAATGGCCTAATAGCCGTGGCTTTATATGTTCCAGTGTCAAGGCCTTTTTAAGAAGCGGATTATCATACAGATAGATTTGACCAACTGATAAATAATTAGCTGCACGCCAGTAAGCATTCATCTTATAAAGTAATTCAGGCGATAATGTTTCAACATCTGTATTGAT
The DNA here is from genome assembly GCA_039930485.1 of Chryseolinea sp. GTDB lineage: Bacteria > Bacteroidota > Bacteroidia > Cytophagales > Cyclobacteriaceae > Chryseolinea. The sequence goes on from JBDTTT010000023.1 coordinate 46,948, forward strand.
AGTTTCAAATATCATAATGATTAATTTTTAATTTTGTAATTCATAACATAGCATACCAATCTTGCTATCATTAATTGCTCATTGGTTTTAATGACCCGAACACATACTTTGCTTTTATCTGTAGAAATAATTTGGTCATTCTTCGCATTTCGTTTTTTATCAATGTCAACTCCTAAAAATTGAAGTCCACTGCATATCCGGTTGCGAACTTCCGGAGCATGCTCCCCAATTCCACCTGAAAATATCAATGTGTCTAAACCTCCAAGCACCGCAGCATAGGAACCAATCCATTTTTTTGCTTGATAACAAAATAGTTCTATGGCTTCTTCAGCACGGTTGTCACTATTTTTATTTTTAAGTAATTCTCTCATATCTGAACTTGTTTCTGAAACACCCAACAGACCTGATTCATGATTGATAAGATGGCTAAACTTTTTTGGAGTAAGCTTTTCAAACTTCAGTAAATACCACGCTACTCCAGGATCAAGATCACCAGTGCGAGTACCCATTGTTAATCCCGATGCAGGTGTAAATCCCATGCTTGTGTCCATGCTTTTGCCATCTTTTACAGCGGCAAGACTTGAACCATTACCGAGGTGTGCTAATATTACTTTTCCCTGCGCTGCTTCCCTTCCTGCAAGTCTGAAAAGCTCTTCCATTAGGTAGGCGTACGAAAGTCCATGGAAACCGTATCGCTGAATTCCTATTGCATTGAACCTTCTTGGGATAGGAAGCAACTTTGCAACACCTGGCATGGAGGAGTGAAATGAAGTATCGAAGCAGGCTATTTGTGGTATTGTGGGATAACGCTTTTGAAACATTTCGATAGATGTAATTTCTCCCGGTAAATGTTCAGGAGCATAGTTTCTTAACATCTTCAGCTCGTCAAATAATTTCGGAGTGATTAGTTCAGGCTTGTTATGTTTCATGCCGTGAACTATTCTGTGCCCTATTGCACTTACGGAATCAAAACCATTCAGCTTTTGGAGCCATTCCATGAGAAAATTTAGAGCACCATCATGGTTAACCGTTTGAATGCTGATAACCTTACTTTGATTAGTAGTAGTATTTGTGAAATGGAATTTTGTGTTTTTCGAACCAATGTGTTCCAACTCTCCAAAAAGCAATTGCGTCAGCGATTCTTCAATTCTATATAATGCGAACTTAATGCTTGAAGACCCTCCATTGATGGTAAGTAAATTATTTGCAATGGATTTCATAATTGTATCACACGTTACTTTTTGCCTTATGACTCATGTCACCTGTATTGCTATTAGTTGAAATGACTTTCTGTTTCGGCTGCATTGTGCCGGATTCGTAGTCATCTCGGACTCTATTCTTTTTCCGTTTTAGCTGTCGGAATCTCCTTTTGCTTTTCTTCCCATTCCTGCACAGCCCTAACTTCTTCACGACCTAACTCCTCGTATAATTTATGGACACGTGTAACGATCTCAGGAGTCAGAGATGAAGGCATTTCTGCGGGTGCATCTGGGTTAGGTTTGGCTTCTGGTTTAGGCTCGCCTTTGGTTTTAGATTTCGGCTCCTCATTTACTTCGGATAGTGGTTCCGCTTTTATTTCAGACTTTATTTCAGCATTTACTTTATGTTCAAGTTCGGCCTTAGGTTCCCCTTTAACTTCAGACTTAGGCTTATCATTCATTTTAGATGTAGGTTCCTCTTTTGTTGTTGGTTTTGTCTCACCAATAACATCTGGTTTCTGCCCATCTTTGGTTTTCTCGCCAGACCCAATCTTCACTTTCAACAGACTTGCATTGATAGCCACTACTACGGTACTCAAAGTCATTAATCCTGCGCCCATTGCCGGGGTTAGCATAATGTTCCAATTGTATAAAACACCTGCTGCCAGAGGCAGGGCCACTACATTGTATCCCGTAGCCCAAACTAAATTTTGTATCATTTTGCGATAAGTAGCTTTACCAAATAAAATGAGACTAACAATATCATTTGGGTTGCTGTTTACCAAAATAATACCAGCGGTTTCCGCAGCTATATCACTGCCGCTACCCACTGCTATTCCAATGTCTGCCTGTGCCAATGCGGGTGCATCGTTCACACCATCACCCGTCATGGCAACAAATTCTCCTGTGCTTTGCAGTTCTTTTATTTTATCTAATTTTTGGTCAGGCAATACTTCTCCAAAGAAACTATCCATACCTAAAGTATCGCTTACACTTTTTGCTACTTTATTATTATCGCCCGTAAGCAATATTGATTTGATGTTATTTTCTTTTAAAGTTTTTATTGCTCCGGCAGATTCGGGCCTTATTTCATCGGACAATGCGATGTAGCCACTTAATTTATCATTCACAATTACAAACACAACTGTTTCCGTATCGTTAGCAGCAAAGCCATCCGGCACGGTAATATTTTTTTCTTTTAAATAACCAGGACTCACAACCAATACTTTTTTCCCTTCTACTGTGGCCTCAACACCCTTACCCGTAATAGCGTTAAAATTTTCTATTGCAGGAATGGTGATGGATAAATCTTTTACTTTTTGCAAAATTCCAGTTGCAATGGGATGTTCAGATTGTTGTTCTAATGCAGAAGCCAGCCGAATAATTTCATTTTCATTTAATTCTTTTTGCAACGAAATAATTTTGGATACTTCAAATTTTCCTACCGTTAACGTTCCCGTTTTATCAAATACTATGGTGGTTATTTTTCTGGCATTTTCAAATGCAGTTCTGTTCTTAATGAGCAAACCATTTTTTGCAGATAAAGCAGTTGATTTTGCCACCACTAACGGAACGGCTAGTCCTAATGCATGGGGACAACAAATGACTATTACTGTTACCATTCTTTCCATGGCGAATGCCAAAGATTGTCCTGTTAAATACCAATATAAAAATGTACCGATACCTGCTACAATGGCTATAATAGTCAACCATCTTGCAGCTGTATCTGCCAACAACTGAGTTTTAGATTTTGATTTTTGGGCATCATCCACCAGCTTAATAACCTGCGACAGATAAGAATCTTTGGCAGCATGAGATACCGTTACTTTTATAGAACCGTTACCATTAATTGAACCAGCAATGACCTTTTCTCCAACTACTTTTTTTACAGGCTTGCTTTCCCCTGTTAACATACTTTCGTTGAGGTAACTTTCTCCTTCTACTATTATTCCATCGGCTGCCACTTTTTCGCCTGGCTTCACTAAAATTATATCCTTTTCCTTAAGGGTTTCGGTCTTTACATCATGTACCATATCAGGCATTACCATGTGCGCATCGGATGGCATCAACTGTACTAATAGCTCCAATTCTTTTGATGCCCCTGCTATGGATTTCATTTCTATCCAATGTCCCAAAAGCATAATCAATATTAGTGTTGAGAGTTCCCAAAAGAAATCCATGCCCTGCAAGCCAAAAACAATGGCTACACTATAGATGTAAGCAACTGTTATGGCAAAGCCAATCAGAAACATCATGCCTGGGTTCTTTGTCTTTACCTCATCAACCAATCCTTTTAAAAACGGCCAACCACCATAAAAAAACACTACTGATGATAAAGCGAATAAAATATATTGAGAGCCCGTAAATTGCCAGTTTACCCCCAGGAACTTTTGAATCATCATAGATAAAAGCATGATGGGAATAGTTAGAATCAGTACTACATAAAACCGCTTTTTAAAATCAGAAATCATCATATTATGGTCATGGCCTTCCATGCCCATTTTTGGGTTGCTGCCATGCTGCATTTTGCTGTGGTCCATTTTTGAATGGTCTATTTTTTTAACCGCTGCAGGTGTTTCGTTTTGCTGTTTATTTTCCATTTTATTTTCTTTTATTTTACCGAGGCGACAGAGATAAATTCAGGACACCTGAAAGAGTAACTTCAATTCACAATATCACGGAGTAGAAAAGTTGTCTTTGTTTATTGTCCTGTAAACATGTGCATTTTACCCTTTGCATCAATGCAAGAAAGGTTAACCAGAGCCTGATTCTCAAATTTGAGTTCTCTGAGATTGAGCAGGATTCTATTTTTTTTACTTCAATCATTTTTTTTCAAAGTTTTTTTTGGAGCCGTCTTTAAAACTCTGTTCGGACACCCAAACTCGTATTCGTTTTCTAAATCGATTGATCGGTATTCCCAGTTCCATATCATCCTGTAAGGTTACGGCATCGGCAACCCGCTTCCCGATTACACCATATCCATTTACTGCAACTCTTATCTTTTTCATAAAACTGTTTTTAATTATACCTGAAAATATTCCATATAATAATTTCTATGAATTCATTTATCTGAAACCCTATTATAATTTTCTTCATTGGCGTACAATTTTCAACGCCTTTGAAATCTGAATGATGATGAGCGAAGTGAAACTCATACCTATTATTATTAGCCAGTCTGCAAGAGACATAGGAAATATATCCAGCGTCCTTCGTACAATCGGTATCTGATAGGATATCAACACCAGAATTGAAGATGCAGCGATGGCATACCAGACATATCTATTTTTAAAAACTTCATTTTTAAAAAAGTTTCCACTACCTGTTGAACTCATGTTGAACACATGAAGCAATTGGGAGAAAATCAGTGTAAAGAATAAGATGTTATTACATAGTTCTGTGTTCCAGGTCTCTGTCTTGTGAAGTACGTAGTGACTTATAAAAACAGCACCCAGTGTAGTGATAGTGATGACTACAGCATAGTAAATCAAGGCAATCCATCTTTTCTTGTCGATGATCGGCTCACTGCTATTGCGTGGTGGTTGCTTCATTATGGATGCGCTGCCAGCCGTAACCCCGAGTGCCAGTGCAGGAAGAAGGTCAGTGATAAGATTAATGAATAGAATCTGTAAGGGTAAAAGTTGAAAGTGAAAATTCAGCACAGCAGCCGTTGCAACAACCAGTAGTTCACTCATGTTACAGGAAAGAAGGAAGATAACAAACTTGCGAATGTTTTCGAATATGATGCGGCCTTGCCGGATTGCAAGTACAATAGATGAGAAAGAATCATCCTTTAGCACCATGTCAGCTACATCTTGCGCTACTTGGGTTCCACGTAAACCCATGGCTATTCCAATATCTGATTTCTTGAGCGCAGGTGCATCGTTCACACCATCTCCGGTCATTCCTACAATATGTTTTCTGTCTTGCAATACGCTCACCAAGTCCAGTTTTTGTTGAGGACTGACACGAGCGAACACCGATGTGCTGACCCACAAGTCTTTTTCGCTTTCGTTAAGATGCACATACTCATTCATTTCCTTGCCGATCATCACGCGAGTATCTTTGTCGTCAATGATACCGAGTTTGCGCCCTATATTTTGTGCGGTTGAAGGATGATCGCCAGTGATCATGATAACTTTGATGCCTGCTGCTTTACATTCCTGAACGGC
>JBDTTT010000024.1:0-51447 GCA_039930485.1 Chryseolinea sp.
GGTTGCCTACGTAGGTCTCCGTTTAACCAGACGCTTTTATCATGTGGAATAAACTCGCAGAAGGAATTATCCGCTTTCGCCTGCCTCTCATTGTCCTGATTGGCCTCATCACGGTACTGATGGCTTTCTATGCTTCAAAAGTAGAGATGAGCTATGACTTCGCCCGCACGGTTCCACCAGAGGATCCGGACATGGTATACCTCAACAAATTCGAGGAACAGTTTGGGGAAGACAGCAATATCATTGCCGTGGGGATGAAAGATAGTTCCATATATCAGCTCGAAAATTTTCAAGCTTTTCGCGAACTCACAACCAATATCAAAAACATAAAAGGTGTTGTTCAGATCGTGGCATTGCCAAGATTGAAAATGATCTTAAAAGATACTGCCAACTCCAAGTTCTATCTCTCCAATATTTTTCCTGATACCATTTCATCTCAGGCTCAACTCGATACATTATTTCAGTTGATGATGGGGCAAAAAGTATATTCCAGTCAGCTGATCAATTCTAAGAATGGCGCGATGATGATGTTGGTGTCGGTGCAGAAAGAAGTGATGAACTCTTCTGCTCGTGTGGCGATGACACAGGAATTGCTGGATGTAGGAAAGAAATTTGAAGAAAAGACAAAGATCCAATTGCGTTATGCTGGTTTGCCGTTCATCCGCACCGTAGTGGCGAACGCCTTACGTAACGAAATGAAAATTTTCCTCATCGCATCCGCCATTGTTACCGGATTGATCATGTTTGTTTTCTTCCGATCGTTCCGCGCAGTTCTTTTCTCAATGATCATTATCGGGATATTGGTGATTTGGGTATTGGGTACATTGGTGTTGTTTGGATTTAAGATCACCTTGTTGAGCGGATTGATTCCACCGGTTATCGTCACGATCGGAATTACGAATGCGATTTATCTCTTGAATAAATATCACCTAGAGTTTGCCAGAACACAGAATAAAATTGAAGCCATCACTTCCGTTGTGCGTAAGATGGGACTCGCTATGTTCCTTACCAACCTCACCGTTGCCATTGGGTTCCTGACTCTACTTGCAACAGACATTACCATTCTTCGTGAGTTTGGTATTGTAGCGGGTATCAATATCATGGCATTATTCTTTGTTAGTCTTATTATGATGCCAAGCATATTCTATTGGCTGCCTATTCCTTCTCCAAAACATTTGAAGCACTTGAATTTCAAAATTATGGGTGCCTTCCTGCGACAGGTAGATGTAATGGTGCATCGTCATCGTTCGTGGATTTACATTGTGTCCATTGTCATTGCCGTCATTTCTGCCTATGGAATTTCAACACTCAAGTCCGTTTCCTTTATGGTGGATGATGTTCCGGAAGAAAGTCAGGTGAAGAAAGATTTGAAATTTTTTGAAGCCAACTTCAGCGGCATTATGCCATTGGAAATGGTGATTGAATTTAAAACCAAAAAGAGAAGACCCGTACTCGATGTAAAAAATTTAGCGAAAGTAGAAGAGTTTGAAAGTTTTCTTGACTCCATTACGGTAATGTCAAAACCGGTTTCCGTGTTAAGTTTTTTCAAAGCAGCGAAACAAGCATTTTACAACAATAATCCAGAACGATTTTCATTACCTAGCAAGAGCGAGGGTGCTTTTATTTTACGGTACATGAAAGGACAGTCTGATGAAACTGGTGTATTCAAATCATTTGTGGACACTACTTTTTCGAAGATGCGGATCTCTGTTCAAATTGCTGATATTGGTTCAGTAAAACTAGATTCACTTGTGCACGATGTAATCGAGCCAAAGATGCAATCCATTTTTGTTTCGACCGAAAAGGATTCGGTTGTTACATCGATCACAGGATCAACAAAAATTTTCATCAAGGGAAATAAATTTCTGATCGCCAACCTGAAAGAAAGTTTATTACTGGCGATTATACTCATCACGTTATCGATGGCCTTTCTATTTGCCAATGTTCGCATGATTATCATCTCGCTTGTGCCGAATATATTGGCGCTGATGATAACTGCTGGATTGATGGGCTACTTTAACATTCCACTGAAAGCCAGCACGGCCTTGATCTTCAGTATCACATTTGGTATTTCAGTTGATAACTCCATTCGTTTCCTGGCGAAGTATCGGCAAGAGATTTTAGCGAACAACTTTTTCATTCCGGTTGCCGTGAGCGATAGTATCCTGGAAACAGGAAAGAGCATTATGTACACATCGATAGTGCTGTTTGCCGGCTTCATCATTTTTGCTTTCTCTTCTTTTGGTGGAACCATCGCATTGGGAGTACTTACTTCTACCACACTAGTTATCTCGATGTTCACCAATTTGATCTTGCTTCCAGCCTTAATCATGACGTTCGACAAACCAAAGCGTAAAAAGGATTACATGATCATTGATGATTTCGATTCTTCTTTTTATGGCGAGCATGAAGATGAAGAGATTGATCTTAGCAAGATTAAGATTCATGATAGAAGTGGTTCTGCGGAGTAAGTGATAGTTTAATCTAACATTAGGTATTATGAAAAAAATAGTGATAACAGCAATGGCATTTGGGCTCCCATTTGGATTAGCAATGGGTATTTTTAATTCTGCTATTAATTGGGAATTAAATCCGAGGACCATCGTTACAGGAATTATAGGCGGGCTTGTAACTGGGGTTGCGTTTGCTATTGCGATGAAATATATGACGAACAATCTTTTTAAAAGTATTTTCATCGAATTAACGGAAGATGAAAAATTAATCAAGGAGGGTGGAGCAAATCACATTAAGGGCAAAGAGGGTGTAGGTGGAAAATTAGTACTAACGGATAAGCGACTAATATTCAAATCACATAATCTGAACATTCAAAATCATCAGCAAGTGTTTCACTTTAACGATATTCAATCATTGAGAGAAGCTAAGAGTTTATTTGTTTTGAAAAATAGACTTGTGCTTGAACTTTTAAATAAAGAGTTACACAAATTTATTGTTGATGAACCTGAGTTGTGGGTTAATGAAATTGAATTGATGAGAAACAGCAAATCTGTTCAAGATTAACACACAACATTGACTCAACCCTTCTAAACTTTTGTATAAAGAGAATGAAAATAGAAATTAAACCCTCTATGGACTAGTCTGGATTTTTTTTTTTGCTAAACACCAATTTCTCCGCTGGTGGACTCTTTACCAAAAAGAAATATCTTTGCGCCTTACTTAAAACCGTAGTTCGGAAAATCTATCTCTTTTCGTCAAAATGGCCGGCAAATACAACGAATACAAAGCACTGAATTTCGCACAGATCGCACGTGAAATCCTCGAATTCTGGAAGAAAGAAAAGGTTTTTGAAAAATCAGTATCCAATCGTGAGGGTGCCCCTACCTTCACGTTCTACGAAGGTCCTCCCTCGGCCAATGGAACCCCGGGCATTCACCACGTAATGGGTCGAACCGTAAAGGATGTTTTCTGCCGCTATAAAACCCTCAAAGGCTTTCAGGTTAAACGCAAAGGCGGCTGGGATACGCACGGCTTGCCAGTAGAACTTCAGGTTGAGAAACAGCTTGGCATCACCAAAGACGATATCGGTAAGAAGATTTCGATCGAAGATTACAACAAGAAGTGTCGCGAAACGGTGATGATGTACAAAGATCAGTGGGATGACCTGACCGTGAAAATGGGATATTGGGTTGATCTTGAAAATCCCTACATCACCTACGAGAAAGAATACATCGAATCCATCTGGTACATCCTTAAAGAATTTTACAAGAAGGGTCTCCTATATAAAGGCTATACCATTCAGCCTTACTCGCCATCGGATGGTACAGGTTTAAGTTCACACGAACTCAATCAGCCTGGTTGTTACAAAGATGTTAAGGACACTTCGATCGTGGCGCAGTTTAGTGTGAAGCGTGATGCAAAGTCAGCGTTCTTATTCAAGAGCACTGATAAAAATATTTACATCCTTGCCTGGACTACTACTCCGTGGACACTTCCATCGAATACATCTTTGGTTGTGGGTGAGAAGATAAACTATGTACAGGTACACACATTCAACCCGTATACTTTCAAGCCGGTAAGCGTTGTATTGGCGAAAGATCTGGTTGGAAAATATTTTTCTGAAAAGAATAAAGACCTGAAGCTTGAAGATTATAAGTCAGGCGATAAAGCAATTCCTTTTCAGATTGTACAAGAGTTTAAAGGAAAAGATTTAGTAGGTATTCGATACGAACAGTTGATGCCTTACCTTCAACCGTTATATGATGGCGAGAAAGCATTCCAGGTAATCGCTGCGGATTTTGTTACCACTGAAGATGGAACCGGTGTCGTTCACTCCTCACCAACATTTGGTGCAGACGATTTTCGTGTGTCGAAACAAAAGGGAATTCCACCACTCACCGTTAAAGATGAGATCGGTAATGAAACACCGACCGTTGATAAGAAAGGTAAATTTATCAACGTCATCGGAGAAAAACTGAAAGAGGGTGTTGCGAAGTATAACATCAAAACACACAAGCCTCTTGGAGCTGATGATTTTTATGTGAAGAATTATACAGATGAAGATGAGAACCATCCTGATTACAAGAACACGGATGTTATCATCTCCATCATTCTGAAAGAAGAAAACAAAGCGTTCAAAGTAGAGAAGTACGAACATACTTATCCGCATTCATGGCGTACTGATAAACCAGTATTATATTATCCATTAGATGCATGGTTTATCAAAACCACCGCATTGAAAGATCGTATGGTGGAGCTGAATAAAACCATCAACTGGAAGCCTGAATCAACCGGAACAGGAAGATTTGGAAACTGGTTGGAAAATTTAGTGGATTGGAATTTATCTCGCTCTCGTTTTTGGGGAACACCACTTCCAATCTGGAGAACAAAAGATAACAAGGAAGAAATTTGCATCGGCTCGATTGATGAGTTGAAAGCAGAAGTTGAGAAAGCACGTAAAGCGGGAATTGCAAATGTGAACTTCGATACATCAAAAGAGGATTTCGATTTACACCGTCCGTATGTAGACGATATTATTTTGTCGAGCTCAACTGGCGAACCAATGTATCGTGAAGCCGATTTGATTGATGTGTGGTTTGATTCAGGCGCGATGCCCTATGCACAATGGCATTATCCATTCGAGAACAAAGGAGATTTTAATCAAAGCTACCCAGCTGATTTTATTGCAGAAGGTGTAGATCAAACTCGGGGTTGGTTCTTTACGCTTCACGCCATCGCAGTAATGTTGTGTGACAGTGTAGCCTTTAAAAACGTAATCTCCAATGGACTTGTATTAGACAAGACTGGAAATAAAATGTCGAAACGGAAAGGTAATGTTGTCAATCCGTTTGAAGCATTGGAACAATACGGTCCTGATTTGGTGCGCTGGTACATGATCGAAAACGCACCGCCATGGGACAACCTCAAGTTTGACTTTGATGGTATCACCGAAGTGCAACGCAGATTTTTCGGCACGCTTCAAAATACATATTCATTCTTCGCGCTGTACGCGAACATCGACAATTTCGTGAAGGATGAAATGAATAATGTATCACACGATCAGTTGAGCAATTTAGATCGTTGGATTATTTCTAAACTTCAATCTCTCATTGTTGAAGTAACAAGTGCTTTCGATGCGTATGAGCCTACACGTGCGGCACGTGCTACACAAGAATTTGTAAACGATCATCTCTCTAACTGGTATGTACGCTTAAATCGCAAGCGCTTCTGGAAAGGAGAAATGTCCGATGATAAGAAGATTGCATACGAAACATTGTACGAATGTCTTTTGGTGACAGCACAATTAATGGCGCCAATCGCACCATTCTATGCAGAGTGGTTATATAAAAATCTAACCGATAACATTCGCGACAGAGCAGTTAAGAATAACACTCCTCTACGCCATATCTCTGCCCACCTTACTGATTTAGTAAAAGCAGAACCAAATCGCATTGATGCTGAGTTAGAACAGTCGATGGAATATGCACAACGCATTTGTTCTCTTGTGCATTCAATTCGTAAAAATGCAAAGATAAAAGTACGCACACCGCTTTCACGAATTTTACTTCCTGTTCTCGATGAGAAATTTGCAAGTAGAATTAAAGGTGTAGAGGATATTATTTTGGCTGAAGTAAACGTGAAGTCCATCGAATATATTGATGATGCCTCTGGTGTTTTAGTGAAGAAGGTAAAACCAAACTTCGCGAAACTCGGAAAGCAGTATGGTCCGAAGATGAAGGAAGTTTCTGCGGTGATCAATACACTTACAAAAGAAGAGATCAGTACCATCGAGAAAAAGGGAACATTCTCGAAAGAGGGTTTTGACTTGGTGTTGGATGATGTATTGATTTCATCTGAAGATATTCCAGGATGGTCAGTTGTATCAGAAGGAGGTATTACGGTGGCTCTTGATATTACCATCACAGAGGAATTAAAGAAAGAAGGTATCGCCCGCGACTTTGTTAATCGCATCCAAAACCTGCGCAAAGAAATGGGTATGGAGGTGTTGGATAAGATTGGTATTGAAGTAGAGAAAGATGGTGAAGCAATGACTGCTGCACTTACTGAATTCAAAGACTACATCAGTACTGAAACACAAGCGCTAACCTTAGAATTGAAAGACGTAGTTGCCGATGCCACCGATGTGGATATGGATGAGTTTGTATTGCGTGTGAAAATTAGTGTGAAGAAATAATAAATAGTCCACGGACCACAGTCGACTGTCGACCGTGGTCTGTGGATTATCAACCAGACGAATTAGAAATGAAAATCTACAAATACTTTTTATTGGCCCTTCTTATTATTGCCATTGATCAAACGTCAAAGTTGCTGGTGCATCACTACATGTATCTTGGTAATGAGATTACATTAATTGGCAATGAAACACGGGGATTCAAATTGCATTACCTGCTTAATCCAGGGATGGCTTTTGGTATTCGGTGGAATAATGAGTTTGGTAAACTGACATTAACGTTGTTCCGAATTGTCGCTATGGTTGGTATTGCTTACTATCTGGTTAAAATGGCCAAGCGTAACGTACACAGTGGTTTTCTGTATTGCATGGCACTGATTTTAGGTGGCGCGGTTGGCAATGTAATTGACAGTACATTTTATGGAGTGTTGCTCAATAACCATCTTGAGACATCACCCACACCGTGGTTTCATGGACAAGTAATTGATATGTTATTTTTCCCTCTCTTCAGTTTTGACTGGCCTCAATGGGTACCAGTCGTAGGTGGTGGAAATTTTTTATTTTTCAGTCCTGTATTTAACATTGCTGATTCTTCCATCTTTATTGGTGTCCTGATTATTTTACTCTATCAAAAGAAATTTTTTGGAGAGAAGCATCATGAAGATTTGCCAACAGCAATACCAGATCCACTACCAGTTGAAGATTATGTAGATGAGAGCCAAGTACCGGGAACACCGGAGGATACTAATTTGTAGTAAACACTCACTTAATTTCCCTAATTCTGTGTCTTCTTCCCTGCCACAAGGCCTCTTTCCGAACGGCATCGTGAATGCTCGCGTTCACTTCGTACCCCACCAATAGAACAATAGTGATCAACTGAATCCACACCATGATGGCGATGAGCACGCCAATGGATCCATACACTTTGTTGTAAGTTGAGAAGTTTGAAACATAATACGAGAAGCCATACGAAACTGCCATGCAAAGAACAGTGGCGAGAAACGAACCAACGGAAAAGAATCTCCAGTTATAATGAATGGCTGGTCCAAAGTAGTAGATTGTAGCAATCGAGAGGAAGAAGCTCACAAAGATGACAATGAAGCGAAGTACAAAGAGTAAAAATACTGCGAAGTCACTGATGTTTATCCAGGAGAGTGTCATGATGTAATCCAACACAAGTTGTCCAACAATCAATAATATCATCGAGAGAAATAAAACAAAGGTCATGTTAAAGGTCAGGCCAGTAGCAATGACTCTCATTTTAATAGCACCACGATTTTCAATGGTTCGATAGCTTGCATTGAAGGCCCGCATTAATGCCATCATCCCGTTGGTAGATAAAAATAAGGCGAGAATGAAACCGATCGATAACAGTCCACCCCGTTGGTTACTCAGAATATCCAGTATTGTAGAGGACACAACATCGACCATGCTGGAAGGCATTTGACCTTCAAGGAATTGAAGAATGCTTTCCTTATTTATTTCAGGAAAGTATATAGTGATGTAAGGGATTAACGTAAAGAGAAAAATAATACCCGGGAAAATAGCAAGGATAAAATTGTATGCTACCCCGTTGGCGCGATCCAGAATTTCATTGTCCATTAAATTCTTGAAGAGGATGCGCAGGATCTTATAAAGCGAAATGTTTTCGTGCTTTTTGAAACGCACCTTCTTCATCCAGTTAATGGCAATGCTTCCGGGGCTCCATTGCAGGATAAATCGTTTGTGTTTAAACTTCATGAGAAAAACGGTTCCAGTATTTTTTCCATCATCTGCGGTGGCCGGCAAGGACGATTTGTTTTCTGATCAACAAATGCCAGTTTGGTTTCACCTTGATGAATCAGTTTATTCTCTTCATTAAAGATCTCATATTCAAATACAATTCGCACCGATGGTTTTTCTCGAATAGTAGTGACGATGCGAAGCAATTCATCATATCGCCCTGGTAAAAGGTAGCGTGATTTATTTTCAAGCACAGGCATAATAACACCCATGGCTTCAATCTCTTTGTATGTCACCCCTAATTGCCGCAGTGCTTCAACACGTGCTACTTCATAATACATCGCATAAAATCCGTAATACACATACCCCATTTGATCGGTTTCACCATAACGTACTCGAATGCTGGTTTCGGATTGGTACACAATTAGTTCTTTTTTAGTGCAGCCCCTTTGCGTTGCTCGATCGTTAATGCACGCTGATACTTGGCCGCATTTTTCATGTGTTCTTCGTAGCTGTTGGTAAAGTTGTGGCGACCGGAAAAATCTTCCTTTGCGCACATGTAATAGTAATTCGTTGTGGCGTGATCCAGAACGGCATCAAGCGAATTAATTTCCGGCATATTGATCGGGCCGGGAGGTAAGCCCGGGTATTTATAGGTATTATAAGGCGAATCAATTTCTTTATGTCCGTTCAGCACACGCTTTAAGGAAAAATCACCCACCGCAAAAACCAAAGTAGGATCCGCCTGCAATGCAATGCCCTTTGACAAACGATTCATATACAAGCTGGCAATGATGGGAGCTTCGTCTTCGCGGATCGATTCTGCCTGAACGATGGAGGCGAGAATGGAAACTTCGATGGGAGTGAAGCCCGTTTTCTTTGCTTTCTCTTTGCGTTCGTCACTCCAATACTTTTCGTATTCGTTGTGCATATTGGCGATAAGAGCATCAGGGGAAACGTTATAATATACTTCGTATGTGTTGGGGATGAACATCACCATTACATTATCTTTTGTAAAGCCATATTTGTTGTTCATTGCAAAGGCAATGAGTGCCGCTTCAAATTCTTCTGGCTTCATGCCGATGTTCTTTGTTATTTTTTCAGCGAGGTCGCGAATAAGGCGAACATTGTTGAACGTTATGCGAACCGGTTCTTGCTTTCCAGATCTCAACGCTCTCAACGCCATAAGATTGGTCATGTTTTTCTGAAGAATATAGCGCCCGGGCTTGATCTCTTCATCATAGCCTGTAATGCGGGCAAGAAAACTAAATGATATTAGATCCTGAATGTAATCACCTTCATGTAACTCTTTTTGAACGTCCTTAAAGGTAGCGCCTTGCTTTACAATAAATAGCCGGTTTTCCTTCTCAACCAGAATATTGGGTGTGTACACAATCTGATAGGCATAATACGAGAAGGAAATGCCTAAAATAGAACCAAGAAGAAAAAAGATTAATCGTTTGCTGATTTTCATAACTAATGTATCCGATCCAAAAATAGTAAAACGTTGCTTAACGGTTAATGGTTAATGGTGAATAGTTGATAGTCTTGAGTATTTTAGTATTGAGCGTGTGGAGCTTAGAATTTTAATGAATTGAAATCTGGAACTCTTAACCTTGAACCTGAAACCTTGAACTTCGAACAATTAACCAGTAACTTTCGTCCATGTCAGCCGAGTTCGTAAAGATTCATCCCGAAAATCCGGAGCGAAGAAAAATTTTGCACATTGTAGACGTGTTGCAGAAGGGTGGTATTGTTATTTATCCTACCGATACAATTTATGGAATTGGGTGTGACCTCATGAATCGAAAAGCCATCGAACGACTTTGTCGCATCATGAACATCAAACCCCAGAAGCTTGACTTGTCTTTTATATGTAACGACCTCAGTCATATTTCGGAATATGTAAAACGATTGGATACTCCTGTCTTTAAAGTATTGAAGAAAGCGTTGCCTGGTCCGTTCACTTTTATTTTAGAATCGAGCAGCAAAGTGCCGCGCATTCTGGATGTAAATAAAAAAACTGTAGGCATTCGTATTCCCAATCACAATATTCCGCGTATGATTGTGGAACATCTGGGCAATCCATTGATCACATCATCCATAAAAGATGACGACATTATAAAAGAGTACACTACCGATCCTGAAAAAATCTTCGAAGACTTTAAACATCAGGTTGATATTGTAATCGATGGAGGACCGGGAGGTAATGTACCATCCACCGTTATTGATTGCACGGGAGATGAGTTAGTAATGGTTCGACAAGGATTAGGAGACATTGATTTATAGGCATGATTTTTTCTGAATGAGTTCGATCTTAATTGAAGCACAATACCTTCCATCCATCGCATACTTTGCAGCCATTCAACAGGCTTCGATTATAACAATAGAGAAGCACGAACATTTTCAAAAGCAGACCTACCGTAATAGATGTTACATTCTTTCGTCTCAGGGAACAGAAATGCTTATTCTTCCGCTCACTTCTAAACATGGCAGCGTATGTATCACTGATATCAAGATTGATTATTCACAGAAGTGGTTGAACCATCATTGGCGAAGCATTCAATCAGCATATGGTCGGGCGCCTTTCTTTGAACATTATGCGAGCGATTTGGAGAAAGTTTTATTCTCGAAGCATGTCTTTCTTTACGATATGAACTATGAATTGCTGTCAATGTGTCTCAAGTGGTTAAAGTGGAATGTGGCAGTAAAGGAAAGTTTGGCGTATGAAAAAACTGTTGATTCATCGATAAAGGACTTACGATCGTTGATAAATCCAAAGAAAAGCGACATCGAGGAGAAGTTTTATAAACCAACCTCATATACTCAAGTCTTTGGCAGCACGTTTGTAAGAAACCTTAGTCTCATCGACCTGATTTTTTGTGAGGGACCCGCTGCCAGACTGATTGTGGAGGCTTCAGCGGTAGCAAAATGAACAAATACGGTTTCGATTGCGTTATTTTGGACAGTAAATCTTCGTGATTCGATAGCATGAGAACACACAAAAAATTTTACATTTACATTATTCACTTACAATCTTTCTATGGAAGCTAAATTTTCCAACCGGGTTAAAGAGGTAATATCACTTAGTCGTGAAGAAGCCCTGCGCCTTGGTCATGATTACATCGGCACAGAACATCTCGTTCTCGGCATGGTGCGCGAAGGAGAAGGTGTTGCAGTAGGTGTGCTTAAGAAACTAGGCGTGCCACTGGACGAACTCCGAAACGAGATCGAAAAAATATCAAAAGGAACGGCTACACATCAGATTAAAAATCTAGCGAACATTCCACTCACAAAGGCTTCAGAGAAAGTGTTAAAGATCACCTACCTCGAAGCTAAAATTTTCAAAGCCCAACTCATCGGAACGGAGCATCTCTTGCTATCCATTCTTCGCGACCAGGACAACCTGGGTACTCAGATATTAAACAAGTTTGATGTTAACTACGAGACTGTAAAAGAAATGCTCGAATACCAAAGTGAAGGCCCTATGGCCGCACAAGACACAGATGATCCGGATGATGATTCATCTAAAATTTTTGGTGGTGGTGCAGGACAAGGTGGTGCAGGTAAAGAAAAGAAAGGCGCAGAGAAATCAAGAACTCCTGTGCTCGACAATTTCGGCCGCGACCTTACCCGCATGGCTGAAGACAATAAGCTCGACCCTATTGTAGGTCGTGAAAAAGAAATTGAGCGTGTGGCACAAATTCTTTCACGCAGAAAGAAAAACAATCCAATATTAATTGGTGAACCAGGTGTAGGGAAGACGGCTATCGCAGAAGGTCTTGCACTTCGCATTATTCAGAAAAAAGTTTCTCGCGTGTTGTTTGGCAAGCGCGTAGTAACATTGGATTTAGCTTCACTTGTGGCGGGTACAAAATACCGCGGCCAGTTTGAAGAACGTATGAAGGCTGTGATGAACGAGTTGGAGAAATCACCCGATGTGATTTTATTCATTGACGAATTACACACCATTGTTGGTGCTGGTGGCGCATCAGGTTCGCTTGATGCTTCGAATATGTTTAAGCCCGCATTATCACGCGGAGAGATTCAATGTATTGGTGCAACAACATTGGATGAATACAGACAATATATTGAGAAGGATGGCGCGTTAGCGCGTAGATTCCAAATGGTAATGGTGGATTCAACTACAGTTGATGAAACGATTCAGATTTTGGAAAACATCAAAGAGAAATACGAAGATCACCATCATGTAATCTATACAAAGGAGGCAATCGAAGCCTGTGTTAAATTCTCTGATCGCTACATTAGTGATCGTTATTTACCAGACAAGGCCATCGATGTATTGGATGAAGCCGGTGCACGCGTACACATCAACAACATTCATGTGCCTGAAGACATCATCAAGTTTGAAGAGGCGATTGAAGATGTGAAGAAAGAAAAGAATCGCGTAGTGAAGAGCCAGAAGTATGAAGAGGCTGCACAACTTCGCGATAAAGAGAAAAAACTGATTGAACAATTAGATACTGCCAAGACGAAGTGGGAAGAAAAGACACGTACTGAAAAGTACACGGTTAACGAAGATAACGTTGCTGATGTAATCGGTATGATGACAGGTATTCCAACGAACCGCATCGCTCAAAAAGAAAGCAACAAGTTGTTGAACATGACGACTGAATTGAGCGGTAAAGTGATTGGACAGCAAGAGGCCATCAAGAAATTAACAAAAGCAATTCAACGTACACGTGTTGGTTTGAAAGATCCACGCAAGCCAATCGGTTCGTTTATATTCCTTGGCCCGACTGGTGTTGGTAAAACAGAATTAGCGAAGGTACTTGCTACCTATCTCTTTGATAAAGATGAGTCTTTGATTCGCATCGATATGAGTGAGTATATGGAGAAATTCTCCGTATCACGATTGGTAGGTGCACCTCCAGGATATGTAGGTTACGAAGAAGGCGGGCAGTTAACTGAAAAGGTAAGACGCAAGCCGTATTCAGTTGTATTGTTGGATGAAATTGAAAAAGCCCATCCGGATATTTTCAATATTCTCCTTCAGGTATTAGACGATGGTATTCTTACTGATGGTTTAGGAAGACGAGTTGATTTTAGAAATACAATCATCATCATGACTTCCAATATTGGGGTTCGTGATTTGAAAGATTTTGGATCAGGTATTGGTTTCTCGACTGTAGCGAAACGTGAGTCGG
Source organism: Chryseolinea sp. (assembly GCA_039930485.1). GTDB lineage: Bacteria > Bacteroidota > Bacteroidia > Cytophagales > Cyclobacteriaceae > Chryseolinea. The sequence goes on from JBDTTT010000024.1 coordinate 13,537, forward strand.
AAGAGGAGCACATGAAGTCAACCATTCAAAATGCGTTGAAGAAAGTGTTCAGTCCTGAATTCCTGAACAGATTAGATGATGTAATTGTATTCAACTCACTTCAACGTGAAGACATACACAAGATCATTGACATTTCATTGGGCAAATTGTTCAAACGTATTGAGCAACTGGGCTACACCATTGAGCTTACAGATAAGGCAAAAGATTTTCTGGCTGAAAAAGGATATGACCAGCAATTTGGAGCACGCCCATTGAACAGGGCCATCCAGAAATATTTGGAAGATCCGGTAGCGGAAGAAATGCTCAAGGGCGAATTGGAAGAAGGCGGAATTATTCTTGCCGACCACGATGGAAAAGGCGATGTCCTTACAATCAAAACGAAGAAGCCTAAAGCTTCCTCAAAAGAGAAAAAAGAATAAGTACCTATAGAGCCCATCTATTTGAAAACGACTCCAATTGAGCAATCAGTTGGAGTTCGTTTTTTTATGACCACTTCTAAATGAATGTTTTTTTGATTGGTTCACTCCCTAAATTGAATTAGTGAACTGCAAGAATGCACGGATGAAGGGAGTGCGAAAGCGCGGAAGACAGATCATCACCAGATCAAAACTGTAGGCCGCGCCTAAGAATCGAAGATTGAGCCGGTCTCTAATGGCCGGCTCAATCTTCGATTCTTAAAAAGCAAGATCGGTAGCGTGCCACAGCACGCTACCGATCTTGCTTTTTAAATGCACTCCTGCAATTTACCTATGAAATGCTCATAGAGTTTCGTGCATCTGCGATGCACTGGCTACGAAGAGCAGCACTCTAAAAGCTTTAAGCCCCTTAAAGTTAACATGCCAAATCTTAAGCTTGAATCAAATAGAATCTCTTCTCAAAAGATGAAAGTAAGCTCATTGAAGAAAGCATGAGTGAATAACAATGCATTACATTTTCTGTAATTTGAGGCCTCAAAACCACATCAATAAATGGACGGACTTGATAAGTCATTTTCCCTCGCTGAAGGAGTAATTGCTGCTGAAGAGACAGGAAAAAATCCAGAACAAAAAAACTGTTTGAACTGTGGCGCTCCATTGCACGGCACATTTTGTCATGAATGCGGCCAGAAGAATTTACCGCGCAGACAAGACATTGGCGATTTCATCATCAACTTCGTTAGCTCCTTCTACAGCTTCGAATCAAAATTTTTCAAAACGTTTGGATTTCTTCTTTTTAAGCCAGGACGGATCATCAATGATTACAATGCAGGAAAGCGTGAAAGCTACTACCACCCTGCAAGGATGTATGTATTTCTCAGTTTTATTTTCTTCCTCGTATTGTCGTTTGTTCCGGATGAAGATAAAATCAACATAAATCAAGATGGGAGAGAATTATCATCAAAAGAAAAGAAGCAGGTACTTGATTCCGTCCAACTAAGTTTGGATTCACTAAACATAAAAGTACCTGCAACAAAGTGGTCGAATTCTTCTAATTGGGGTAGTGATGATGATCCAAAAACGATTGCCGAGTACGACTCACTGGAAAGTTTAAAACCGGTGGATAAACGTGATGGTAATATTGAGCGATATTTTACTCAGAAGTTTATAAAGTTAAGGAAAGAAAATGGCGATGATGGCAAAGCTATCCTCAAGAGTTTCTTGAATAGCTTTCTGGAAAATATTCCAAGGATGATTTTTCTGCTACTGCCTATCTTTGCTTTGATTCTCAAACTACTTTATGTCAGAAGAGATTTTTATTATTCCGAACACCTCGTGTTTTCAGTTCTTTTTTATGACTTCATGTATCTTATAGGAACAGTCGGTTTACTGTGTTCTATGGTAAGTTGGCTCGATTGGATTTCGGGTCTGTTATGGCTTGTTGTCTTTTTTTATCTGTATAAAGCGATGAGGCAAGTTTATAAACAATCACGCGGAAAAACCATTGTGAAGTTTTTACTGCTTAATTTTTTATTCTTGATTTGCCTTACAATCGGATTTACCGTTAATGCTCTTATTACCATAATGCTCATGTAATGATATTTAACTCCAAACCACCTTTAGCTGAACGTATGCGACCTTCCTCCCTGGAAGAGTTGGTGGGACAGGAGCATCTGACCGGACCAACAGGAGTTATTCGAAAAGCAATTCAATCGGGAAATATTCCGTCCATGATTTTGTGGGGACCTCCCGGTGTGGGGAAAACTACAATAGCAAATATTATAGCCAACGAAGTAAAGAAGCCCTTTCATACACTCAGTGCGATTAATGCAGGTGTAAAAGATATTCGGGAGGTAATTGAAAAAGCAAAGCTATCACCTCGTTCAATTTTGTTTATTGATGAAATTCATCGCTTCAATAAATCACAGCAAGATGCGCTGTTAGGTGCGGTAGAAAAAGGAACGATTACCTTAATTGGCGCAACAACAGAGAATCCTTCCTTTGAAGTCAACTCGGCTTTGCTGTCGCGATGCCAGGTTTACATATTAAAACCGTTGGGAGAAACGCAATTGCTCAAACTTATTGATCAAGCTTTAGTTCGCGATGAAGATTACAAAAAGCGAAAGATTGAAATCACAGAACATCAAGCGTTACTTAATATCTCAGGAGGCGATGGAAGGAAGCTTCTCAATCTTGTTGAGTTAATCTGCGAATCAATAGAGGGTGATGTAGTGGTTACTGATGCTTTGGTGATGGAACTCGCTCAAAAGCACATTGCCATTTACGATAAAAGTGGAGAGCAACACTATGATGTTATTTCAGCTTTCATAAAATCAATCCGCGGCAGCGATCCGAATGCAGCGCTTTATTATTTAGCGAGAATGATTGAAGGTGGCGAAGATGTAAAGTTCATTGCCCGAAGGCTGGTGATTCTTTCTTCTGAAGATATTGGTAACGCCAATCCAACTGCGCTTATCATGGCAACAAATACATTTCAGGCCGTTAATATAATTGGCTATCCCGAGGCACGGATTATTTTGGCACAATGTGTTACTTACTTAGCGTGTTCGTCAAAAAGTAATGCGAGCTACATGGGTATCGCGAACGCACAGCAGGCAGTAAGTGAAACCGGAGATTTAGCTGTGCCTTTGGCGATACGAAATGCGCCAACCAAATTGATGGAGAAATTGGATTACGGAAAGGGATATCAGTATGCTCACAGTCATGAAGGTAATTTTGCAAACATGGAATTTCTTCCGCCTGAATTGGCAGGAAGTAAATTCTATGATCCTGGAAATAATCCACGTGAAGAAGAGTTAAGAAGATATTTAAAGAGTTTGTGGAAAGAGAAGTATGGATATTGAATTGGTTGCCAGTTTCCGGTAACCAGAAAATATTTCAATAGAAGAATTAAAATATACATTACCCTTCATTGGTAAAGAGAGAATGGATCAACAACGCATTATATTGGAATCATCACCTGCATACATTTTAGTATGCCTAGCGCTTGCTTTGGGTTTTGCTTTTTTAATGTATCAGTTAAAAGGTCCTTGGACGAAAACGTGGAATCGGATTTTGTTTGGATTGCGTACTGTGCTTGCCTTCTTTCTAATGTTTCTTTTATTAGGACCCATTGTAAAACAAGTCAATAATTTATTTGAGAAACCACTGTTGGTTTTTTTATACGATACCTCTTCTTCAATGAAGGAGGGAATGGATTCAACATCCCTTCGGAAAATATCGAGCGAATTATCAGAAGCGATTAAAGATGCAGGTGAGAAAGGATTTGAAACCAAGATCAATAACCTCGATGGTGATGAAGGTTCACTGCAAAAGCTCAATGGATCGACTTCTGATCTCAGTGGAGGATTAAAGAGAATCACCAACCAATATGAAGGCAGGAACATTCATGCAGTTGTGTTGGTTTCTGATGGAATTTATAATCAAGGTGTATCACCACTTTATGCCTCATATTCATTTCCGATTTATACATTAGGTTTGGGCGACACCCTTCAACGTACGGACATCTCGATCAAGAATTTGATGTACAATAAGATTGCGTACCAGGGAAATAAATTTCCAGTTCGGGTGGAGTTGATGATCAAGAATCTGCCAAATCAACCTATTGCTGTTTCACTTTCGCAAAGCGGAAAATTGCTAGACAAACAGACAAAGAATTCTTCGGGAGATCAATTGCTGGTTTATGATTTTCAACCACAGGCAAATGAACAAGGTATTCAAAAGTTAGATGTTCAGGTTGAAGTTAAAAATGGCGAGTACAATACCCGGAACAATCAGGCTTCTGTCTTTATTGAAGTGGTTGATGGTAAAAAGAAAATTCTATTTGTATCTGCTGCTCCTCACCCTGATAGTAAAGCACTTCGTGAAGTAGTGGATAAGAATTCTAATTATGAATTCTTATTGCATATTCCAGGTGTAACAGAACAGCAGGCCAGTGTACTTCAACCCGATCAGGTTGATCTCGTTATTTTTCATCAGGCACCGGATCTTAGAGGAAAGACAAAAGAGCTGTTTCAAAAATTTGTAGCCAGTAAAACTTCCATGCTTCTCATTCTCGGTCAACAATCCGATTTACAAACGCTGGCTAAACAAAACATGCCTTTAAGTTTCGAAGCTCCGCCTCGCGATTTTGATGATGTAATTCCAGTGGTAAATCCTACCTTCTCAAATTTTTCTATTTCTCCAGAAGCCAATTCCGCATTGGAAAATTATCCACCTGTGTCCGTTCATTTTGGAAAAACAAAAATTAGCCCCACCTCAAAACCGATATTGTATCAACGCGTTGGAAATATTGCTACAGAAAAAATGTTACTCGGTGTTGATGAGAAAGACAATCGCAAAATTGGTTTTATGTTAGGAGAGGGTTTATGGCGTTGGCGCTTAAACGAGTTTGATCGCAATGAAAATACAAATGCTTTCGATGAAATTTTTGGTAAACTGATTCAATACCTCAGTACAACAGATGATAAACGAAAATTCAAAAGCTACCCAGTACAACAGGAATTTTCCGATACACATCCCATTGTTTTCGAAAGCCAGGTGTATAACGATCTATTCGAACCTGTATATGGCAATGTAGTCGACATCGAGTTGACAGATGAAAAGGGAAAGAAGACTAATTATAACTATACATTAAGTCTCGGTAACGAGCGATACACCATTGGTGCATTGAAAGAGGGCGTATATAAATACAAATCAAAAACCGTTATCAATCAAAAGAATGAAGAAGTGCGTGGTGAGTTTGCTGTCGTTACCCGAAAGGCAGAGTTGCAAAATTTAACGGCTGATTTTGGATTACTCAGAAAACTATCGGCTAACACAGGAGGGAAGTTCTACACATCAGCACAAGCTAATTCTTTGCAAGCAGATCTGACATCGATCGAGGCGAAGCAAATAATTCATACAGAAGAAACGTATAACTCAATTATTAATTTACGATGGGTATTCATATTACTCTTACTTCTTGTAAGTGTTGAGTGGTTCACTAGACGATATTTCGGAGGTTATTAATTTTACTTTCATTCAATGTCTTGAAACACATCGGGACAATATTATACTTCACTTTGAGCGTCCATTTTTGTCATGGACAGAATTGGTTTTCCAACAATGCTGACAGTGCTGATCAGCATATCTTTTCTAAAAATGGGTTCTTGCAAGTTCGGTATCAACGAGGTGGTTTTATGCCGAGTGGAGATAGCGGTGTTCAATACATTGAAAAGAATCCCTTTGATGCCATTGATGTTCGGTATGGATTGATTGGTTATGGAAGGAAGAAGTGGCATCAGCTTCACCACTATCCTACATTTGGTTTAGGTGTAACAAATTTTTTCTTTCACCCGAACAATAATCTTCTTGGCAATCCATTCGCTACCTATTTGTTTTTTAATGAGCCTCTCGTTCAATTTAAGAAATCAAAACTTGCCTATGATTTTGATGTCGGTTTATCATACGGATGGAAACCGTATGATCCTCAAACTAATCCCAATCAACAAGCGATCGGTTCTTCTTTAAATTTTATATTCATGCTTGGTCTTCAGTATGAATTTAAATTATCCAATCGATTAGAGGGAAGTATTGGGGCCAATCTAAACCACATGTCGAATGGAAGAATCCGATCACCGAATCGTGGTATCAATCAATATGCTGGCAATGTATCGTTGAGGTATCGACTTGCTCCTCTAAAATCAAGAAGACAAAGTAATGATTTGAGTTTTTCTGAACCAATTAATATTCATCATGATATTGATCCATTCAAATCCATGCTCGAATTTTATGCAGTAGGAAGTGCTGGTGTCGCTACTACTTTTAAAAATAAGGACAATCATATTTATTACTTAGTCGCCTCCATAACAACCGATGTGGCGCGGCATTATCGGTACAATGCAAAGTTTGGTGCTGGCCTTGATTTGTTTTATGATGTATCACTTAAGGAAGATTATCAACTGCAATATCCTTATGGGAATGTACCTTCTCGTCTTTTCTATTGGCCAGGTGTTCATCTTTCGCATGAGTACATGGTTCATCACTGGACATTGGTTACGCAAGCCGGATTAAATCTATGGGTACCAAAAAATAAAGGAGTATGGTATGCTCGCGTGGGGTTGCGATATGATGTATCAAAATCTATTTTTCTTCGTGCCAGTGTAAGGCTTTATCAGAAAGGCTATTCTGATTTTATCGAGTGGGGTGTTGGGTATTCGTATTATAAATTCAAAAGGTAAATAGTGGTACCACCACTCAAAGCGTGGCACCACTCCTCACAGAAGACTTACAATAAAATAATACGTCATTATAAAACAGGCAATGAGTTTAAGAAGTGTACCAACAAGAAATCCAATAAATGATCCAAGTGCAGCCTTCCATGCTTGATGTAAACTTTTGTTGGCAATCACTTCTCCAATAAAAGCACCTACAAAAGGTCCAAGAAAAATCCCGACAGGACCAAACCACATACCGGCAACCCAACCGATTGTACTTCCCCAAATACCAAACTTGCTGCCGCCCCACTTTTTAGTTCCGTATATAGGCGTTACATAATCTAATACTACTAACACAACAACAGCGCCAGCCCACAGCCATAAAAAGGTAGAAGTAAAGGGTGGGATGGATTTAAATTGTTGAAGTAATAATCCAACAAAACAGAGTGGCGGTCCTGGAAGGGCAGGAACAATACTGCCTGCTAAACCGAGCAGTAGCATAATTATTCCAAGTATGATCCAAAGAATATCCATTTCTAAATGTTTTTGCTAGCGGGTTGATTACAATCCTTGCTTAAAGATAGTGCTCTTTTGGAAAGTGTATTTGCTATTGACTTGCCAATCAAGATTTAGTTTGGTTCTTTTGCGCCCATGTCGGCAACGAAAAAACGCATTGCAATTTTTGCCTCGGGTAGCGGAACCAATGCTGAAGAAATTCTAGCATACTTTGATCATCACCCTACGATTGATGTGGTTTTGCTGTTAAGTAATAATCCGTCAGCATTTGCCTTGACACGCGCTGCTAAATTTAACGTGCCCACTAAAGTCTTTACAAAAGAGATATTCAAAGACTCAACTGATGTACTCAATTGGCTTCTTGAAAAGGAAGTAACACATATTGTGCTGGCTGGTTTTCTTTGGCTTGTTCCATTTTATCTCACTCAAAACTTTCCTGGTAAAATCATCAACATTCATCCGGCTTTGCTGCCGAAGTTTGGTGGAAAAGGAATGTATGGCATACGTGTACACGAAGCCATAAAATCAGCAGGTGAAAAAGAGACAGGAATTACCATTCACCTGGTGGATGAAAAGTATGACGAAGGGGAAATTTTATTCCAGGCATCATGCCCCGTTGTAGAAACGGATACACCTGAACAGATAGCTAACAACGTACATGTGTTGGAACATGCACACTATGCAAAGGTGATCGAGCAGTGGATCAAGGGTTGAATCATAATCCTCTCTCGCAATCGATTTCATAACGCTCCATTAACTTTGAACTTTCGTTCATGTAAGTGAGAGATCCGCTGACAAGCCATTGAATAATTGGAACAGAATTCTCGTTCGATAGCCTAACACTCGATTGGTGTTGGAACGCTTACTGAGATGACGATATAACCTTTGGTCATAATTGGTAAAACTTTAAAGCATTTACTATCTTCAACAAATAAAACACATCCACATGTAAAGTTTATCGCTATAAAATTCCGTGAATATGCACTCATCCCTTACATCCCCTTGTTTTATCTGTTCTAAAAACTATCTTGCGCAGTTTAAATACAACCGTTCGTAAACCCTATGAAACTTTTTGCGTGTTGCCAATAATCCCAACCATGAATGATATCATCAGGCAGTTGCCTGCTGTAATTTATGAATACACAATCCATCCCGATGGAGCAAAACGCTTCACTTTTATAAGTGATGCCTGTGAGTCAATTCTGGGTGTAACATCAGAGGCTGTACTTCAAGAGCCATCCATTATGGATTCTCTCATTCACGAAGAAGATTTTTCAACATTAGCGGAACGATCACAAGAAAGTTATAAGCAGGAGCGTGAATTGAATTGGCGTGGCCGGATGATTATCCGGGGTGAGGAAAGATGGATGGAGGTTCGGTCAAATCACGAAGTAGATGAAAATGGTGTTACCGTTCGAAGAGGCATCATTCAAGATATTACCGAACGGAAAAGTTCTGGCAAAGAAAGTGAGATCCGGTATCAAGGTCTGGTAGAGCGCCTACCGATGGGGATTGCTATTCACAATCATGGCAAACTTGTGTTTGCAAACGCACATGCCCATCTTATTCTGGGGGCACAAAAATCAAATGAAATTATCGGTACACATGTGATGAATTACATTCATCCTGACTATCGTGAAAATCTTTTAGAACGCATGCGCGAAGTGGCAGCCGGAGTTCCTGCCCCGATGATTGAGCAAAAATTTGTTCGTGTCGATGGAAGAGTGATTGATGTGGAAGCAATGGCTTTCCCTTTCATTTTTAAAGGGGCTCCTTCTGTTCAGGTTATCTTCCGCGATATCACCGAACGAAAGGCAACTGAGGCGCGCGTTAAGAAAAATGAAACACTCTTCTCTCAACTTTTTCAAAACATACCGATGGCGGTTGTTATGTTGGATGAGGGAGGAAAGGTGCAGCAAATCAACAAAGGATTTGAAGCCATGTTTGGCTACGATGTAAGTGAATTGAAAGGAAAGAATTTAAATGATACCATTGTTCCGGATGAACTGCGCAATGAAGGTGTTGATCTCAATAATCTCATTACATCCAATCAAGTGGTGCGATTGGAAACGATTCGCAGACATAAAAATGGAAATGTTCTTAGTGTAATTCTTTATGGAATGCCAGTAGTATTGGGTAAACAAACCATCGGTATCTATGGTGTTTATGTTGATATCACTGAACGTAAGAAGGTAGAAGAAGAATTGAAAGTAAGGAATACCGAGCTTGACAATTTTGTTTATAAAGTGTCGCATGATTTGCGTGCACCGTTGTCCTCAATTTTAGGATTAGTGAACCTGGCCAAACTTCCAGGCAACACCGACAACCCGATGGATTACATTGATATTATCGGTGATAAAGTAGAACACCTCGATCATTTTATCGGTGATGTGTTGAGTCATTCCAAAAATTTGAAAATGGAGGTGAGCATCAGCAATGTCAATTTTGCTCAGATTATCGATCGTACTTTTAATGAACTTAGTTACCTGGAAGGAGCGAAAGAAATTATTCGCAATATTAAAATTGAAGGCACAGATTTCTATAATGACCCATGGCGCATTTCCGAAATTCTACGCAACCTCATTTCGAATTCCATTAAGTACAGAAGGTTCGATAGCAAGACCAGTGAAATCAGCATTAAGATATTGACGGATAATTTGAGAACTGAAATCGGCTTTACTGATAATGGAATTGGTATTGATGAAGTGAGTCTCAATAAGATTTTTGAAATGTTCTATCGCGCCACGGAACAATCGGATGGTTCGGGCATAGGACTTTATATTGTGAAGAATGCCGTTGATAAGCTCGGAGGACAGATCACTGTGTTCAGCAAATTAGGTGAAGGCACTCGCTTCACCCTTATTCTTCCCAACCGAATACAAAGCGTTGTCAGCAAATCAAGCCCCTTCGTTGTTGAACAGCGATGAAGTTAGTTGAAGTAATCAACGAGCAACACGAAGAACAATTTCTGTTGTTGCCAGTAAAACTTTACCAATCAGAACCAAGTTGGATCAGGCCACTCGATAAAGATATCGAGGCGGTCTTCAACCCCATTAAGAATAAAGCTTTTCAGCATGGTGAATGCATTCGATGGATACTGATCAACAGCCATCTTGAAACCATTGGACGTGTTGCTGCTTTTGTAAATCATAAAACAACAACGAAAGGAAATCATCAACCTACTGGTGGAATTGGTTTCTTTGATTGCATACATGATCACCAAGCAGCAAGCACGTTGTTTGATCAGTGTAAGCAATGGCTTCAGCAAAGAGGCATGGAGGCGATGGATGGTCCCATCAACTTTGGAAGTCGCGATCGATGGTGGGGATTGCTTATTGAAGGATTTGAACGCGAGCCAAACTACCAATGCAACTATAATTTTCCGTACTACGAAGAATTATTTCGGGCGTATGGATTTCAGGCATACTTCTATCAGCTTACATTTGGCAGACCTATGCAAGGTCCACTTGATCCGCGCATCAGCGAGAAGGCTGCCATTATTGGGAAAGATTCAAATTATCGTTTTGCATACCTGCCAAAATCCGATCATACCTTAGCGGACAAAATCAGATATGTATACAATAAGGCTTGGGCTAACCGTGGAGAAATGAGTGAACTCTCTGTCGAACAAGCGAAACATATTGTAAAACAGATGAGACCGGTAATTGATGAGCGATTAGTTTGGTTTGCTTACTACAAGGAAGAGCCTATTGCTTTTTTAATTTCGTTACCAGAAGTCAATCAGATATTCAAAAGATTTAATGGTCGATTTGGTTGGATTGAAAAGCTAAAGTTTGTCTGGCATATGTTTCGGAAAACCAATCATAAGGCCTTTGGCATTTTGTTCGGAATTGTACCTGAACATCAGGGAAAAAATGTTGATGCCGGACTTATCGAAAACTTTAGAAGAATGGCGCAGGCCGATAACTTTCAATACACTGAATACGAAATGAATTGGATTGGCGATTTCAATCCGAAAATGATAGCAGTTGCCAAACAGGTTACTCCTAACGTGGTGAAGAAGCATGTTACTTTGAGAATGTTATTTGATACAACCCGTACTTTTAGCCGGGCGCCAATATTAGATTGATGAAAGAATAGAATCCAAACTTTTAATGGGCACTTTTCGAATATTAAAGCTCTTAATTCTGATGCTTACTTCTTCATAACTTCTTTCCAAAGATTTTGTTAATCGTTTAACTTCGCACCGCGAAAACGAATTTATGAAAAGCAAGACTGGCGTATTATTAGTAAACCTCGGCACACCCGATAGTCCTTCGGTAAGTGACGTGCGTTCCTACCTATCTCAATTTTTAAATGACCCAAGGGTAATTGACATACCATGGCTATTGCGTAAGATATTGGTTAACCTGATCATCGTTCCGTTTCGCGCGCCAAAGTCTGCCAAGATTTATCAGAAGCTTTGGACAGCAAACGGATCGCCTCTGCTTTACTACAGCAACAAAGTAAAGGCATTGTTGCAAACTGAGCTAGGCAATGACTACGGTGTTTACCTTGCCATGCGATATAAAAATCCATCCATACCTTCTGTGATGGAATCAATGCGACAGCAGAATTATTCCAAGATTGTTGTTCTCCCAATGTTTCCACAATATGCCTCTGCTTCTACAGGCTCAGCATTGGAAGAAGTGATGCGCGTGTTTAATACCTGGTGGGTCATTCCGGAACTAAAACTCATTAGTCAGTATTATGATCACCCTACTTTTGTAGATGCTTTAGTCGAGCGTGCAAAACAATATGACCTCAACGCCTACGATCATATTCTGTTCTCTTACCATGGTTTGCCAGAGCGTCAGGTTGACAAAGTGTATGGTGAGGGATTATGTTCCGATCACGATTGTGAAAATGAAATAACGGAAGAGAATAAGTATTGCTACAAAGCAACATGTTACGCTACCACGCGCTTGCTTACCGAACGGTTGAATATTGCGAAAGAAAAACATACCGTGTGCTTCCAGTCACGCCTCGATAAAAAATGGCTTGAACCGTTTTCAGATAAAGTAGTGGAGGAATGTGCTAAGAAGGGAATGAATAAAATTCTGATATTCTCTCCAGCCTTTACCGCTGATTGTTTGGAGACCATCATTGAAATTGGTGATGAGTATCAGGAGATTTTCCATTCGAATGGTGGAGAGAAAGTTCAGCTAGTAGAAAGCCTTAACGATCATCCTCTGTGGATTAGATGTTTGAAGGAGTTAGTAGTCGAGAGAAATTAGTTTTAGGAGGGATAAATTTACGAGTTATAATTTAGGAGATGCAACTCAAAATTTTGAACGCCCTACCTTGAAACCTCAGACTATTTTAAATACTTCCCAAACCACTCACCATATCGAACATACCGATCCTTCCAATAACTCGGCACAGTAAGCCCATGAAATTGACTTGGATAAATAATAAGTTGAGTCGGAACATTTAAAGAGCGAAGTGCCTGATACATTTGCTCGCTGCCCACAGCCGGAACATTAAAATCATTTTGCCCTACCATGTATAAAGTTGGTGTCTTGATTTTATCGACATGAAAGAAGGGATATGAAATCTTCAGCCACTTGTCAACATTCTTCCATGGCACACCTAATTCCAATTCGTATTGTTGAATGTATTGATCAACGCCATACATCGAAAGTTGTAGAGCGCTTCCCGCACCACTTGCTGCCGCTTTAAAACGTGGATCAGTGGCCGTAGTATAATCAGTCAGAATTCCTCCATAGCTCCAGCCACCAAGACCCAATCGCGTTGGATCCGCTACACCTGTCTTTACCAGGTAATCAACACCAGCCAATAAATCAACTACCTCCTTATTTCCCCAATCACCGGAGATCGATTTTGCATATGCATACCCTCTTCCATTACTTCCACGATAGTTGATGCATGTTACCGCATATCCTTTTGCTGCCAACATTTGTGGTGTGAGATCGAATTCATATTCATCTTGTGCAACAGGGCCACCGTGAATCCAAAGAATGAGCGGAAGTTTTTGATTGCGTAGTTTTCCGTTGGGCCAGAACAACAATCCGCCCACAGTTATCCCTTCCTTGTTTTTAAATGTAAAGCCATCAACCGTGGCAAACGAATGCTGTTTTACAAATTCATCATTATGATTCGTTAACTTTTTAAATTCGTTTTTCTCGAGTACATAAATTTCGATTGGATGTTGTGAATCACTCATCAATACAGCAGAGGAAGCTTCATTAATTGGTTTAATGAAGGTAATGCTTCTTTTTCCTTCACTTCGTTTTTCATATTTCTTTGAAGCGACATCAAATGACATTACATATCGCTCACGGTCATCTTCAATCAAAGCATAAATTGATTTCCCATCTACACTCCATTCTGGATTGTTGATAGGACGATCTAATTTTTCTGAAAGCAAAACAGGTTTTCCGCCATCAAAACCAATCACAGCGAGTTGAGGCTGATCGTAACCATCCCACTCGGGTGAAACAGATCGTAAGTAAGCAATCGATTTTCCATCCGGACTCCAAATGGGATTACTATCGAAATCAATCCAAGTCGTTAGTTGTCGAGCTGTTGCTTTAGTCTTTGCTTCAACAATCCAGATATCAGAATTAGTATTTCGATCAGGATCTGCACTACGGTTGCTGGTAAAGGCAATGTGTTTTCCATCAGGCGACCAGGCTGCATCGGCATGATCATAGTTTCCTTTTGTCAGTGTATCAAGCTTGGATGTTGCTACATCAAATAGGTATAGATGTGTGCGCTTATTCTCGAGATAACCACTGATGTCTTGCTTGAAATGGTAACGATCAATAACGATAGGCTTCTCTGGTTTTTCTTTTGCGCTGTCCGGTTTGTGTTCTTTATCTTTAATAGTGAGCACAATCTTTTTCGAATCCGGACTCCACACATAATCGTCAATATCTGATTTTAGTTTGGTAAGCTGGCGTGCTTCGCCACCACGTCTGTCCATCACCCAAAGTTGAGTTTCTTTTGTTTCACTCCGAGCAGAAAGAAACGAGATGGATTTTCCATCGGGTGTAAACTTTACGTTGCTTTCGTTTTTCTCTGTGTAGGTAAGCTGCACAGAACCGCTGCCATCAACGGCTGTCATCCACACATCACTGTTGTAACTGTCTTTTACAGAATCTGGAGTTGTCACTACGTAGGCAATCCATTTTCCATCAGGCGAAACCTCCAACTCACTAACATTCTTTAGGCCGTAAACATCAGAAGGCTTAAGCGCACGTTGACTGAGAGCCACGATTGAACAAAGACTGAGCAGTAAAATGAGCGTTGGCTTCATAATTTGTAAAAGGTTAGCGAGGAAATATAGTTTATTTTTTTCCGATCAGTATATTTGCCCGCTTTACAAAATTGAAAGTTTATGATAGTCGTAAAATTTGGAGGAACATCGGTCGGGAAACCGGAGCGCATGAAGAAAATTGCCGAACTCGTGTTAGGAACACCCGGCAAGAAGATTGTGGTGCTCTCTGCTTTATCGGGTACAACCAATACGCTTGTGGCCATTGGTGATCATCTTCTGGCAGGTCAACATGCCAAAGCAGAAGAAGAAATTGCAGGTCTCGAAAAACACTATCAAGCTTTCATTAAAGAACTCTATGGCAGCGAATCATTCCATGCCATTGGTCAGGAAATTGTAAGTCGCTTTTTTATTTTCATTCGTTTATTAGCAGCGGGTCAATTTGATTCGAAGAGCTATCGCGAATTGCTTGCACAAGGCGAATTGATTTCAACTGAGTTATTCTATCAGCATTTGCAGGAAAGAAAAGTAAGCGCGCGTTTGTTGCCAGCACTTTACTTCATGTCGATCGATGAGAACGATGAGCCTGAATTGGAAAAAATTTCTGATCGTTTGAAGCCACTGGTAAGTTCGCTGAACAACATCGATATTATCATCACACAGGGATTCATTTGCCGAAACAATAGAAATGAAATTGATAATTTAAAACGTGGAGGTAGCGATTACACTGCGTCATTAATTGGTGCTGCTATTCGTGCAGACGAAATTCAAATCTGGACGGACATTGATGGTATGCACAATAACGATCCACGCATCGTTAAGAAAACCGTTGCTATTTCTGAACTTACCTTCGATGAAGCTTCTGAGCTTGCTTATTTCGGAGCAAAGATTTTGCACCCAGCCACTATTGTACCCGCGCAGAAATACAATGTCCCGGTACGGTTAAAAAACACAATGGATGAAAAAGCACCGGGTACAATCATCACAAGCAAAGGAACGGAAGGATCATTCAAAGCCATCGCTGCGAAAGACGGTATCACAGCTATTAAAATTAAATCTTCGCGCATGTTAATGGCGTATGGATTTTTGCGAAAAGTGTTTGAGGTTTTCGAAAACCACAAAACTTCGATCGATATGATTACTACATCTGAGATTGCCGTTTCAATTACGATTGATAACAATACACATCTTGCTTCAATTGAAACCGAATTGAAGAAATTCGGAACCATTGAAGTGGACAAGGATCAAATCATCATCTGTATTGTAGGGAATAAAATAACAGAGCAAAAAGGTGTACTCAACAAAATCTTCGATGCGTTGGTGGACATTCCGGTTCGCATGGTTTCATGTGGTGCCAGCTCAAACAACGTGAGTATTTTGGTCGAGAAACAATACAAGGAAAAGGCATTGAATGTCTTGAATGAGGGCCTGTTCGGTTTGAAGTAATATTTGTTTTTCACCATCTTTAAGAACTATTACGGTAAGTATGGAGATCATCATCATCATTGTTTTTATTTTGGGCTACAGCGCGATTGCGCTGGAACATCCAATAAAGATCAATAAGACTGCAACTGCTCTTCTTACAGCAGTATTGTGCTGGACCCTATTTGTTCTTTCAACTCCTACTGAATCTTTATTAGGTAGTGCTCACTTTGCTTCTTTCTTAGACCAACTTAAAGTCGATGCCGGGAATACATTCAGTGCGCTTACCGAGCAGGACATTTTCGTTCGTTTTGTAGGTACTGAACTTTCGCATCATCTGTCGAAAATTGCAGGGATTCTTTTTTTCCTGATGGGTGCCATGACCATTGTTGAATTGATCGATGTACACCACGGTTTTGATTCTATCACAAGTAAAATCAAAACACGGAATGCTAAAAGATTGTTGTGGATTATATGCATCGTCACTTTTTTCCTTTCTGCAATTCTGGACAACCTGACAACCGCCATTGTAATGGTGTCGCTTATTCGCAAGCTGATTCCCAACAAAGAGATGCGTTTGTTTTTTGCTGGTATGATTGTGATTGCTGCAAATGCCGGAGGTGCCTGGTCACCAATAGGTGACGTAACAACCACGATGCTTTGGATTGGTGGACAAATCACCAGCGTAAACATTATGAAAACGCTCTTTATTCCAAGTGTTGTTTGCATGATTGTGCCACTAATCTATTTAAGCTTTACGCTGAAGGGTACATTAGGCGAAACAGAGCAAAATGACACCACGGAAGAAAAGAAGACAATTCAGGGAGGAAAACGGATGTTGGTATTGGGCATTCTGGCATTCGTGTCGGTACCTGTTTTTAAAACCGTTACTCATCTACCACCCTACATCGGCATGATAGGTGCTCTGGGAATTTTATGGATTGCTTCGGAATTGATTCATTCTGAACTGGATGAATCCACTCGAAAAAACTTTACAGCAGCAGGAGCACTTGCACGCATTGATGTACCAAGTATTCTTTTCTTTCTTGGCATTCTGCTATCTGTTGGTGCATTGGAATCAATGATGACGCTTGATCACTTTTCTGAATTCCTTGCAAGTTCAATAGGTAATAATCAAATTATCATTACACTGATTGGTTTACTTTCTGCGATAGTAGATAACGTTCCTCTTGTAGCGGCAAGCATGGGCATGTACAGCAAGGATGTGTATCCTCAAGACAATATGATATGGGAATACCTTGCTTATTGTGCCGGGACAGGCGGTAGTATTTTAATCATTGGTTCGGCAGCAGGTGTGGCAGTGATGGGAATGGAGAAAATAGATTTCATTTGGTACATCAAGCGCATTAGTCTTATTGCTATTATGGGATACGCTGCAGGTGCAGTTGTTTACCTGCTCATTTATCCTTATCTGATGATTGTACAGTAATCTGCTGTACAGATATTCTATTGATCCTTTCGTGTAGTGTTTTCAATTTCAAGAATCAGATTCTTTCCGTAGGCCATTGACGGAGTTTGAAATCCAATTTTAAAATTATCGGATAAAATTTTTTGTGCGATTAATGTACTGGTCTTTGCCGTGAGCGTATAGCCATCAAATGTTTGCAAAATGCTTGTGGCTTCGTTGCCTTGATTGTCCCACACTTTTCCCCAGAGAAAACTTCTTCCATTTTTTCTTCGATCGTCTGATGGTCCTGCGGGCCGTTTGTCAATTTGGTTTTTGAGAAATGTTTTTACCCACTCTTTCCGCAAGAGCCAATTAAAATAATTTGCCCATTTCAATTTGTTAATTGTCTTTTCGGGCATACCCATATATACTTCAATGTTTGGAATATGAGTGCTACGATATGCCGTTGAAATATCACCCCAGGGAATACAGAGTGTTGATGTGGTGAATTCTCCAAAGTTGACGTGTTGAGATCGGGATGCTAATGGAATGGGTTTTAGTTTTCCATTTTCGCGAATGTAACTACCATGTCCTAAGCCTTCAATGGATGTGCGTGCTGTTCCGCGAGAAAGCCCACCCTTGAGCATGGTGAATGCAAGCTGAAGATGAGTTGCTGTGGGTAAGCGATTTTTTAAATGTAATGCCAGGCAATCAGAAGGCACTACATCGAAGCCGATGCCTGGCGCAATCATAATACCTGCTGCTTTTGCTTTCGCGTCATACATTGCCAGCATTTCAAAAACAGTAAACTCTCCACTGATGTCGGTATAATGCGTCTTTGTCTCCATACACGCCTCTACCATTTGTTTGGACGTGAATTGAAAAGGACCACCACAATGAATTACTAATTTCTTTCCTGTTAATAATTTCCGAAGCGCATCACCATCATCGATATTAACAACCTCAAATGCAAAACCCGTTTCTTTACTTTGAAGTTGAAGTAGCTCTGCATTTCTTCCTGCCAGAAGGATGTTGATATTTTTTAATTTACACTCTTGCGCAATCAGCTTGCCTGTGTAGCCGTATGAACCGTAGAGAACAATGGAGGAAGTATTCATACAAGAGTAACGATGACTTTGTAGTGTTGGAATTCTAAGTGAAGTTACCGGTTGCCAGTTTCAAGGCACCGGTAACTGGTGATCTGACTTACTTTTCAAGCCTCTCAATTTTAGTAACGAAGTACTTTGTATCACCGCGCCATGGAAATGCTATGTAATATTTTACAAAGTAAAGATTGACACGTTCTCCACTCAATGCCACTTGTTCAAGTTCTTTGATCAACTCGGGATTACCTTTTGCAACGGAAAAATCAAACGACTCAGCAATCGGGCTTACCCCTTTCATTGCGCCAAAGGTTTCCAGATTTATTTTTCCTTCATGGGTTTTGAAGATCATACCTTTTTGGCTAACGCGTAAAATTTTTCCGGCCATGAAACCATCTTCATAACTTACGAAATACGCAAAACTAAATACGGCAATGCCAATAAGTACTGCCACGATTGCAATCTTCTTAATTATTCTCATGCTTTTGTTTTTGAGACGTGTTCCAAAACTTTGATCTTCCATAGTAAAATTGATAGGATCTAAAGTTAAGAATCATTTTCGAGTTTCGGATTAAAGTTCCAAGTTCCAGATTTAAGGTTCAAGGTTTAAAGTCAGAGACGCTTAACTATGTGTTAAACCATTCTAACTCCTAAATTCAATATTCTCATACTTTACTTAACTGTAAAACAGTAAGGTGAACGTATACTTTAAAAAGCTGATCATTGGATAACATATCAAAGACTTCTACCTTTGGCGCATGTTATTGTACAACGAAACAGTCGGTATCGACAAAGGAATAGAGCAAGAATGGCTTCAGTGGATGAGAGAGGTTGGCGTGCCTAAAACAATGGAGACAGGTATGTTTCTGAAATGGAAAATCTACAAAGTTTTGCATGATGACAATGAAGGATCGGTTTCATACTGTGTTCAATATTTTGCGGAAACAATCGAACATGTAACCTTATTCTTTGATAAATATGCCCCGGCTTTAATGGAAGAGCATCGCATTCGTTTTCAGGATAAGCATGTAGCGTTTAGAACATTATTAGAGGAGGTTTAGAATAGGATTAGAATTCCATAATCTACTTTCTTTTGCCGCGTTAGCACGTTATCTTCGTATATGCAATTCAATAATGCGATATGAGAGTTCGATTGACTGCCATCATGCTCGCTGTTTTCTTTTTGTGTGGGAATGCCCAGGCGTTCACTCCACTAAATGCGTTTGGCAAATCGAGCGAAATTAAAATTGCATCATCCTCTCTAAAAAATGCATCATTTGAGAATAGTGCTGACGAGGATGAGTTTACACATCACCCTGCTAGCATTCTTTTTAATTTCTCTACAACATTCTCTTTAAAGGTATTGCAACGTCACGTTTTTGTTACTTCTTCCGCTTCATCATTTATACATAAGCCTTCACAGCCTTTTATTCTTTATCGGGTTTTGCGGAATTAGACCGCACATTTAAGAATGCACTTCCAAATATGAGTGCTCATGTCAAAATTTTACTGACATGATTTTTCTATTGATCACCCTTTAATTTTTAAAACTATGAACGAGCCAAGAATGATTAATCCTTCTGATATACATCTGTTTCATTTTGGAATGCAAGATGTGCTGAACAGCATGGAAGAAAAAGAAATGCGTAGATGGAAACTGAGAAGAGCCATGATTCTCAGCAACTCTGAGCACACCCTTATCAATATCTATCTGAAATTGCCAAATGGTGAAATGCTTGAAACCCAAACGGATTTGGTAAACTATGCTGACGATTTTGTGACCATTAAAGGCGGTATAAATATTCCGACATGGATTATCAGCGATGTTGATGCATAAGAAATAATGCAGGAGGCTTTGAATTTTTTAAGGCGTTGAAGGGGTTTGGTGCCACTGAATTTCTTAAGCCTCCCTGCATTTACTTTTTTTGATCAAGTATTTTTTCAATCTGGTCTCTCTCCAGCGTACAGTTAATCCATTCGCCATCGAGTGTCGATTCGTATTTTTTATAGAAGTTAATGGCGGGTTCATTCCAATCTAATACTTGCCACATCATGCCAGAACAATTCTGATCAAGGGCATGTTGTAACGTGCGATCAAACAATAATTTACCGGCACCTTTGCCACGCTCGCTTTCCGTGATCACGATATCTTCAAGGTAAAGACGCTTGCCTTTCCAGGTAGAGTAGCGCCAATAGTAAAGGGAGATTCCAACAATGATATGGTTTGACTCAGCAACAAAAAATCCATAAATCGGATTCTTGCCAAAACCATCTTCCTCCATTAAAGTAACGGTATTAATTACTTCATGTGATGCCCGCTCAAAGGCAGCCAGTTCTTTTACAAGTTCAAGAACCCGGGGAAGATCTTCCTTCTTTCCAATGCGAATAGTAGTATTCATAGAGCCAATGGGATTTGCCTGATTATTAGAGATTGATTCCCTACCTCTGCAAAGATGAAAAAGATTGGCAAATGATTATAGGCTACCGGCTCCATTCATCAAGTTCTTTTACCTTTAATCGCAGTTGAAATATTTGATCTTTGTGCAACTGTGTAATTAGCTTTTATTAACTGAATCTTTATGCGAAAATCCTTTACGGTACCATCATTTAAATATGTAGTAGCAATTTTAATTCTTGTGTTTGTGGCCGGTTCTTCTGCTATGGCACAACGAAAGAAAGACAAAAAACCAGATGCTAAACCAGCGGAAACTCCAGCTCCTGCAGAGAAAAAAGATGAAAAGAAAGACGGCATTCAGCCCTATGAAAAAGTAATTACGGCAAAAGCCAAAACAGATAAAGGCTTGTTCTCAGTTCACAAGCTGGACGACAAATATTATTACGAAATTCCAGACTCATTACTCAGTCGTGAGATGTTGATGGTAACGCGCATCGCAAAAACTGCTGATAAAATTGGTTATGGTGGTGAAGAATTAAATAACAGTGTATTGCGATGGGAGCGTAAGGATAAAAAGATTTTGCTTCGTGTGGTTTCGTACAACAACGTGGCAAACGATTCTCTTCCCGTTGCGATCTCTGTACGCAATTCTAATTTTGAACCGATCGTTCAATCATTCGATATCAAGGCCATTACGAAAGATTCTACCGGTGTTGTTATTGAAGTTACAACCCTCTTCACAAAAGATGTTCCTGCTTTTGGTTTTGATGATGCTACACGTAAGCAATATAAAATCACATCACTTGATGAAAGCAGAAGCTTTATTGAAACCATTAAAAGTTTTCCGCTCAACATCGAAGCGCGCAATGTTGTTACCTACAAATCTTCGGAGCCTCCATCCAACTCACAAACCGGAGCGATTTCATTGGAGATAAATAACTCGATGATTCTTCTTCCAAAAACGCCAATGAAGGCCAGACTTCGGGATAGCCGTGTAGGATATTTTAGCAGGAGCCAGGTTGACTATGGATTGGATGAGCAGAAAGCGACACAACGCAGTTTTATTGTTCGCTGGAAACTTGAACCAAAAGATGAAGCCGCATACAAACGCGGAGAATTGGTTGAGCCGAAAAAACAAATTGTTTATTATATTGATCCTGCCACACCAGCGAAATGGAGACCGTATTTGAAGCAAGGTGTAAACGATTGGAACATTGCTTTTGAACGGGCTGGTTTTAAAAATGCTATTGTAGCGAAAGATGCTCCAACGAAAGAAGAAGATCCGGATTGGAGTCCGGAAGATGCTCGTTACTCTGTGATCCGTTACTTCGCTTCTGACATTCAAAATGCATATGGTCCGAATGTTCACGATCCGCGCTCAGGCGAAATTTTAGAAAGTGATATTGGGTGGTATCATAATGTAATGAACTTGTTACGCAATTGGTATTTCATTCAGACAGCCGCCATTAATCCTCAGGCACGTGAAGTGAAATTTAAAGATGAAGTAATGGGACAACTCATTCGTTTTGTTTCTTCTCATGAAGTAGGACATACCCTTGGCTTACCTCACAACATGGGATCAAGCTTTGCGTACCCTGTTGATTCTCTTCGTTCTGCAAGTTTTACCAAGCGTAATAGCACTGCGCCATCTATCATGGACTACGCTCGCTTTAATTACATAGCGCAGCCAGAAGACAAAGGTGTTGCGCTAATGCCAGGCATTGGTGAGTATGATAAGTATGCAGTAATGTGGGGTTATTCCTATATGCCAAATGCAAAAACTCCTGACGATGAAAAAGAAGTTTTAAATAAATGGATAGTAGAAAAGGCAAATAATCCGATTTACTTTTTCGGAAGACAAACCTTTAACCCGATTGATCCAAGATCGCAAACGGAAGATCTTGGTAACAATGCAATGAAGGCGAGTGCTTATGGTGTTGCTAACCTTAAACGAATTATTCCAAACCTCATTACGTGGACTTCAGAAAATGGAAAAGACTATGGGGATTTAGAAGAACTTTATGGACAAGTACTCGGTCAGTGGAATCGGTACAATGGACATGTAAAGTCTAACATTGGTGGAGTGTATGAAACCTTCAAGTCCTATGATCAGGCGGGGAATGTTTTTGTTCCGGTAGCAAAAACTATACAGAAGGAAGCGATGAGTTATCTGCAACGCGAAACATTTGCAACACCTACGTGGATGTTAGATCAAAACATTCTGCGAAAGATTGAACACGCTGGTGTTGTAGAACGCATTCGAGGATTACAAGTTAGTACCTTAAATCAATTGCTTGATCCAAGTCGCATAGCACGATTGATTGAAGCAGAAGCAATGCTAGGAAAACAAACCTACACGCCTATTGAACTCTTCAGTGATATTCGCTCAGGTTTGTGGTCAGAGTTGGCTAGTGCAAAAGCAATTGATACCTATCGCAGAAATCTACAACGTGCACACATTGAGCGATTGGAATTTTTAATGAAGGAAGAACTGCCTGCACCTGCAGCAAACATCCGATCTTTTTCAGGCTACACCGCCATTGATGTAAGTCAATCGGATATCAGACCAATTGTTCGGGGTGAATTAAAAGCATTACGCACTCAACTTACCCAAGCACTTGCAAGAACAACAGATACTATTACGAGATATCATTTAGATGATTGCATCCAACGCATCAATGTAATTCTTGATCCGAAATAGTGTAATGAACACAGACATCAATAAAACAAAAGAGCCCTGCGTATCGCAGGGCTCTTTTGTTTTATAAGAATTGGGTAATTCTATTTCAATAATGCGAGAGCATCTTTCATTCTCTTCAATGCTTCTCTCAAATCTTTTTCAGATGCTGCATACGAAAGTCTCACACACGCTTCATCACCAAACGCTCCACCTGGTACAAGTGATACGTGCGCTTTCTCCAACATGTATAAACAGAAGTCATCGCCATCCTTAATCACATTTGTTCCATCAGACTTTCCGTAGTAATGGCTTACATCCGGGAAGAAATAAAACGCGCCTTCAGGATAATTTGCTTTCACACCTGGAATTTCTTTTAGCAAACCGTAAACAATATCTCTACGCTTACGATATTCTTCTACAAAGACTAAGGTAGGAGCGATATCACCTGTAATCGCTGCAAGAGCGGCACGTTGCGCTATTGAACAATTGGCCGAAGTAATTTGTCCTTGAACTTTATTACATCCGTCTGCAATCCATTTTGGTGCTGCGATGTATCCTACTCTCCAACCTGTCATGGCATAGCCTTTCGCAAAACCATTTACAGTTATGGTGCGCTCAAACATGCCAGGAAAAGAAGCAAGACTTACTTGTTCGCCTGTAAAGTTGATGTGCTCATAAATCTCATCAGCAATGGCAATGATGTTTGGATTCTTCAATACAACCGCTGCAATAGCTTCAAGTTCTTTCTTTGAAAAAACTGAACCAGTAGGATTACATGGCGAAGAGAAGATGAGCATTTTTGTTTTTGAAGTAACCGCTGCCTCAAGTTGAGCTGCTGTAACTTTAAAATCGTTTTCAATTCCACCTTTTACAACAACAGGTGTTGCTTCTGTTAAGCGAACTAAAGCATCGTAGCTAACCCAGTATGGAGAGAATACAATTACTTCATCGCCCGGATTAAGCAATGCCAACATCGCGTTAGCAATGGATTGTTTTGCACCGTTTGAAACAACAATGTTCTCGGCTTTGTATGGAACATTATTTTCTTTTTGATATTTAGCAGCGATTGCTTCGCGCAGATCCTGGTAACCTGCTACAGGAGGATAGGCAAAATACTTTCCTTCATCGATCGCCTTCTTGGCCGCATCACAAATGTGTTGAGGTGTTTTAAAATCAGGTTCACCCAAGCTCAGGCCGATTACATCGATGCCTTTGTTTTTAAATTCGCGTGCTTTGGCAGCCATGGCCAATGTTGCTGATTCCTGAATGGCGTTGATTCGATTTGATAAAGTATTCATGTGTTAATTTTTATTTTTTACGGTCACATGGAATACGCCTGATTATCATACCGCTAGGTGTAGAAGCATCATAATGGCTATTTCATAGTGTTGTTTTGAAAAGCGAGCAAAGAAAATAATTAAAATCGGAAGTTGGAAGGTGAGCCGGCAAAGTTTTGAAGCATTGAAGAATTCCTAACGATAGGTAGTCTCAACTGAAAAGTGTGCGACCAAGGATACTTCTTCCTAAGGTAATTTCATCAGCATATTCCAAATCGCCTCCAACGGGTACTCCTCGTGCAATGATGCTCACTTTCAAGCCTGCATCTTTTATTCTTCTGTTGATGTAGAACGCTGTAGTATCACCCTCCATGGTCGGACTTAATCCTAAAATAATTTCTTTTATCTCTGATTGTCCGTGGTTGAGACGATTCACTAACGATTCAATTTTTAGATCAGCAGGACCGATGCCATTCATCGGAGAGATGACGCCACCAAGCACATGATACAACCCTATGTATTGGGCTGTGTTTTCAATTGCCATTACATCTTTCACATCTTCAACAACACATAGTATGGAACGGTCGCGCTTATGACTTGCGCAGATGGTACATATTTCAGTATCTGAAATATTTTGACAGGTGTTACAGAACCTGATTTTTGATCGTAGATTTTGTAATGCTTCAGTAAGTGCGAATGTGTTCTCTTCTTTTTCCTTGATGAGATGTAGCACTAAACGCAATGCAGTCTTCTTCCCAATACCCGGAAGTTTAGCAACCTGGTTTACGGCCTCTTCAATAAGTTTAGAAGGATACTCCACGATGGGTTGAATAGTTTAATGGATTCAGCAAGTATAAGTATTTGGCAAATTAGTAATCGGTGTTGGGGTATTCAGTAATCGGTTAAAAGTCTCATTAAAATGTATCGTCTTACCGATTACAGAATACCGATTACCAGCACCGTTTTGAATACTACAATATGCGTGCATCAATCCCTACTTCACAAATGGCTTCGCGAAATGGACGAAGGAAATCAAATGTTCCGTTTTTCACAGCACACTTTCCTTTATGATGAATGAGCAAGGTACATTGCTCGGCTTGTTCCTGAGAATGCTTACACACTTTGATCAACGTTTCAATAACATGTTCGAACGTATTGAAATCGTCATTGAACACGACCAGATTCATAAGGTCGGTTGTCTCTGTTACCTCCATCACGTCCACTAATTCTTCTTCTTTATGGGCAGGCTTCATAGCGCTCAATAGTTTGTGCAAAGTTAACCAAAATCAGCCTTCTGTCGGAAAACAAAATTGCCATCATTTGGATTTGACCATATTTACGTGATTTTTTGCTTTTTAATCCTATTTGAACATGACCCCTACATTAGTCGTCATCATCATGGCCCTCTATTTCGGCATGCTGATCCTTATTGCTGTCATTACATCAAAAGGTGCAGATACCACTACTTTTTTTACAGGTAATCGGCAATCACCCTGGTATTTGGTGGCGTTTGGGATGATTGGTTCTTCGCTGTCGGGTGTTACGTTCATTTCTGTTCCGGGGAATGTAGGCAAAGTCGGGTTTGGGTATTTTCAGGTTGTTCTCGGATATCTTGTCGGATATTGGGTGATCATAGGCGTTTTGATGCCCCTGTATTACCGATTAAATGTGGTCTCGATTTACACCTATTTAGAAAAGCGCTTTAGTTTTTGGTCGTATAAAACCGGAGCTTTTTTCTTTCTTGTTTCAAGAACTATTGGCTCTTCACTACGACTTTACCTTGCAGCAACGGTTCTCCAACTTTTTCTTTTTGATGCATGGAATGTTCCGTTTTTTGTAACAGTGGCAACTACTATAATTCTCATTTGGGTCTACACCTTCAAAGGAGGAATTAAAACCATCGTATGGACGGATGCTTTTCAAACCATCTTTCTTGTCTCAGCTGTATGTATTGCCGTGTGGCAGATCACCAATCAACTTGGTATGTCAATTCCTGAAATGATCGAAACAGTTAACGCAAGTAGTTACGTCCGCATATTTTATTTTGACGACATAAACTCAACGATGTTTTTTCCGAAGCAATTTCTGGGAGGTGCTTTTATTGCCATTACCATGACCGGTATGGATCAGGAGATTATGCAAAAGAACCTAACGTGCAAAACGATAGGCGATGCACAAAAAAATATGTTCTGGTTCAGTTTAGTTTTGGTTTTGGTCAACTTGCTGTTCTTAATTTTGGGAGCTCTTCTTTATTTGTACAGTGCTAAAAATAATATTCCGATCCCCGCTTTAAGTGACGAGCTTTTTCCTCGTTTGGCAATTCAGGAACTTGGTTTGTGGGTTGGTGTTTTCTTTTTGTTAGGGATTACTGCTTCTTCGTATGCAAGTGCTGACTCCGCTCTTGCAGGATTAACAACCTCTTTCTGTATTGATTTTCTTGACTTTGAAAACAAGGAAGAGAAAGAAAAGAAGAAACAAAAATTCATTGTTCACCTTAGTTTCTCTCTGCTCTTTCTCATTATCATTTTAGTATTTAAAGAAATAAACCAGCGTTCCGTTATTGATGCTGTGCTGAATGTGGCTGGCTATACCTATGGTCCTTTGCTTGGGCTTTTTTCATTTGGTTTGTTCACTAAACTTCAGGTAAAGGATAAACTCGTGCCTCTTATCTGTGTTCTTTCTCCACTTCTGTCATATGTTATCAGCACAAATGCGCCAGACTATCTAGGAGGATATAAAATCGGGATTGAGATTTTAATTATTAATGGGCTGATAACGTTCATTGGACTTTGGATTATCTCGCAACGGTCAACCCTATCGAAAGATGTTAATCTGTAATGTCTATTAAAAAGGAAAAGGCCACCTCTGTTTGAAGTGACCTAAACCCGATTAAAACCAAACCCCACTATATTTTTATGGTGTTCGCCAAAGGCGTACTTCCATCTATTTCTTTACATATTGAAACTCCTGTGAGTTGTTTCCTTTCGCAATACGAATGGTATATGTATCGTATTTAACATCACAGAAATTGATAATCATTTTGCGCTTCTGAAGATGTTGAGAAGTGATCATCTCTCCGTTTGAAGAGTAGATTTCTACTGTCGCACCAAAGAATTTTTTCTTGGCTTTGAAAACAAACAAGTTTTTGTATTTCGAAGAGACTCTTGTAGCTGATTCACCGCTTGGTTTTACCTCTGTTGCAAATGAGGATGTCATGGCAAGTACAAAGGCGAAAGCTAGGATGAGGGTTTTCATAGGTCTTCGTTTGGATCACCTATACCAAAGCCTATGCCACGTAAGAAATCATTGAAATTTGTAGAATTTTGAAGGGTTTTCAGATCTTTTTATCCTGCTTTGGGACGAGTTTTTCTCTGAATAGTTATGGATTATGCTAATTCAGTGGTTGGATCCCACAACAGATCCTTAAAACGCACAATTTTATCCTTGACAACTTTCACGCCCTCCTTCTCTAATAATTTCTGCATCATGTCGGGTTTTTTGAAATGATGTTTACCGGTTAGTAAACCGGCACTATTTACAACGCGGTGAGCAGGGACACCAGCGGGGCATCCGAACATTGCCCATCCTACCATTCGCGCTCCCGACTTTGCTCCCAGGTAATGCGCAATAGCACCATAACTTGTAACACGACCTTTCGGTATTAGCTTTACAACTTCGTACACATCGTCAAAGAAAGTGTTATCTGTATGTTTCTTTTTAATAGTGGGCATATCATAGAATATTCAACTTCTTAAATTTACACTCCATTTTGTAAACACGTGAATTTTCATCGAGTGAAATACATATCTCTTTCTATCGCCTTTTCCATTGCATCCATAATGGCTTTTGCACAAAGTAGCCAAGTACTTATTTTCCCGGATTCAATGGGCTGGAATCAATTGCAAGAAAATCAGGATTTAAGATTTCAAGTGAAGGCAGCAGGCCAGGCACCTGCCTGGTTTTCATTAGAAGGCGCAAATGAACTTCACATTCGTTTCGACACACTAGGCAATTTTCATTGGAAACCAAACTTTGATTTAGTTGATCGTGTAACAAAGACAAAAGACTTTACTGTCATTTTTCAAGCATCTTTTGCTGACGGCCGCAGAGAGCGAAAGGCAATTACTTTTACGGTTCAGCATGTTAATCGACCTCCTGTCGTAGAAGATCTTCCCATATTTTATGTAAAGCAATCTAATTTGAATACCTATCAGATTGCAGGTGAATATGTGTATGATCCGGATGGTGATCCATTGGTTTTTAAATCGATTCAATCCGGGATGCCCGAGGGAACAAACCTCTCCTCACAGGGTCAATTCACATGGAACCCTTCACGTAGTCAGTTTGCCGGACTAAAAAACAATCCGATTGTTGCTGAGTTTATAGTACAAGACCAACCTGATAAAGCAGAAACAAAAGGCAAATTGAAAATAGCCCAAACACAACAAGATCTTCCATCTGAAATCCTGATTGTTCCAGGTGATACACTATTCACTATAAAGGAAGATGAAACACTAAACTTGAAGCTTTACATATCAGATCCAAACGGGGACGATAATGTTCGCAGCACTGGTTTTATTCCAAGTGATAAACGTATTCCACTTACGAGTCTCAAAGAAAATACGCCCTTGCAATATGAATTTATTTGGACACCAGGATATGATTTTGTTGATGATACACAAACTGCGTTGACCTCTGAGGTTATTTTCTTTGTTCTCGATAAATCCAACAATCGAACACAACGCAAAATAAAAATCAGGATTGCCGATACTGAAAACCTGATTAAAAAAGACAAACACCTTTTTGGAAAGTATAGAAGCAATCTTGTTGATGCCTTGTTGCTTCTTCAACAACTGGATAACGAACAGAAAAAATTAAATACCGACTATAAAAAGGCCAAGAAAGGGAAGAAGCAGCGCTCGATCTTGAATGCATCGTTGGGTGCCGTTACAGGATTTACCCCAGTTATCTTGGCGGATAGTCCAGATCAAGCTAAAGTAGTCTCTGGTATTGGAGGTACAACAGTACTTACATTAGGAACTTTAGAAGCGACTGAAGTAATAGGCCGATCGAAGGAAGGTATTTTAGAAAAAATTAAGATCGACATAGACCTTCGAAATAAAATTCAAGCAACAGGAGATGATTTCGCCAGAAAATATGCCTTAAAGTCTGCCCGTAGAAATGCGGAATTTGACAAAGACATAGAAAAACTTCGTACAACATTAAATGACCAGCGGCTTGTTTTACTTGAACTAGATGCCCACACCAAGAATGCCAGCACCCCTGACGATAAGGATATCAAAAAGATTTTCCTGGATTATGGAGATGATTCTAAATAGAAAGTTCTCAACCTTCGTTTGACAGAAAGCCAGAAAACTATACATTTGCAGTCCCAAATTTTTGGAATAAGCCGATACAGAGGAATGGTAGAGCGGTTTATTGCACCGGTCTTGAAAACCGGAGACCCTTTACGGGGTCCGGGGGTTCGAATCCCTCTTCCTCTGCATAAGTGGACGCATGATAAAATCTATCGCGTCCACTTTTTTTATGCCTAAAAGTGGACGGTGCGCAAATTTGTTCAGAATGATGGGGTTGCGTAAAAAAGCCTAAACCATTTACCTATTAATCAGATACGCCTTCATTGCCTCGCAAATTAATTTCAAGGCTCGATCAAAGTTGCCGTTGTTGGGTATGATGATATCGGCATTATGTTTTAGAGGCTCAATTAAAGATTCATAAACCGGCATTACATGATGTTGATAACGGTATAACACATCGTTTAAATCATAGCCTCGTTCTTCACTGTCGCGCACAATTCTTCGGCTTAGTTTTACATGATCTTTCGCTTCTATAAAAATGCGCAGATCAAGCTCACTTTCTATTTCAGGAAAATATTGGACGAACAGACCTTCAATGATCAGTATCGGTGCGGGATTAAACTCTAATATTTTTGGCGTTGCTGCAGGGTTATTAAAGGTGTATTCTGTTTTAAAAAGTTTTTCTCCTCGCTTTAGTTTCAGAATATCTTCCAGGAGCTTATTCTCATCAATAGAGTGAGGAAGATCAAAGTTTTTAACACCACGCTCATCGGTTATTTGCAAGTCGCGATCCTTGTAATAGTGGTCTTGCGAAATCAGACAAATTTCAGTGGATGAAAAACAGGATTCTAATTTCTTGATGAAATAGGTTTTGCCAGATCCGCTTCCACCTGTAATACCAATGGTAAATGGTTTTTGTGCCATAGAGCCGGCAAAGTACTAAAGGCAATTTACTTCCGCAGAGTCGGAGAAAGGTTTTTAAGATATTCAATCAACTTTTTTGTGGCAATGGCTCTGTGGCTCAATGTATTTTTTTGTTGAAGCGACATCTCTGCAAAAGTGAGATTGTGACCATTAGGAACAAAAACAGGATCATAACCAAAACCTGCATTTCCTCTTTTCTCTTCTGTAATTACACCTTCAATAATGCCTTCAAAAAAAATGGGCTCTGTAATCATTCCGACTAATGTGATAATGGTACAAAATCGCGCCTTTCGATTTTGATTCCCTTTCAAATTTTGAAGAAGAAGATTAATGTTGTCTTCACTGTTCCGATGATCGCCCGCGTAACGAGCAGAGTAAACACCAGGTGCTCCATTTAAAGCTTCTACTTCCAGGCCCGTGTCATCTGCAAAACAAGGAGTGCTAAAATGTTTAAAGACATACTCAGCTTTTTGAAACGAGTTGCCTGAAATCGTATTCTGTGTTTCAGGCAACTCGTCTGTACAACCAATTTGATCTAGACTGAGAAGATCAAATGAGTCTTTTAATAATGGAACAACCTCTTCTAGTTTATGCTTGTTGTTTGTGGCGAAGCACAAGGTCATAGAGTAATGTCTGTAACCTCAACCTCTACAATGATATTGGCATTGTCGGGTATAACTTTTGTGTTACCAGAATAAGCACCTGAAGGGCCAAAGGCTAATCCAGAAGGAATATAAAATTTAGCTTTACCTCCTTTTCCCAGTTTTTGCAATCCAACTTTTAATCCGTTCGGATAATCTACAACACGACTATAAAAAAACTCTGTAGGAGCCTGGTCAACTGAAGCCAGAACTTTAGTGTCATCTGTTATTGACTTATAGGTAAACTTTACAGTAAGCTTACTATACCACGTTGCTAATGAACCGGTGCCGGGAGCAGTAATTAAATAACGAATTCCTGTTGTGTCTTTAAGAGCGGGAATTGATTTACTTGAAAGATAGTTGTCAATGGCAACAGTGTCCGTACCAAGTTTTGATGACTCAGCTGTAGTTGATAAGACTTTTTTAAAATCCACATCAAAAGTAAGGATTGCATTCGATGGTATTGTTGGTGATCTGCCATCGGTACCATAGCCCCAATAAGATGGAATATAAAGTGTTGCCTTCGATCCAGAGGGGAGTGTTCTAAATGCCATTTGCCAGCCAACAATAACACTATCCAGACCCACTGCAAAGGGCTGAGTATTATGATCGAAAGTCACTCCGGTCGAAAAAAGTTTGCCTGTGTAATCTACCAATACTCGTTTGCTATTGAAATTTGCAGGAAGGCCAGTGCCTAACTCTTGAATGACCATCCGTAATCCATTTGGATCTTTGATGGCTGTAAGGCTATGAGCAGCTAAATAAGTATCTATAGCGGTAATGTCTGCCTGAAGCTGTTTGTTTGGGTCTACAATGTCAGGAGAATCAAGACATGCTGAAAAAATAATAGGCAGCCCCACAATGATTAACAGTAAAAAACTTTTTTTAACAATATTCATAATTAGTCAGAATTTACTTTTTACAGCTTTGAGTTGCCTGATCGTAACCAGATGCAAAACCGAGCAATTTAACTTCAAAGATCAAAACAGCATTTGGTGGTATTGCTCCTGGATATCCTTGTGGGCCATATCCTAAATCTGATGGAACATACAAAGTGGCTGAATCACCAATACCCAATAAGGGAATGCCCAATTGCCACCCTGGCATTAATCGGGATAAAGGATAAACAAGTCGGTCAGATTTGTCAAACTCTTTTCCATCGGCTAAAAATCGCCCTGAATATTTTACCTCTACACACTGTGTCACATTTGGTTTAACTCCTCCTTTGCTTGAGTGTAGCGCATAATATAATCCACTGGTGTCTTGTTGTGCAGTAACGTTATTATCAGCCAGATATTTTTTAATAATCTCCTGATCTTTTGTTTTCTGAATGACTTTTCTCGTTGCTGCCATATCAGCCTGGTAAGCCTGAAATTTCTCCATGGTAAAAATTTCTTTTACCTGTATGAAGTATGATACGTTCAGTGTTGTATCAAGACCTTGAGGCGCGGGAGAGCGGACAATATCTTTAAAGAATTTTCCAACCGTCATCGTAGCATTTATGCTGTCTCCTTTACTTAACATTCGAAACATCTGAACCATTCCGTTCTCTGTTGCTTGCGATGCACTATCAGCAATTTGTATCGCTCCTGGCATTCCTTCTTTATGTGTATCACTCCAAACGGAATCTTTCGAATCGCGAAGTAAGAAATCAAAAACCAGAATTTCCTGAGCTTTTGCCACTACACCATCGCCTGCTTTTATGACGTTGAAAGTGAATCCATTGGGGGTTTTCTTTTCTGAATTATTACATGCCGCACACAGCAATAGCAATCCGATCAGCGCGTTGGTGATTTTCATCATTTTCATCTTAGACAAGTGTTTATTAGGTAAAGTTGTAAGGATTTAAAATTTTTTAATTGCCTTCTTTCGTTAGTTGCTCTTTATACTCGGGCAATAGATTAAGAAATTTTTGAAGCGTTAGATCTGCACTTAAGCTAGACTGCCCACCTGCTGCATTGCGATGACCACCTCCTTCAAAATGTTTTCGTGCCAATTCGTTCACAGAAAAATTACCAAGTGAGCGAAGTGAGAGCTTTACATTGTCTTTTCGATCGGTAATCATTACTGAAAGTTTGATACCTTTTATAGAAAGGCCATAATTTACAAGCCCTTCGGTATCGCCCGTTTGAGAGGCAAAACGCTTTAAGTCATCTGTAGTCAATACCATGTAGGCGGTATTATATTCGGGTAGAACTTTCAGTCTCTCACTCAATACAAAGCCTAACAAGCGAAGGCGCTCAATCGAGTTAGTTTCATAAATAAGTTTGGAAACAGAATATGGATTTGCCCCAAGCCGAACAAGTTCGGAAGCAATATGAAGTACTTTGTAGTTTGTATTTGAATGACGAAATCCACCAGTGTCTGTCATTACACCAGCATATAAGCAATCCGCCAGACCTGCATCGATCAATTCTTCATCACCTAATTCTTTTATCAACAGGTAAATGAGTTCGGCAGTGGATGCTGCAGTACCATCCCATTTTTCAAAATCAGCAAATGCTTCTGGTTCCAGATGATGATCAATCAATACCTTTTTAGCAGACGATTGTCTCACCATTTCTCCTAGCTCGTTTATCCTGTTAAGACTTGAGAAGTCAAGACAAAAAACCAGATCAGATTGTTGGATCAGCGCTGCACAAGGCTCAGGTTTTTCTTTTTGAAACATAACGACATCTCCGTTACCTGGCATCCAGTTAAGAAACTCGGGATAATCACTTGGGGTGATTACGGTAACATGATGCTTTTTCTTTTTAAGATAAGCAGCTAAACCCAACGAGGACCCAAGGGCATCCGCATCCGGCTTTACGTGCGTCACAATGACCACATGTCGAGGTTCGCTTACATATTCCTTAAATGCCTGAAGATTCTGCATGGGCTAAAAAAAGCAAGTCGCAAAAATGGCGAATTTTACTCCATAGTCAATGGAAGCAGCTGATTGTTATGACCCGGAAATGATGGATTAGCTTGAAAATCAATTGATATGACCTTCCCACTCTGGACTATTTCCTTATTTTTGCGCCCGATTGCGGAATTTGTGTCCGTCCAATTAAAAGTCATTAACCAATTATAGATACCGATATGGCAGGAAAAAGAACATTTACAATGCTTAAGCCCGATGCAGTTGGGGCGAACAACAGTGGTGCGATTATTAAAATGATTGAAGAGGCGGGATTCACCATCATTTCCATGAAGAAAACCAAGCTTACTCCTGAGCTGGCTGGTAAGTTTTATGAGGTACACAAGGAACGTGGATTTTATGGCGAGTTGTGTGCTTATATGTCATCTGGCGCTATTGTTCCAATGATTCTTGAAAAAGAAAATGCAGTGGAAGATTTCCGCAAATTGATCGGTGCTACTGATCCAAAGAAAGCAGAACCAGGAACCATCCGTAATCTTTTTGCAAAGTCCATTGAAGCGAATGCAGTTCATGGATCGGACAGCGATGAGAATGCGGAGATTGAAGGAAGCTTCTTCTTTTCAAAACTAGAGCGTTTCTAAGAATCTCTCAGAGACTTTAATATTATTTTAAGAGCACAGATTTTTCTGTGCTCTTCTTTTTTTGTGTTGCTATTCGTGGCAAAAAAGTCAGCCACGAATGCACGAATCTTTAGTCAAACAAAGTACCTGTTCGCTTAGGAGGGACGATTTTTAAATGTTTGTAAGCACGCTCTGCTGCTTCGCGTCCTCGGGAAGTGCGTTTTAAATATCCTTCCTGAATCAGGAATGGTTCGTAGACTTCTTCAATGGTTTCGGCTTCTTCACCAACAGCAGTTGCAATGGTTGTCAATCCAACTGGGCCACCTTTAAATTTTTCGATGATGGTAAGTAAGATACGGTTGTCCATATCATCCAAACCATTTTCATCAACATCCAATGCAATAAGCGCAAGTTTGGCAATGTCCATAGTGATAATGCCATCTCCTTTTATCTGAGCAAAATCGCGCGTTCTTCTTAGTAAATTGTTGGCGATGCGTGGAGTGCCTCGGCTTCTTCTTGCAATTTCATAAGCAGCGTCATCAACAATAGGCGTATTTAAAATTGCCGCGGAGCGCTTAACGATCTTAGTTAATAATGTTGAATCATAATACTCGAGGCGTGCATTGATACCAAATCGCGCACGAAGCGGAGAGGTAAGTAAACCTGCTCTTGTAGTTGCACCAATTAATGTAAATGGGTTGAGGCCGATTTGTACCGATCGCGCATTCGGCCCCGAGTCCAGCATGATGTCAATTCGAAAATCTTCCATTGCTGAATACAAATATTCTTCAACAATAGGATTAAGACGATGGATTTCATCAATGAACAATACATCTCCTGTTTCTAAATTAGTGAGTAATCCTGCTAAATCGCTTGGCTTATCTAAAACAGGACCTGAAGTAATTTTAATACTCGACTGCAATTCATTCGCAATGATGTGTGATAAGGTAGTCTTGCCTAGTCCTGGAGGACCGTGCAACAATACGTGATCAAGGGATTCACCACGTTGCTTGGCAGCCGATACATACACTTTAATGTTGTCGACAATTTTTAACTGCCCGGTAAAATCCTGAAACGATAAGGGGCGAAGTGCTTTCTCTACTTCCTTCTCCGGAGCGCTCAATTCTTCGCCATCGCCTTTTAAATAGTCTTCGCGCATTCGGAGTGGTTATCTGTTAATTGTTAAAAGTTAATTGTGAGTGTGGGACTTGGGTGTGATAGACTTTAAACAAATGTAAAGGTCTTAAATGGTATTCGTTAATCGTTAGCCTTTATCTGTTCTTTTCTTTTGAAAGGAATGATTGCTTCTAAACTTCACATTTCATCTTATTAACAATTGACAATTAACGGCTAACAGAACAAAGCAACAATGTTGCATTTAGATTATTTTTCTAACTTGAGCTCGAATTGGAATTAATGAATCATAGCAGGGCCATCATTTACACCATTATCTTCATTGCTTCAGTATTGGCAGTTAGGCTCTATGGAAAGAATAATAATGGTGAACCAATCAAGATAGAAGGGGCCACAATGGGCACATCGTATCACATTACCTATTTCGATAGCAAAAGGAGAAACTTTAAACGTGAGATTGATTCGCTGTTGCTTGTGGTTAATAAATCCATCAATACATACGACTCATCATCCGAAGTATCCCGATTTAATAGAAGTAAAAAAGGTATCGCCTTCAAACTTCCTCATCTGTATTTGCCTATTAAGAAAGCCGAGGAGGTATTTAATATTTCTCAAGGTGCCTTTGATATTACTGTAATGCCTCTGATTAATGTTTGGGGCTTTGGTCCGGAAAAACAACTTCGTCCTGACAAAGCCATGATAGATTCAATAA
This sequence comes from Chryseolinea sp., assembly GCA_039930485.1. GTDB lineage: Bacteria > Bacteroidota > Bacteroidia > Cytophagales > Cyclobacteriaceae > Chryseolinea. The sequence continues at coordinate 50,421 of JBDTTT010000024.1, forward strand.
AAACATTTGTTGGCTTTACAAAACTGAAACTCGCCAACGACAGCATTACGAAACAAGATGAACGTGTTCAGCTCGACTTTGGTGGGATAGGACAAGGATATGGTGCTGATGTAATAACACAGTTTTTAAAATCAAAAGGCATCACGAACATGTTGATTGAATTAGGTGGTGAAGGAATGGCTGTTGGAAAGAATTTAAAATCAAATAAGCCGTGGCAGATTGGCATTCTGAATCCGAACTCCACTTTGGAGAATCAATTTTTTAAAGCCTATGTAGCGCTGGAAAACAAATCGTTCACTACCTCTGGAAATTATTTTAACTATCGCGAGGTTGATGGCAAGAAATATACACACACCATTGATCCATCAACAGGCTTCCCGGCACAACGCGCCATACTCAGTGCCTCAATATTCTCTGCTGACTGCACCACTGCTGATGCTTGGGCAACTGCCATGATGGTAATGGGACATGAAAAGGCAATTGAACTGTTAAAGAAACATCCTGAAATGGATGCTCTCTTAATCTACACATCGCCACAAGGTAAAATGGAAACGTATATCACACCAGGCGTCAAATCTCTCATACAGTTAGAACCATAAGCAAACACATGACGCTCAAATTGATTGTACTTTTTTTCACACCCCTACTTTCGGGATTGGCGATTTATCTCATACCAAAAAAGAAGGATTCGAACTTTAAACTGTTATTGGTTTTTGCGGGTTCATATTTGTTCGCGATTACCGTGATTCACATTCTTCCGGAATTATATCGACAAGATCTTGGTATAGAATGGATTGGTGTATTTGTTTTGGCTGGATTTTTTCTTCAGCAGTTGTTGGAATATTTTACATCGGGTGTTGAACATGGCCATATCCACACACATGATCATGATGATCATCATAAGCACAAACATCAATCTGTTTCAGCTCTTGTGTTGTTGCTTGCTCTTTGCGTTCATGCTTTTTTAGAAGGTGGCATGTTGGCTCAACCGACAAAGATGGGACCCATGTACGATGTTAATTCCATT
>JBDTTT010000025.1:0-51262 GCA_039930485.1 Chryseolinea sp.
AACTATCCCACACCGGGTCCATTGTACGATCGCACATCAAGATTGTTCCCCACCTTCAATATGGCCATACCCGATCAGTTTCGAACCGATGTTTTTATTAAAGAGATCAACGAAAAATTTATTGATCAGAAAAAAGATTTACCGCCTGTACTCACACTTCAGTTGTTGAATGATCATGGTGCAGGAGAGCGAGCGAAGGCAGGATTTCCATACAATGAAAGTTACATGTCTGATAATGACCTTGCCCTCGGAAGAGTTGTGGAATATCTCAGTCATTTGCCGCAATGGAAAAACATGATGATTGTGGTAACGGAGGATGATGCACAAGGAGGTAATGACCATATCGATGCTCATCGAAGTTTATTGATGGTGATTTCACCATATGCCAAAAAGAATTTTAACAGTCACCAGCATTACAGTTTTGGTTCCATTTTTAAAACCTTTTGGAATGTGCTAGGCATCCCCTATTTAAATCAATATGATTTTGGTGTTACGGATATGAGTGATTGCTTCACCGATACGCCCGATTTTAAACCGTACAAGGCTGTACCTGTTGATCCGCGAGTCTTCAATCCCCAAGTGGCTCTCGATCCGTTGGATGAAAAATTTGATTGGGAAGGGATGAAGCTTTCACCCATACTTGATGATCCGGACGAGATTAAAAAGGCACGAGAGAAAGACAAGCGCATGGAAGTGGATCACTAATACCGGTCATGCTTTAATAAAGTTTTATCGTATCGTTTTGTGAGTATTATCATCATTTGAAAGAATTGATGCAATACCTATAAATACTTAATCTCATACTCATGCTTTCATAATTTCATTCTAACGCCATCGTCACAATCAAATGTGAAATTGAGGCATGATAAAACGCCTATTGTTTATGCTTTGTGTACTCGTTCACGGAAGCATCTTCGCCCAGGAAACAAAAACAAAAAATGTAGTTATCATCACGCTGGATGGCTTTCGCTGGCAGGAAGTTTTTCAGGGTGCAGACTCCGCCATACTCTTTAATAAAGAATATGTTACCGATATGCAGGCTACTGACTTGTTTTGGAATACATCGTCCCTCAAAAGAAGAGAGACACTTTTACCTTTTTTCTGGAATGTCATTGGCGCGGAAGGACAACTCTATGGAAACAGGGGATACAAAAACCAGGTAAACTGCGCCAATCCACATTGGTTTTCCTATCCGGGATACAGTGAGTTGTTAGTTGGTTTTGTAGACAAGCGAATCCGATCGAACCACGCCATTGAAAATCCAAACAGTACCATTCTTGATTTTGTCAACCAGCAGCCAGGTTTTGAAAACAAAGTAGCAGCTTTTGCCACTTGGGAAGTGATGTCATCAATAGCGCGCGAACAAACAAATCATATTCCAGTCAATGCAGGAAAAGATAAGGCAGAAGGAAATATCTCGGAACGCGAAGTGTTGCTAAACGAGTTAAGCGACAAGCTTCCCAATCCACATGGTGCACGTTATGATGCTTTCACGTTTCAATATGCCTTTGAATATTTAAAGAGAAAACGTCCAAGATTTCTCTTCATTAGTTTCGATGAAACCGATGAGCATGGTCACAGTGGCCGATACGATGCGTATCTCAAATCCGCACATCGAACCGATGAGATGATAGAAGAATTGTGGACCTGGATTCAATTGCAAGACGATTACAAAGATCAAACTACATTAATCATTACGACCGATCATGGGAGAGGTAGCGGAGCGAAAAACAGTTGGAAGAACCACGGAAGGTTATCGTTTGGATCCAGCCAGATGTGGTTTGCAATACTTGGTCCGGATACACCGGCTTTAGGTGAAATAAAAACAGAGGCACAATACTTTCAAAAACAAATTGCGAGGACTGCTGCTTCAGTGCTGGGTTTAAATTACTCTAACGTGGAGCCAGTGGGAGAAACAATCCATTCGATGATCTCATCATCCATATTAGCTAATCAAAGAGCTACCACAGAGAAGGTCATCATCGGACAACAAGAAAATTGAAGCTTCAGTTTGATGCGTAAGAATATAACGTTGTGTTCTCCCGCAGATATTTAATGAATTACCCCAGATATGATTTCAGTACACAACCCTTCTTCGTGTCGCGTAACCTTTTAATTCCCTTCTCCTTTATTTGACGAACTCGCTCTCTTGTAATTTCGAATCGTTCTCCAATCTCCTCTAAACTTAAAGGGTGTTCTCCACTAAGACCAAAGTAAAGAGAAATAATTTCTGATTCTCTTTTTGTCAGCTGGGCGAGTGATCGCTGGACTTCAGTACACAACGAATCGTGAATTAATCCTGAATCAGGTTCCTTTTCCATTCCATCAGGCAAAACATCAAGCAATCCATTTTCTTCACCTTGAAAAAAGGGTGCATTCATTGATACTTGACGATTTCCCGTACTGATCGTATGCGCTACTTCTTCCGTTGTACTCTCAACAGCCTCAGCGATTTCTTCGAGAGAAGGATCACGCTGAAGTTTCTGTTCTAAAGCAGAAACAGTTCTGTTCATTTTATTGAGCGTCCCTACTCTGTTCAATGGAAGCCGAACTGTCCTGGATTGCTCAGCGAGCGCCTGCATGATCGACTGACGTATCCACCAAACAGCATACGAAATAAATTTAAATCCACGCGTTTCGTCAAATCGTGAAGCCGCTTTTATTAAACCGACATTTCCCTCATTAATCATATCTCCTAGTGATAGTCCATTATTTTGATATTGCTTTGCTACGGAAACAACAAACCGCACATTTGCTTTTACCATTTTTTCGAGTGCGAGTTGATCACCTGCCTTAATTCTCCTTGTAAGTTCCACTTCCATTTCGGCAGTGATTAAATCTAGTTTTCCAATCTCCTGCAAATACTTGTCAAGAGATTGTGTTTCGCGATTCGTGATTTGCTTTACGATCTTAAGCTGGCGCATGATCTTAAATAGATAGTAGAATGAAGAATAAAATGTGAAGGGAAGTTGGTTGAGTTTTATGCACTGGTAACAGACACTAACTTCTCTGTTTTGTAGAACCCACTGTCAAGTTTTGATTTTAAAACAGTAAACGCCTTTAAGGTTTCCTCAACATCACTCAGGGTGTGTGCAGCAGTTGGAATAATCCGAAACATAATTACATCTTTAGGGACTACCGGATAAATTACGACTGAGCAAAAAATGCCATAGTTCTCCCGTAAATCCATTGCCATATTTGCAGCCTCGCCAACACCTCCTTTAAAGAGCACAGGCGTTGGTGGTGACTGCGCATCCCCTACAGCAAAACCACCTTCCCGAAGGCCATTCTTTATGGCGAACATTATCTTTTTAAGATTTTCTCTGAGTTCAGGTTTTGTTTTAAGAAGCTCTAGTCTTTTTAGTCCACCAATGACCATAGGCAAGGGCAAGCTCTTTGCATAAATTTGAGATCGCACAGAATAACGCAAATACTGAAGTATGTTTCGATCGCCTGCTACGAAGGCTCCAATTCCTGCCATCGATTTAGCGAACGTTGCAAAGTATAAATCGATTTGATCCTGAACTTCTTGTTCTTCGCCAACACCTGCTCCTGTTTCTCCCATCGTACCAAAGCCATGAGCATCATCAACCATTAATCTGAATTGATACTTACTTTTGAGGGCAACAATTCCTTTTAAGTCTCCCATTTGTCCGGACATACCGAAAACCCCCTCGGTAATAACAAGAATACCTCCCCCGTTTTCACTGACCAACTTCGTTGCACGCTGGAGTTGTTTTTCCAAATTCTCCATGTTGTTATGGGGATAGACAAACCGCTTGCCCATATGGAGACGAACCCCATCAATAATGCAAGCATGTGACTCCGAATCGTAGACGATTACATCTTTACGATCAACCAATGCATCGATAATGGACAAGACACCCTGGTATCCATAGTTCAACAGCATAGCATCTTCTTTGTTTTCAAATTCTGCAAGCTGCCTTTCGAATTCAAGATGATGCGTTGTATTGCCTGACATCATGCGCGAACCCATAGGAGAAGCTAAACCATATTGAATAGAGGCATCAGCGTCTGCCTTTCTAACTTCTGGATGATTCGCCAACCCCAGGTAATTATTCAGACTCCAATTGAGAACCTCTTTGCCATTAAACATCATACGGGGACCGATATCTCCCTCTAGCTTAGGGAAGAAAAAATAGTCTTTGGGTAAATGTGAATATTGGGCAAGTGATCCATTTGCCATCTTAAGTTTTCCAAACAAGTCCGCCATTGCGATGTGTTATTAAAATATGGTTTCTAATTATTTTATTTTCATGACTCTACTAAAGCGCTGTATACTCTTTATATAGTTTCCTGAATTCTTCAATAGCCACGCTTACCTTCACAAGCGACTGGATTGGCTGTGCCTCTTCTTTAGAAGAACTCAACATCATAATCATGTTTAATATGTACCGGCTTTTGATACCCGCGGTGTTAATCTTTTCTGTTTGGTGTCGAACAATGGAGCTGGAGATCACCTGTCTCAGAGCTTCATCATCTGGAGCCTCCTTAATTTCGCTAATTATTTTTTGACAAAATTCTACCACTATTATATCCGCGTTACAATTTGAAATAATATAAATCCGTTCTTTTTCACCGCTTGGCTCCCTTCTGGCAAAAGGAGTTTCCAAGCTGTGGACGTGGTAAAGTTTTACAGGCCTTTATGTCCACCGAAACATCTTCATTAGCCCCTCAGTCAGGTGAGAGAGAAAAATCAGTAACCTTACTATAAGTACGCTCTACCATTTCAGCAAGAATGTATTTGTTCCCTTCCTTGAATGAACCAATATCTTTTCCCAAACAATTTAAAATAATTGCTCCGGACGAATCGCCTACTTCAAGATGAAGGGTGACTTTCTCGTAGTCGACTTTTTGCGATTCACCGTTCGGTCCACCGACCCGATGTACTTTCACACATGAAAAGATTAGACTCATTTTATAAGTTCCGAGTGATTAAGTTTCAGTCTAGCACGACACTATTCGTAATAACGTATAATTCATGATCGATGAAGTTCGAAGATGATACTTGTTATTGTGCAGAATAGATAATCTTGCTGCTTTTGGTTTCGTTAGGAATCACTTTACCAAGCGATTGATAACTGCAAAATTAAGATGCTAAAACTTCGTATCCATTGAATACCGTCAACTCGTTCATTGATTTAAATCAATGAAATTTGTCGAAATAGGACAAACACCCACTTCACCAGTTTCTCCTGGTTTTTGAGATACACTATTATCTTATGGAATTGATACTTACATGATTCAAGATCAAACGTTTGTTTACAAACCGAAATTATGGATTAATCTAAATCAACAGGTCCATGACTTTGATCAAAGTATTTAAACAATTTTTTTATGTAGTTGCAAACCAGGTCGATTGATCAACGTGTGCTTAATATTAAATGCACTATGCCTGATTTTCGAATTGCTAAAGATGAAGATAGTAGCTGACCAATTTAGTTGGTCGCCAGTAGGCTCGCTCCTCGTAGCCTTTTGGTGCTCTTTAAATATTGTTCCATGCACGTATAAGTTGCAGGACTATTCGCGTCATGCTCTATTGCAGTTCTGGGAAAAAATGGCGTTTGAATAAAGATGAATCGTTTTAACAAAATTACCAGACATTTTTAAAAAATTAAAAACATTCTAGAATCAATACCGGGAATATATCCGTGTGGATCTTGTAATGTGTGGTGTACTGATTCTGCTGATCATTATACACATCATTTTTAGTTTGGTCTTTTAGTTTTTAAATTATTGTTTCTTTGAGTTTTGTCCCATAAGATTGGCCTCTTTGATAATTCCCTTCCGATCGATAATACGGATACTCTTTCCTGTAGTTTGAATAAGTTCAAGACCTTTGAACTCTTGAAGTAGCCTGACAAGGGTCTCCTTTGCTGTACCTACCATGTTAGCGAGATCTGCCCTGGACATAATGATCTCACTTGGATTATTCGGTTTCGTTGGAACTTTAAATTTCTCTTCTAGTATTAAGAGATTAAAGGCAAGTCGTTCTCTAACGCTTTTCGTTGTGAGGTTGGTGAACTTATTGATAAACAGACTGAACTCATGCCCCAGCGCTTTTAGTAGTTGGTTGGACAGTACTGTGGAGTTTTTTAAAACAGTCAAAAAGCTCTCTTTTGGTATGAATGTTATTTCGGAATCTTCAATCGTAGCGGCAGAATCCGGATAATGTTCTTCACCTAGTAACGCATGGTACCCAAGTAGTTCACCTTCACCGCAGATGTAAAATATTTGCTCGCCACCCTTCACCGTCTCTTTATACTTTTTTACCCGACCTGACTTTACGTAAAATATTCCCGTAGGTATTCCTCCATCCCTGAAAATGATCTCTCCTTTTTTATACACATGCGTCACACCTGATCCGGTTAACATTTCTCGTTCATCAGTTGTTAGTCCTCCAAATATTTGATCCGACTTGAGGCGAAAGTTCTCAGAAAGAAAATTTGTAAGCATGACGACTTTTAAAATGTAGCTACTGCAAGCTAAGCATTATTAACCCTGGTCACTAGCAAGATTGACTTCTATCAATGATTGTATTGATTCCTTTCAACTGGAAGATCAGTGGTGAGCATCATGCAAATATGAAACTACAATACAGAATTAGTATATTCTGGCCTATTACGCACTTCTTTTTTAATGTCCATCAGAAAGTGAACGCATATGGCAGTTACACTGCCTTGAACCAATCCGGATAATACGCAAGCTGAGGCAATCAATATTATATTGATCAATGATGTTGAAAAAAATGACAATGTCACATATAAGATCAAGAAGGAAAGCGCCCAACAGCTCGCGGTGGCAAAAATCCAGACTGTAGCATTATTGAAATATTTCCGGATTAGGAAAAACTGTGAGATTCCGATTATGCCTCCAAAAGCCGCGCCTGTAGATAAGGTGTATAGAATGGACGTATATGCACTCTGGGATGAAACCCTGGCAAAAAAGAAAATAATAAGCACAGCTGGTGGGAGTATCAAAATCCATCCGGCAATTGAGGTCAAGGTAGTGACCGTAATCCATGGACCTGGTTTGAAATTTTGGATAAGTTTGGATAGGGATTTCCATTGTACATATCCTATAATTAATCCTTCGCTGGCTCCGGCAATTATCAATACAATAGCAGTTAAGATAGATGACTCATGAGGTAATTGTGAATACTCGACAAACAAAAAACGGGCAATTATAGCTGCCGCGCCAATACCAAGAAGTTCGCCAAACGAATAATTGAGCATCCATCGGTACCAGAATTTTTCTTCGTTTTTCATAAGCGATTTTAATTTTATTGAAAAATGACGTTATGTGGGAGCAAAGGAATTTGTCTCTCAATACTGTAGCGAAAGTAGAGAAGCAATGAGAAGCTCGGTATGATGAATGTCATTAATAAAGGTGATTAAATTTTGGGAATTAGTCCTTCAACAAATTATGCAGATCTGGTAAAGCAAGGAGCGATTATTCTGGATGTTCGAACAAGAGGCGAATATGCCAGAGGTCACATTAAGGGATCATTGAATATTTCAGTAAATCAACTAAAAGATAATCTGAGCCGCTTACCAGATAAAAAAAAGCCATTGTCATGTGTTACGCATCTGGAATGAGAAGTGCTTCCGCAAAAAGTATTTTGGTATCCTGTGGGTATTCGAATATTCACGATGGAGGAAACTGAGTGAGCTTGCAGTACAAAATTTAAACATCACGGAAAGCCATATTTACAATGTTGAAATCGCCTGGAGCAAAGATCGTAAAGGCATAATGTGTTCACCTGAGTTGAACGGAGTAACGAATGCTGGCGGCTGTATTGAAGTTGTCACACCACCCAAGTTTCCAAAAGGCATTCCAGGCATTTGGTCTCCTGAACATTTGTTCACAGCAGCGGTGTGTAGTTGCTTAATGACAACCATTCTTGCTGTTGCAGAAAATTCAAAGTTTAATTTTGTGTAGTTCAAGTGTAGTTCGAAAGGAAAAACTGGACCATGTGGACGGAAAATTTATGATGACGGAAGTTTTGTTAGAGCCCGTTGTGTAATAAGAGACGAAAGCAATAGAGAACGAGCTATAAAGGTTTTACAAAAATCAGAAGGAAATTGTTTGGTATCGAACTCTGTAAAAGCAAAGGTTGTTATGAAGCCAACGGTACAAGTCGAAAACATTACGGTATAAATTTATGGCACAGACAACTTTTGCAGAACTAATACAGGGTAACAAGCCTACATTCGTTGATTTTTCAGCAGAATGGTGTGGGCCTTGTAAAATGATGGTGCCTATTCTGGAAGATCTAAAATCGAAGATAGGCGATAAGGCACGAATCATTAAAATCGATATTGATAAAAATCCGCAGGCCGCCTCGGCATATCGTGTTCAGAGCGTTCCTACGTTAATGCTCTTTAAGAATGGGAATGTGATGTGGAGACAATCAGGAGTGGTTCCAACAGAATCCCTAAAGAAAGTTATCGATCAGTATGCGGAAAACTAAAATGCGTGCGGTTTGCAGGAGAATTCACTAGTCAATTTCCTCGTACCTTCTCAGGCGATTGGTCAAATTGACAATTCGCTGTTGCATACTGGTGACGCGCTGCAACAGATGTGTTATAGTGTCAATTCCCTCCAGGTTAATATCAAGCTCGAAATGCAGGCGGAGCATTTTCTCAAGCCGTTCCAATTCAGAAACCGGTAGAAACGTAGTCTCATCAACAACGACTATCTCAATCATTCCATACTCTTTGAGTGAATGAATAAAGGACAACTCTATTTTGTGATGCGTACAAAATTCACTTGCCAATATCATATCATCGGGTTGCATAACACTCTATTTAAGTTGAGACAATTCTGTAAATAATGCGCGTTGTTTTTCAGTAAGTTGAGTAGGCAAAGTTACCTGAAAGGTGACAAACAGATCACCGCTTTTACCTTCTTGCTTATGCAGAGGAACACCTTTTCCTTTCAACCTTACTTTTGTGCCTGGCTGCGTCTCTGCATTTACTTTTGTTTTCACTTTTCCATTCAGTGTATCAATCGTCACGTCTCCACCCAGCAAGGCCGTATACAAATCGATGGGTACCGTTGTATACAAATCATTTCCAATTCGTTTGACCTGAGTATTATCCGCGATCAAAAATGTAATGTACAGATCACCGATAGGTCCACCATTCATGCCGGGTGCACCGTAACCTTTCAATTTGATAATTTGACCATTTTCAACCCCAGCAGGAATTGTAATTCGAATATTCTTACCATTAACAGTGAGCGTTTGCTGATGCGTAGCCATTACATCGGTTAGCGACAAATGTAATTCAGCATGCAAATCCTGACCACGAAATTTTGTTTGACGCTGACCCGTGGATCCACCAAACATAGACTCAAAGAAACTGGAAAAATCACCATCGCCTGAAAAGTCATGGCCTTGCGAAAAGTTTCCTCCTGCATTACCACCATGGTGTGATTGATTCTGCCGAAACTGTTCAAAGTGTTCCGCGTGCTCCCAATCCTTTCCGTATTGGTCGTACTTTTTTCTTTTTTCGGAATCACTTAATACTTCATTGGCTTCGTTGATCTGTTGAAATTTCTTATGCGCATCCTTGTCATTTGGGTTCAGATCCGGGTGGAACTTTCGCGCTAACTTGCGATATGCTTTCTTGACCTCATCGGCCGAGGCGATCTTATCTATTTCTAAAATTTTGTAGTAATCAATAAACTCCATAATCAAAACCAGTTGGTCGGCTAACAATTTAAGAATTAATGCCGAGTAAAGTACGTTTTGATAAAGGCATGTTTTTGGTTTTCTGTCATATGATCGGCTTGCTGAACATGAATTTCTATATCAGCAAAAAGATGATTCTTTTGAATTGTATTGAAGAACTCTTCCTTAGCATCCGTTGGTCCAAATAAGATAACCTCCTTGTAATGTCGAATTGACTCTGATAGCTTCTTAAAGTATTCGGCTGTCTGATGTTGTTCTTTGGTGTGCTGACGAAGCTCACCAAACTTTTTTCTGTCTTCTGTGGTGTCCTCTTTGCTGTTGGCCTTGATTATCTGGGTCTTCATCGGTGGCACTGTGAATTCAGTTAAGTATGCATGTTCATGATCCATCCATACGCCAAGCTTTGTTGCAGTCATAGTAATTGTGTTTAATTTGTGGAACTCGCCTCTGGACGAAGGTAATCTCATCTGGAAAAGATGTCTATGACAAATGTCACTACACCGAATGAGTATGGTCAGATCGATATAGGTAATTTACCTGTTTGAAGGAGCAGCTGAAATGCTGTGGATATTGAAACATAACGGTATCTTTCTCTTTAGAATATTCCAAGAAGTTTCTAAAAACCATTTTTTAAAGAATCTTTTTCATGTGCGCCCAAGTATTAATTCTATTTATCTTTTGCCTTTTCTTGTTTGTCGCGCTCAAGTTTCTTGAAGTATTTTTTAAAGAGGAAATTAGTTTTAAGCACTTCCTTGTTCTGATTGAAACGATCTGTTCCTGCTCAATATTGACAGCGCTTTTAAATAGACTCTGGCGCATAAGCGTGTCACTCAACAGCAATCCAGCTGTTCCATCGCCCTGCTTCAGATCGGCCACCACATCTTTTAAGTCCTTCATCGTATGACTCTCAATGCTAGCATGTACCATAATGACTTATGCTCTGAGGTCATTCAAACTCTCATTTATGGCGTGTGTTTCATCACTGCTCCCTTTTAGTTTTCTTTTTCTTATCCCAATAACGTGCATGGATATAATGACCCGTTGAAATCCGTGTTCCCTTGTTGTTGAAATACAACTTCATGTAGAGAGGATTTTGTTTTAGGGAGTTGGTCTTAGACTTGAAAAGCTGGAAAGTAATCTTGACGTTGTTTCACATTTTCAGAATTGAGTTAAGTGCCTGTGATTCAATATTTCACGGACAATTAGTACGCTTTCTTTACCCTACGAGACTTTGGGAGATCGTAGGTTCTCAAAATGGGTTCTAATTTTTTACCCTTTAACCGAATCGAGAAGCACAAAAAAAACCCACGACCTCATTTCTGAAATAGTGGGATTAATACACGAATGCCGACATTTTGAGAGCGGCAACGGACTAAGTAAGCGACAACGGAAATTGTCGTTTATAGTCCGTTGTGGAGTCGGAGGGAATCGAACCCTCGTCCAGAGAAGATAAAGACGTACTTTCTACATGCTTAGTTGACTTTAATTGTCGGGAACAGCAAGGCAGGCAACAACCTAAACCACTCCTTATTTACTAGTCTTAACCGTGCTTAGTATCATCACACGGAGCAGTTCTGCATTACGACACCGCTAATCAGCACCTGCAAAACGACAATGCTGAGCGATGATGACTTTCCCGATCTTATCGGGACGAGGCTAATTTATCCTATCGGATAAATTAAGCAGCCATGGCGTAGTTAGACTCGCCAAGTATGGTTTGGAACTATCTTTCAAGGCTCTCATTCCATGAGCCTGCATGCTTGCACACGTCATCACACATCCTGTCAAAACCGGTCGACCCCAAATTCAATGAACAATTTTGCTTGCCATTACATGGCAAATTGCAAAAGGAAGACAAATATAGAGAATGAAAAGTTCTATAAGTAAAATACCAGATACGGATAACGTATCTGGTATTTTAAAGCCTCTTTCAATACCTCCTAGTTGGATGCCGGAGGCTGTACACTCGAAAGATCAATTACGAAGTGACGAGAAGTTGCATTATTCTTTTTGAAAAGTTGAATCAAAGCGTCCGCTTCCTTCTTCAAGCCTTTTGCATCACCCGCATCATAGTCATTGGCAGCGAGCTTGTCTGCTTCTGCAATGGCCGCTTCAGGGTTATCGAGATAGAGATAAATCTTCGCTTTGTTATAAAAACTTGCATAGCGCATTTTTTTATCATTCTTATCATCGGTAGCAAACCGGGTCGGTATGTCATCGAAATACTTGATGAGGGTATTGAACTGTTCTTTGGTTTCGTCTGATAAGTTATCAGCCGTTATGGTGGCTACTGCTTTCTTAAAAGCATCCCATGTATTGTGCTGTGCCTGATATTCCGGATGCTTCTTAGCATCCAATATCCAAAGAATTTCAGCATCCTTTCTTACCGGGAAACCATAGTTATTCGTCATCCATTTGCCCAAGTCTGAAAGTGCTGTGCTTACCTTGTCGCGAAGCAACTTTCCTTTGATTTCCTCTCTGTTGTTATTGTAATAATCAGCAGCTTCCTTTCTTGTGCCATACTCTGAACTTGTCCAGCTACTGGTTAAGCCATCGAAGCTGGCATTGCCAACGGCAGCATCTTTATAATCTTTCACAACAGCTTTACCTCCCCATACATATGACATTTCAGCTTTGTAATAGTATTTTCTCCCAGTCTCCTTACCGTCCTTATCTTTCTGGATATCTACACGTTCAGTAACTTGTGAGCTGTTGATGGTTAAGTCATCTAGTGTAACGGTTGCAATGATGTGTCCTGTGCCCGTAACTTTTTTCCAGCCTTGAACATTGACAGCATCTTCCAAGGCTGTTCCACCAAAGTTATCCCGAACAGATCCTGTTGCGTTGAACTTTAGTGAGAACGTTCTGTACTCCGGATTCAAGGGAACCTTTGGCAGATCCCTGTACTCATAGGTGAAGTTAAATTTGTCCAGATCAACTTTTTGTCCAAACGAAACAAAGAACAAAGTCACTAGACTAACGGTGATTAGTAATTTTTTCATGTCTTTTTTTTAAACGGTTAAGGTTTATTTTTGTCAAATCTATTAAATATTATTTCAACTCGTAAAGCTTGGCTGTATGATGCTTCAACTGCTATCGTTTGATGAAGTCAAAAACCTACTATTCCGTACGCTTTATTCAGAAAACCAAAAAACATTACATATGCATTTATCCAATCCATAAATGCCTTTACTAATCCAGGTTAGTTTTGAATCTTTGTAAGGTTTACACTGAACAAGAGGGAGGATAGTCGGGTTGAGTTGGGTGGAATTATATTGTTATCTCTTTATTTATTATACACTAAACTTAAATTTTTTACCCTATGAAAAAGTTCTTAAGAACAACGTTTGCATTTATTTTTCTTGCCTCATCCGTTGCCGTGCTGAGCTCCTGTGGAGATTCTGATCCCGTACCTACCGATGTGATTTCAGATGAAAGTGGAATTAAACTTGATCTTGAATGGTCTATTGCCGGTGGAACTACAAACGATGCCCTAACTGCGTCTGATCTCGATTTACGCGTTTATAAAAATGGCGTAATAGTTACGGATAGTGATTACGCCTCAAGCTTTGAAAGAATTGAGTTGGCGCCTGGTGATTTCGCTGATGGAACCTATGTAGTTAAGGTTTACTTATATAACACGACAACAGACGTAAACTACGTAGTTACTGCAAATGGTCTCACGGTTTCAAAACCCGTTACCTTTACCAGCAACTTTGATTCAGAAGCTGATAAGCTTGAAGTGGAAACGCTTACCATTACAAAATCGGGTTCGAAATACACCATTACTCAATAATAAATCCTTCGGGAACAAGCTTCCTGATATCGCATAGTGAAGACCCTGATCTTTGTACGTTACAAAAGTCAGGGTCTTTTTTTATGCGAGAGATTTTTTACAATCTTCCACTCACCCCGCTGTACTATTTCAAAATAAATTATCTTGCGGCCAATGGAGAATTTTGTAGTCTCGGCTCGTAAATACCGTCCCACCGGCTTCGATGAAGTGGTGGGCCAGGAGCATATTACGACCACGCTCAAAAATGCCATCGACAACAATAAACTGGCGCAGGCACTTTTGTTCTGCGGTCCTCGTGGAGTTGGTAAAACAACCTGCGCGCGGATTGTAGCGCGCCTCATCAATGGGTTTGAAGAAAAAGCAGCTACCAATTCGCTCAATATTTTTGAGTTGGATGCCGCGTCTAACAACTCCGTAGAAGACATTCGAAACCTAATTGATCAGGTACGTTACCCTCCTCAATTCGGAAAATACAAAGTCTATATAATAGATGAGGTGCACATGCTTTCCAATGCAGCCTTCAATGCTTTTTTGAAGACTCTGGAAGAGCCACCTTCTTATGCCATTTTTATTCTGGCAACGACTGAGAAACATAAGGTAATCCCCACGATTCTTTCCCGATGCCAGATTTTTGATTTCAATCGGATTCAGATCAGTGATATTGCCAATCATTTAAAGAAGATAGCCGATACCGAAAGCATTCCAACAGAAGTTGAGGCACTGCATTTGATCTCCCAAAAAGCAGATGGCGCTTTGCGCGATGCGCTTTCTATTTTTGATTTGATGGTAACATACTCTGCTGGTAAGGGTGTTACCTTTAAAGATACCTTAAGCAATCTCCATATTCTGGATTATGACTACTACTTCCAGGTGGTGGATGCTTTACGCGCGCAGCAGCATACGCAGCCCTTGTTATTGCTGGATGAAGTATTGCGCAAAGGATTCGATGGTCATAATTTTATTGTCGGATTAAGTGAGCACTTACGAAACTTATTGGTGTCGCAGGATGAACGTACCACACTACTAATGGAGGTACCCGACAGTGTGAGGAGAAAGTATGCTGAACAAGCAAAAGCAGTATCACCTTCTTTGTTGCTCACGTGGCTAAACATCGGCAATCAATGCGACATCTACTTTAAAAGTAGCAAGAATCAACGTCTCTCTGTTGAGCTTGCGCTGATGAAGATGGCACATGTTGGAGCTGTTCTTCAACTCGATCAGGTGAATCATCAACAGGATGGGTTAAAAAAAAAAGTAGCGTAACATCTGAAGAACCTGAAGCTGAAATCTCTCCGGTTCCTGAAGCAACAATTGAAACAAAAGTAGTTACACCTGCTGAACCAACACCTCCTGTCGTGCCTACCGCACGTCCTGACTTTTCTGAAAAATCAAGATTCAAATCAGCTCCAAAGACGACCGTTAAACTGACCAACTTATTAAAAGTTGAACCGAAGAAAGAAGAAGAGGTAATCGCAGCAGAAATTCAAAGAGAAGCCGATCAGGATTTTACCCTTGATTCACTTCAACAGGCCTGGAAAGATTTTGCAGAGCAACGGAAAAAATTGCAGGCTGAGTTTCAAATGCTGATGCAACCTTTTGATCTGGATAAAAACCGAATTGTTGTTCACCTCCTCAATCCTGTTCAGGATACCATGCTTGCCGGACTGAAAAGTGAGCTAACAACCTATTTGCGGGAGAAGCTAAAAAACAACTCTATTCACGTTTCAGGGGAGCTTCGGGAGATGGATCAGAAAAAAATGAAGTACACCGATCGTGATAAATTTGACTTCCTTTTGGATAAAAACCCTCTATTAAAGGAGATGAAAGACCGTTTAGGGCTCGACACCGACTTTTAAGCAACCTTCAGCGCATGCTTGCGTAAAATAATTTCGATTTCAATACGTTGCCCAAATTGATTGTTCCCTTAATTTTGTGAGATTTTAGAAAACGATACCTATGGCACTTGATATACAGACGCCCATCCCGGTTGTGGATGGCACATCGATTACCCGAGAGGAGTTCTACAAACAGTATTATAAACCACAAAAGCCGGTTGTTTTACGTGGCTTGTGGAAACAATATCCGGCTTACACTAAATGGACAATGGATTACTTCAAGCAATCCATGGGCGATATTGAAGTAGGGCTATTCGGAAATAGAAAGGAAGATCTTTCCAAAACTCTTCAGATTCCAAATGCAACGATGCGTTTTGATGAATACCTCGCTTTGATTGAGCGTGAACCAACCGATTTACGTTTGTTTCTCTTTCCTGTTTTTAAACACAAGCCTGAGTTGCTAAAAGATTTTGGATATCCCGATATCGTGAAACGGTATGTAAAAATCCCGTTTATGTTTTTTGGTCCGCCAAAATCCATTACACGCATGCATCAGGATATTGATATGAGTAATGTTTTTCTTACTCAGTTTCATGGAAGAAAAAGAGTTGTATTGTTTGCTCCTTCTCAGTCCAAACTTTTATACCGTTTACCTTTCAATGTTCACTCCACTGTGGATATTGATCATCCTGATTTTGATATCTATCCAGGTTTAAAATATGTAAAAGGAGTTACTACCGTTTTAGAACATGGTGATACCTTGTTCATGCCAAGTGGTTACTGGCATCACATCGAATATGTAGAAGGCGGCTTTGGTCTTTCGGTTCGAACACTTGCTCATGGGATACCAATGACATTGAAAGGTGTTTGGAATCTTACTGTACAACGCACCATTGATAACATCATGCGTAAAGTGAGCGAAGAGAAATGGTTTGAATACAAAAAGAATCTTGCTCAAAAAAGAGCAGATAAAGTAATCCGAGAAATAGAATCTGATGCAGGTATGAACCATGGTCATAAACCTGCCTATCAATAACTGAATTTAAATCAATAAAAAAGTCCGGCTTTTCATTAAGTCGGACTTTTTTATTTTCAAAAAATTCCTCCCTTTCTTCTACTGGTGGATCTTCGGGATGTTGTTCCAAACAAAACACCAAAAACTCCGCGTACTAATTCGCGACCAATTTGTTTTGTTACCGGGGATGAGATCACTTCTTCAAACGTAGATTTCTCTTGTTTTTTAGAGGTTGAGCGCGGTGTTGGCTCTGCTTCTTCTTTAGCTACCTTCTCTTCCTGCTGTTGAACAATGCGATCGTTTAATAACTCAAATGCACTCTTTGGATCTACAGCATCTTTATACTTTTTATAAATATCAGAAGCGTTCAGAAGCTTTTTGTATTCAGTTTCATCCAGCGGGCCCATTGTTGAGGAGGGTGGTGCCAGGTGTGTAACAACTGTTTCGGTAGGAATTCCTTTTTCATTCAACACCGTAATGAACGCCTGACCTGTTCCGAGTTGTGTGAACTGTTGTTCCATCTCATAAAACTCAGACCTTGGAAAAGTCTTCACCGTTTCTTTTAAAGCTTTTACATCGTTCGGTGTGAATGCACGAATAACGTGATGTATCCTGTTTCCTAATTGCGACAAGACGGAAGCGGGAACATCTTGCGTTACCTGTGTACAAAAGAAAATACCTACACCCTTCGATCGGATCAATCGGATTACCTGTTCGATCTGATCCATGAATGCTTTTGGTGCATCCTTAAAAAGTAAATGGGCTTCATCTAAAAAGAAAATCAGTTTGGGTTTATCCAAGTCACCCGCTTCTGGCAATCTTTGATAAAGTTCTGCAAGCAAGGCCAGCAGGAATGTAGAAAATACAGCCGGTTGGTTTTGAACATCCGAAACGTTCAGCAAACTGATTACACCTTTTCCATCTATCTTTTCAAAGAGATCGTCTACTTCAAAAGAAGTTTCACCAAAAATCTGATTGAGACCTTGCTGTTCAAGTGAAACAATTTTGCGCAAGATTGTGCCGGAGGTAGCCGAAGAAATTTTTCCGTAATCATTTTTTATTTCAGCAGCACCTGGTCCTTCGGTTAAATAATTCAAAACTTTCTTAAGATCGTTGAAGTCAACAATCGGTAGTTTCTTATCATCTGAATATTTAAAGATTACATTCAACACACCGGTTTGAGTATCATTCAGTTCTAAAATTTTACTGAGCAATATGGGGCCAAACTCGGTGACCGTAGCGCGCATTTGTGCTCCCAATTTTCCACTCAATGAATATATCTCTGTTGGGAATCCTGATGGAGTATATTTTATTCCAAGTGCTGTTGCTCGTTCCGTAATCTTATCGTTGACTATCCCTTCTTTTGATATTCCTGAAATATCACCTTTCATGTCTGGCATAAAAACAGGTACACCTGCAGCAGATAGTTGTTCTGCAATTAATTGAAGTGTTCTGGTTTTACCCGATCCAGTTGCACCCGTAACCAATCCATGTCGGTTCATCATTCGCAATGGGAGATTGACTTTTGCATCGGCTATAATTTCACCTTGTAATATTCCTGCACCTAGATAAATAGATGCACCATTAATGGTGTAGGATTTATTAATGGCTGCAATGAATTGTTCCTTTGACATAAGAAGAAGTTTTAACTGATGGAATTCATTGTGTTCAGCAAACTCACTTTGCCAAAGACACTAAGGTCGAAGTTTCAAAGGAGTTTTAAATATTGTTTCTGCTCACATAATAAAGGTCATAAAAAAAACCGGACGAAACCGGGTTTGATTTTTTACTTTTTCGGCTCCACATAATTCTGGAAGGTGTAATTAAATCCAAAATTAAACATCTGGCTAAACTGTGCTCCTGAATCCTGATCGTAATCGTAAAGCAAGATGCCGCCTAATCCTACGTTAATAAATTTATTCACCTTAGCATTGAGCATCACTTCAAGGCGATGATCAATCGTTTTTAACTCAAGTGTTTCGTAGTTGGCATACATTACATAGCGAGCTTTCAAATTAATGTTGGTTGCAATGTCTTTGTTAAACTCTGACACTAATTGAAAAGCGAGCCATTCAAAACGAGTGGATTCACCAACAACAACACCATATGGCGCGAGTGGATCAACAGCAGCAAATCTTCCATTGTTATCACTCACAATTGTAACGCGTGGGGCAAAGGGAGAAATTCGAACAAAGAAATAATCTACTGGATGATATTCAAGACCCCACGCAGAAGTAATAAAAGCAGGCGCCATAAAATCTGAAATCAAAATCGGTTGCTCTACTCCATTGACATCTTTCTCATACTTATTACCCTCGCTAAACTGAGAGAGAAAGTTAAGCGAACTAAAGAGCCCCCAGTTCTTATTCAGATCGTAACCGTATTTTGTATCTAAGTATATCCGATCAAGTGTTTTGCGTTGGCCCTGACCTTTGTTATTTACAAAGCCGTAGAGGAGGCCAATTTGATTATCCCAGGAACGTTTACCGTCTTTGAAGTTTGCGGTGTAGTTGAAAAGACCGTTAACACCAATGGAATTTATCCCTCCGGCTTTCCAATTCGATGAAAACGCAGCTTGATTTAAGTTAATATTAAAAACCAACTTCTTCTTCCACCGCGAAAGGGTATCGGGTTTTACAATTTGGGCTTGCGATTGAATGCTGATGGTTGCCAGAAAAAGCAACGACAAGACAATGAGATTAGTTTTTTTTTTCATTTCAGGTCCGGATTTAAAGCGAAAATAAGCCTTAAAACCTAAACTCCGAAACTCAAATGTTGTTCAACTTGATTTCGTCTAACGCCACTTCAGTAAGTGGTTTAGTGATGAACTTGATAACATGGTTGTTATTCACAATCTTATCAATATCACGCTTATTATCTGAGCTGGAAAGGATAATTACCTTGCACTTGTTACGAACAACCTCATTGAATTTTTCAAACTCATACAGGAAAACAAAACCATCAACGATAGGCATGTTGATGTCCAGGAAAATAAGACTGGGTAGGTTTTCTGCATTGCTTTGGTTTTCCCGGAGATAGTCAAGCGCTGCTTTGCCTGATCCTTTTACCTCCACACGACTGGAAAACTTGGTTATTTCGATGATACGCTTGCTGATAAAATTATCAGTGTCGTTGTCATCAACCAGCATGACTAAATCTATTGTTTTAAAATCCGTTTGCATCAAAGTTTTGTAAATCTGTCCTCACATTGTTCTTCAAGAACCACAAAAATATCCTTTTTTGGAATATAAGTTTGGCTATATCTTGAAATTCGAGCCCTCAACCTAACAAATAAATTGAAACAGTCCAAAATGAGCGGCTACCTCTGTTTGATCTTTAGCTTTTCACCAACCGAAACAGCAAAATCCTTCTTGCCATTCCATTCCATGAGGTCTTTAATGGTTACACTATACTTGCGAGCAATGCTATATAATGTATCAGTTGATTTTACAACATGCTCTATTTCAGTTGCTTTAGCTGGCTCTAAAGCTTTAGCGGTTTGTTGAGCATCAATTTCCTGTTTCTGTCCAGACACTTTAAGCACTTGTCCCGGTTTAATCCCTTCCTGAAGGTTCAGGCTGTTCCATGTAACAAGATCCATTACTGAAACCTGATGTTGTTGTGCGATAGCATATAGCGTTTCTCCTGCCATTACGGTATGGTCTCCTTTTAGAACGGGTTCGATAGGTGTTGTTAAATGCTGTATTGTCGAATCGACTTCATCTTGCAATTGAATAACCGGAGTATTTTCAACTCGAGTCAGTTCTGGCTTCGTGTTTTCTGATTTTATTTCACCTGTGTTGTTGGCTATCACAGGCGCTTCTTCACTCTGTTCTGGATTTACTGTCCATGAAAAAGTTTGACTCTTATCGACCTGAACTATTTCTGTTGCAACAACAATCTGATCTCCCTCTTTTGGTTTGGTAGCAGACAACCATAGCATCATGTCAGGCTTAAGATCAGAATCTGAATTGATCTTATTATACTTCTTCAGCTTACGTTGCTGTACACCATACCTCTGACTAATCAGCCACAGGTTTTCACCTGAAGCAACTTTATGATACGCTTCTGATGCTCTGGCCCTTTTCTTACCCAGCAAATAATACTGACCTGGAAAAATACGATCGCTGATGGAGATGTCATTCCACTTTAAAAATTCAGAAAGGTCGGCTTGACCTCGCTCTGATAATCGCGCGGCATTATCACCTTCTTTTGCTTTGATGGCCGAAATACCATTTATACGAATTCGATCTTCTGATGTTAAACCGTTCGAAACTAAAATGTTCCCTTTCCCAGGTTCTGCTTTCGCAGAGGGGATGGTGGCAGCAATGGTTGTCGGAATAGTAATGTTTTTTGTATCACCAATAACCGGAATGAGAACGGTATAAGCACGATCATCTGGAATCATACCGTTCTTTGCCCACTTGTTATAGGATCGCAGATCAGCTTCTGCCACAGAAACTTCTTTTGCTAAATCCGTAAGCGCCTTTTTGTTTTTGTTTTCATAGGTAATAACCTGAATTTGTCCAGGACCTTTTACCGATTCTTCAAAGGCAATTTTGTGCGCCAAAAATTTCTTTACATACCAATAGGTTCTGCTGGTTATCTCCATGTGCTTCGCACCACTCTCACTATCCTTTACTGATTTCAACACCGCTCCTGCTCCCATCTGATATGCTTGCAAGGCATAAACCCAGTTATTGAAATAGAAATTATTTTTCTTGATGTATTTTGCAGCGCCACGTGATGCCGATGAAATGTTCATACGCTCATCAATCTCCTTATCGACACGCATACCCATTTCCATGGCCGTAAAATCTTTGAACTGCCAATAGCCTACAGCATTTGAAACGGAAACAGCATCCGATATAAGCGCACTTTCCTGAAGCACCAGATATTTAAAATCATCCGGGACACGCTCTTCCTCAAAAATCTTTTCGATGATGGGGAAGTAGGTTTTTGCACGCTCCACTTTAATGTTAAAATGCTTGGGTGATTGCGTGAGCGCATCAACATCTTTTTGAATTTCTTTTCGGGCATCATCACGAATGGTAAGCGTGATGCCAGCGAAATGCATTTTGTGCGGAACCTGTGGTGGTTGCGCTGCCGCCATTAACGTGGTAGCAAAAAATAGCGCGAAGAGTAATCTCATAAAATATTCGTTCTACAAAGATAGCTTTCTTATCATCATAATCCCATCCCGAATGGGAAGCAATACATTCTCAACGCGCGCATCAGCCTGAATCTTGTTGTTAAACTCAACTATTGCTCGCGTGTCTTTGTCTGGCTTCGAATCCAACACCTTGCCGCTCCACAATACATTGTCGGCAAGGATAATTCCACCTGGCTTTACTCTTTCGATTACGAGGTCGTAGTATGTACTGTATTGTTCCTTATCGGCATCTATAAATACAAGGTCAAACTCACCTGCTAGCGTTGAAATGATGGTGGCAGCATTGCCAATCAAGTATTCAATTTTATCATTAAGGTTTGCAGCGGAAAAATATCCTCTCACCCGTGATTCCAATTCCTCATTAATATCAATTGTGATCAGCTTTCCGTCTGCCTGAAGTCCTTCTGCTAAACAAAGCGCAGAGTAACCTGTGTAGGTTCCAATTTCCAAAATCCGTTTTGGCTTGATCATGTTGCTGATCATGGACAACACTCTGCCCTGAAGATGACCAGACAACATGCGTGGCATCATTACCTTAGCATGCGTATCCCGATTAATTTGTTTCAGCAAATCACTTTCCTCGGAGCTGTGTTGAGCAGCATACTGATCAAGGTCTTTATTTATTATTTCCATTTTCTGAATACAAGGTTAATTGTTAAAATTTAATCGTCTTGCCATTGGAGTGATGTTGACGCACCCGAAACACACACCCACGATTAACAATTAACTTTTAACTTCTAAGATGCTACTGGCTCCATTACCAAATAACTCAACATTTTCTCATCGAACATTTCCTGTGCCACCTTCTGAACCGTTTTGGCGCTCACAGCATCAATCTTATCATACACCTCTTGCAATAAAGGCACACGATCTAGATCAATGACAGCACGGCCCATCATGATCATGAGTCCTAAATTATTTTCTTCAGACATGGCTAGTTGGCCTTTGATCTGTTCTTTAGCTGATAAAAATTCCTTCTCGCTAATTCGCTTATCGCTTAGTTTATCCAATTCTTTTCGAACAAGAGCAAGACATTTTTTTCCTTGTTTAGGTTCGGTGCCAAAATAAATCGCGAACATACCAGTGTCAGCATACGATAGGTATTGAGCATCGATCGAATAAACCAATCCGTATTTTTCGCGCACGGCTAAATTCAGTTTTGAATTCATTCCGGGTCCGCCCAGCATATTCACCAAAAGATAAAACGGAATGCGGTTTGGATGAAGTAATGGATATGCCTCACGACCGATGGCATAGCGCGATTGCTTTACTCCTCGTTGCAATGTAAGCTCGCGCTGTTTATAGGTATTAAATTTCTTTCGCTTTGCAATTGATTTCTGTGCCGGCCTTTTCTCCAAATATCTTTTAGCAAGCTTTTCAACTTGCTCGAGTGTAATATTTCCTACACAGCTGAATACAATCTTCTTATTGTCAGCATGGTTCTGAAAAAACGACTGGAAATCTTTTTTCTTAAACGCTCGCACAGTTTCTTCACGACCGAGAATATTCATCCCCATTGGATGGTTTTTGAAAATCAATGCTTCCAACTCATCTTGAATAGAATCATCCGGATTGTCGAAATACATTCCCATCTCTTCGATGATCACACCTCGCTCTTTATCGAGTTCCTTCTCAGGAAAAACGGATTGAAAAGTGATGTCGGTCAACACATCTACTGCCAGCTCAAAATAATTGTTCCTAACCGAGGCATAGAAAACAACTTTCTCCTTATCGGTGAAAGCATTTAACTCTCCCCCAATTGAATCAAGACTGGTTATGATATCGAGAGAGCTACGCTTCTTCGTTCCTTTGAAGGCCATGTGCTCCCAGAAGTGTGCAATACCCTGGTTTGCCAGGGTCTCATCTCTACTCCCGATACCGAGGAAGATTCCACAATGAACAATGTGGGTTGTGGGTATATATTGGTGTACGACACGAATGCCGTTGGATAGCGTGAAGATTGTGCAGTTTCTCATTTGGGTGCGAAGATAAACTCTAATCCTTTAATTTCAGCCATTGCCAATTCCCGCCCACGGACACTTTCGACCGCCATCGGTCAGGGTCTTGGCGCGCCTTCGGGATTTTTTGTAAAATTAATGTGATTAGCAAGTGGCATAACTCTTGCAAACCATCTGTAACCATAAGCATGCACTATGAGCACTCAAAAAGTAAAAACCTGCTTCACCATTACCTTCACTGACGAACAATATCAAAATGCCTTCGCTTATGTGGAGGACATGAAACGTCATCCTCAACGCGTTTTCTGGAGAGGTAAGGAAGGTAAAAAAGATGACGAATTAGTAATCGAGCAAATTGCGCACCGCATCCTTTCGGGCTTCTATCATTCTGATCCATTGAATGCTGGTAGACACATTATGAAGATGGAAGTGGGAAACAGTTAATGGTTATAAGTTAATTGTTAATAGTGGGATACGGCTAAATGTATCAGCTCGCAGAAATCACGATTAACCATTAACAATTAACTTTTTCTGGGCTCAAATTCGCTCCAGTACTTTCTTGATTAAACTGTCAACAACCTTATTCGGGTCTTTGGAGAATTTATTTTTTACGCGATTCGCGATGATGGCGTTTACGCTTAAGGCTTCATGTCCTAATAAACGTGCCATTGCATAATAGCCGGCCGTTTCCATTTCAAAATTAGTGAGCCAGAAGTCGCTGGTCTTGTTGTGGTAGTAATTCAATTCTTCTAACAACTTCGGAAATTTTATGGGAATGCGTACCTCACGTCCCTGAGGGGCATAGAATCCTGGCGTTGTAACGGTATTACCCGAAACCATGTCAAAAGCAAATTGTTCTTTTAACATGTCGGAGCCCTTTACAACATAAGGCGCACTCATTAAGCTGGTGTTCCTTTTTATATCAGCAGAAATACCTTGTTCGAATTCATCCATTTTTAGATCATAAAAATTCATGAGGTTGTCGAGACCAACGGCATAGTCGGTAACAAGGTGAGTACCTAATGGTATATCTTCCTGCAATGCTCCTGAAGTACCGATTCGAATTACTTTTATTTTCTTTCTCCGGCTTTTTGGTTCACGCGTCTTAAGATCGATGTTAATCAAGGCATCTAACTCGGTGAAAAATATTTCAATGTTATCTGTACCCATACCTGTACTGATCACTGTAACTTTTTTTCCATTGAACGTACCTACGTGTGTGATAAACTCACGCTTGTTCATTTCAAACTCCACATCATCAAAATACTGGCTCACCCGATAAACACGACTTGGATCCCCTACTGTGATGATCGTATCACTAATATGCTTCGGCAATAAATTAAGATGGTAAACGCTACCATCATCATTTAGAATCAAATCGGTTTCGGAGATTTTTGCCATTCGGTTAACAGGTTTTTTCTAACTCTTTATTCTTTGTGCTGGGTTTCCAAAAACGGTTTCACCTGCTTTGATTGGTGCCACTACAACAGAACCTGCTCCTACCCTTGCACCCTTACCGATTGTAATTCCTCCCACGATCGTAACACCCGATCCAATAAACACTTCGTCCTCGATTTCAACGCCAGCCCCAACAATTGTTCCTGCTCCTACCTGTACAAAATCTCCCAAAGAAGATTCAGCACCAATAATAGCTCCGGCATGAATAAGACATTGATTTTTAATCTTGGCACCAACACCCACCTTGACTCCCATGTCGAAAAAATTTCCATGACCGATCTCTGCTGATTCAGGAACGATGGTAGATTTATGAAATGCGTTGACCGGTTGTACATGCCGAACTTCCTGCAACATCTGCACAATGCTCTTTCTTAATTTATTATCATCAATGGCTACAAAGGCTTCGCACTTCTTTCCGATTAATTTTAAAAAACCATCGTCATCTGTACTTCCTAATACAGTCACTGTGTCGATCTCCGTGTTATGTGTTTTTTTGTTGTCATCTAAAAAACAATAGACCACATTTCCATTGCTTTCGAAGATTTCTTTTGCTGAGCGGCCCAAAGAATTTGCGCCAAAAATAATAACCGGATTTTCCATAGTTGAAATATAGAAACAAAGGTAGATCGTCCAATTCTACCGAACAAGGTTCGAAATTGATCTTTGATAAAAAGAAGAAATACGAGATAGTATTGGGTTGTCAATAAGAATGACCAACAGAAAGAAAGGCATAAACCCTATTTTGTAGCGAGCCAGTGTCCCAAAGTTGGGAGTGGACAATGTCAGAAATATACAAAGTAGTATTGTATAACTAACGATTGAAAAGACCAGCAGCCGATGCGATGATTGAAGTAATGTTTTCCATCGAAAAAGTGCAGCAAGGGTAAGCAAAAATATACATGCGTTTTCAATGGCGACAAGAAGTTGAAAAACAGAATGGCTTTCCCAAACGAAAGGACGAAACAAACCTGAGAACAAAGCCCATGGCGAATTCATCAAAGCACTTAATACCGTAGGTTGAAGATTATAATAGTGAATCGCATCGTCA
Organism: Chryseolinea sp.; assembly: GCA_039930485.1. GTDB lineage: Bacteria > Bacteroidota > Bacteroidia > Cytophagales > Cyclobacteriaceae > Chryseolinea. The sequence goes on from JBDTTT010000025.1 coordinate 26,002, forward strand.
GGATCAGACCGTTCAAGGAATGCCTGATTGCTTGATACAATTACGTGAAGGAATCGTTCGGGGTAAAAATTCGGACGGACGAAACTAATAGCAACGACTGGCACAATCAAAACAACAAGCCATACCAGCAATCGAACGAAAATTCTCTTCGAATTTAAAATGGAGAGAAGAAAAGTTTTAACAATCAAGCTTGTAAAAACAATGGGAAGAAAAACAGCGAGGTAATAATACTTCAGATTCCACAACATCCATAATGTGAACATCAAAAATACCCACTCCAGTATGGTCAACTTTTCTTTTATCCATGTCTTTATAAAAAGTGAGCTGAGAAAAAACAGACAAGCCATGGCAAGACTTTCTTTAATTAAACCCGAACTCCAGAAAACAACAGAAGGAAAAAAGAGAAAGGCGCCTATTACTGCATTTCTATAAGATTGATTTAACACAACGATTTGCTTCGCCAACAACCATGCACCGTAAAATGATGCCATTGAAAAGTAGATGGAAATAACCCAATAATTATTCAGCGTGATCAAAGACAACAGGCTCACTATTTTTATAAGGAATAATGCGCGAGGTTCTTTCAGAACTATTGTTTTCCAGATGTCAAACGATTCATTGCCTGACCAAAGAAAAGTGAAATAGGTCTTTAGATCATCGTGAGCCAATGCAGCAAGCCTTGTTCCGTCCTCAAAATACTGAAAGGTATCGCCAACCGAATAATAATAAGTATACAATAGACCCAACGCAATTCCAGCCAATACCTTTACTATTAAAGCTGGCCAAAAATAAATTTTCAGTGATGAAAATTCGCGTTTCCATAACCAATAGGAAAACGCTGCAAGAATAATGATGTGAACAATTGCAAAAATGATCTGCATTACGAAACGGGTTTAATCAGAAATGCACCAATCATGCACTCGAGGCATCTGCGCTTTAAACAAAAATTATTATGAAGTTCAATCATCGCTTGCGAATCGAACGCGTTTTTACTTTTCAGTTCCAGCGAAGTCCAGAGTCGGGTGATTTTGTTTGACTCGCTTTTAACTTGTTGCAATATAGCGATTGCGCGGTCTACCAGCATCTGATCGTCTTTCGATTTTCCATATGCTACTAATATGGGGACTAATGAATTGATTAAAACGTTGTCCATACTCATCTGTCCGAAAGCTGGAACTTTCTCCTCCGTCTTCTTATGGAACTGATAATGAAGCAGCCAATATTCTGATTGCTGTAGGTTGAAGAATGTTTTCCATTTCATGTCAGAACTTGCCTCCACTATATTCGAAAATAAGTTACGGTGAATGTATAAAAGGTTGGCAAATTGAGCTAATCGGATTGTTGGAAAATTAGCAGGACGAAGCCGAAGAAATTTCCACTGAGCTTTATTTAATCTACCACTACTTAAACTATACTTTCTGCTTAGTAAATCGTATTCGCGTTTTAAGGTAGAAGTATACTCATCGTCATTTGCCTCCTCCAAAAATCCAGCCTGACCAAACAACAAGGCTTCAATCTGAATAAGCTTGTCGCTGTGCTTCATTACGATTTTGTATGAGAGATTTTGTGCGAGTTGAAGAAAAGGATCTGCATTGACATGGAAACCAAAATTCTTAGCCAGCACTTGATAGATGGTTTCTTCCCAATCGTTATTATTTCGAAGAAGAAGTTGGTTTACTATTTCTGCTTTTGTCTCCAATCGCTCCAACAAAGCGCGATCTAACATCGAGAGTTTGGTAATCTCTGATACATTTCCAAAAGAAGAAGCACACGGTATTTCCTCCGGACTATTCACCAATTTTTTATAAGCAAGATGAAGCACATCATCCACTCTGCTCTTTAATTCCAAAGTGGGTATAAGACTTCCATCTATTCTCTTTACTGGCTTGTCATCATTCCAAACAACATGAAGCACAACATTTTCATACGCTTCATCTACATTATGATTATGAGTTCGCCACGAAGAAGAATGAATGTGAATCTCCACACTACCAACCCATTCAAGTTCACCAATCTTTATTCGCGATTGATAAAAATCAGGGCCGGCATGAGTATTCTTAAAGCCCGGATGAAAGACAACAATCTCTTCGTCTTGAGTCGTAAGTAAGTTGTGCTTGGAAAAATACTGGAATTGCCAGAGGTAATGGATAAAAGATTCAGACATCGGTAATAGAATTTAGTAATTCTAGTTACGATTTTTAGAGAGGAAAGTCAATCATGAATTATAATTTGAGGCAATTGACTTTAGACAATGAATGAAAATTGCCACGAATGCACGAATGAATTCATTCGTGGCAATTAATTACGCAAGTAGATACCTCTTCATCTCCTGCTGAACTTTCAGCGCCTCCTCGCCTGCGCGCTTGGCAAAATCAGTTTCGGATGATGCGTATATAATAGAGCGGGCTGAATTGACCAGTACACCACATTGCTTATTCATGCCGTATTTGGAAACCAGTTCTAAATCTCCGCCTTGGGCACCAATGCCAGGAACCAGAAAGAAATGTTCAGGAGCCAAAGCCCGAATGCTTTGAAGTTTTTCAGTTTGAGTAGCGCCTACGACATACATAAGCTGATCCGGTGTAGACCACTGCTGTGCTTTCAGAATTACTTCTTCGTATAACTTTCTGCCTGTTACAACAGATTCAATTAACTGAAAATCACTTGAACCTGGATTGGATGTATGGGCCAACAGGATCACCCACTTGTCTTTGAATTTCAGAAAAGGTTTTACTGAATCTTCACCCATGTAAGGAGCAACGGTAATCGAATCAAAATTCATTTGTTGAAAAAATGCTTTCGCATACAACGATGAAGTATTGCCGATATCACCACGCTTCGCATCGGCAATGGTAAAAATATCTTTTGGAATGTAATCGAGTGTTTTTTGCAAACTCTCCCAACCCTTTGGTCCTAGTGCTTCATAAAAAGCAATGTTGGGTTTGTAGGCTACACAATATTGATGTGTCGCATCAATGATTTGCTTGTTGAATTCAAATACAGGGTCGGAAGTACTTAAAAGATGTCTCGGTATTTTTTCCACATCCGTATCCAGTCCTACGCAGAGGTAGGAGTTTTTCTTCTGGATTTGTTCGAAGAGCTGCGCACGATTCATGGAAGCAAAGTTATCGGTTATCCGTTAATTGTTAATGGGCAGAAGCATTTCATTCCCTTAATGAAATTTAAATTGTTTAATCAAACAACCATTAACTATTAACCATTAACTGATAACTACCTTAGGTCAATCACTTCAACACCGGGATACTTCTTTGCATCGAAAGTAAAGAAGGTATCTTCAACTTTTACAGTTGGATTAAACTTGGTGATGCTGTATTTAAATTTGTTACCACCCTTATCAAACATGGTCCAGCTCAAAATACTCTTGTCCTTCTTATTGATGAACATTTTGATTTTGAAATACTGTGCATCCTTTTTCTCAGGTACTAAATCAATTTCTTCACACAATACACCGGCTTCAGTTTTGTCCTGGATATAGAGATATTTGAAGTTCTTCTTATAAATCTCATAGATTTTAGAAGGGTTTACATCTTCCGAAGTCGGATCGTAATTGTCTATGTTTACCTCTTTCGCTTCAGGTAGGTAGGTCCAGATTGTAGCTCCATTATTAATCACTTCCTGCTCCGGCAACACCAGGCGGAACTTATCGCCCTTCACAGTAATTTTGCCCTTAAATTCTTCATTGATTTTTTCTACATCATTGGTCAGGGTGTAGGCAATATTGGCCTCAAATGCAGGGATGGCTTTGTATTTTTTACTCATGGCCTCCAGGATGGTAAGGGCCTTTGGATCGTACTGAGCGGAGACGGAAAACGCGATAAACAGGCCTAGAAAGGCGAAAATCAAATTCTTCATTAGGTTTAGACTTAAAGGTGGCGCAAAGTTAAGATTGGTTGTGTCTTTCTTTCAAAGAAGTCAATAATTGTTCCAAACTCATTTCCTCTTTTATCAGTACCTCCCGGGCCTTGCTTCCCTCAAATGGCCCCACAATTCCGGCCGCCTCAAGTTGATCAATTAATCTACCTGCGCGATTATACCCCAGTTTAAGCTTTCGTTGAATTAAGGAAGTGCTTCCTTGTTGGTGCATCACAATTAACCGGGCTGCCTCTTCAAATAAAGCATCGCGATCAGATAAATCAATATCATTTTTTGCTCCCTCATCATCGCCTTCATACTCAGGCAACATATAAGCAGAAGAGTAGCCTCGTTGTGAGCCAATAAATTCACAGATTTTTTCAATCTCAGGAGTATCCACAAAAGGACACTGTATACGTATTACTTCCGATCCGTTTGAAAGCAACATATCTCCTTGCCCAACTAACTGATCGGCTCCTCCCGAATCTAAAATGGTGCGCGAGTCTACTTTCGATGTTACTCTAAAAGATAAACGAGCCGGGAAGTTTGCTTTGATAACACCTGTGATTACGTTTACCGAAGGACGTTGTGTAGCCACTACTAAATGTATTCCGATGGCCCGTGCTAACTGAGCAAGACGAGCAATTGGTGTTTCTACTTCTTTACCGGCTGTCATCATCAAATCGGCCAACTCATCAATCACCAAAACAATGTAAGGCAAAAAGCGGTGACCTTCTTTTGGATTGAGCTTGCGTGAAATAAACTTCGCGTTGTATTCTTTCAAGTTTCTCGCTCCGGCATCCTTCAAAATTTCGTAGCGATTTTCCATTTCGATACAAAGCGAGTTGAGTGTGTGTACTACTTTCTTTGTATCCGTAATAATGGCTTCTTCACTGTTCGGAAGTTTCGCGAGGTAATGCCGCTCGATCTTACTGAACAATGACATCTCTACTTTCTTCGGATCGACCAACACAAATTTTAATTGGGATGGATGGCGCTTATATAATAGAGAAGCTAGGATTACATTCAATCCCACTGACTTACCTTGTCCGGTAGCACCGGCCACAAGCAAGTGAGGCATCTTTGCCAGATCGATAACCAGCACTTCGTTGGAAATGGTTTTGCCCATCACCACAGGAAGTTCCTTATCCGTCTTTGCAAAGGCTGCGGAAGCAAACACAGAACGAATACTCACCATCTCCCGATTTTTATTCGGCACTTCAATACCGATAGTTCCCTTACCGGGGATTGGCGCAATAATACGTATGCCCAGTGCGGATAAACTTAAAGCAATATCATCTTCCAAATTTTTGATTCGGGAAATTTTGATACCGGCATCCGGAACAATTTCATAGAGCGTTACAGTCGGGCCGATGGTCGCTTTGATACTTTGGATACCGATCTTAAAGTTGACCAGTGTCTCTACAATTTTATCTTTATTCTGATTGAGTTCTTCTTGTGATACACCTGCTTTGCCGGTATCATATTCATTCAGCAACTCCAGTGTAGGGAATTTATAACCACTCAAGTCGAGAGTCGGATCATACAATCCACTTTCCTGAACTAATTGATCTGCAAGTTTATCTGTATCCAGTGGCTCCTCAATAATAAAAGGAGGTTCTGTTTTTACTTCTGCTTGTTGAACCTCAAGTTTTAATTCGTGTACAGGAGGCTTCACCGTTTGAACAGGCGGCTTCACCAATACAACTTCTTCCGGAACTAAATCTCCTTCTACCGTTTCAATTGGCCAGTTGTCCTTATCATCGGTATAGGTTGGTGGCAGCGAACCATTATCATTTGATTCAATCGCATCGGTGCCCATGGGTTTGGGATCGCGAATACTAAAGGCAGGAATTGATGTAACGTTAAAATAGAAAACAATAAAGACGAAGAGAGAAAGAATCAAAATCAAAAATGTTCCCCAGCCAAACATGGCATCGCTCAATACGGCAAGCTGATAACCAAATCCACCTCCAAGGAAACTCCATTCGCTTACACCTTCGTTGATCATGGTCATGTAACCAAGCAACAGGCAAAGCCACACTCCTGAAAAAACAGAAAATATCGAGAATGAAAATATTCGAAACAGCTCGCGATTGAAAACTATTTTAAATCCGACAACGAACAACAATGGTGGAATAAAGAATGCTGAAATGCCAAACCATCTGAAAATGAAATAGTGGGAGGTAATCGCTCCATATAGACCCAGCCAATTATCAACTTCCTTTCCTGAGTCAGACAGTGGTGCATCACCACCCAGTGCGGCCATCACACTTTGATCAGCCTTGCCATTGAATAAATAAGAGAACAGTGCCAGGAATAAATACACCGCCACGATCATCAGAAAAAATCCACACGCCAACTTAAAGCGCGGATCCTTTAAAAATGCTAAGCTAAAGTTACTCTTCCCTCCCCCGGCAGACTTGCCCTTCTTCTCCTTCTCGGGTTTCTTGAATGTATTTGACTTGTAGGTATTTTGTGCCATTGAACTGATTAACGCAAAACTAAGGAAAACATTGAAACCTTAATATATCAATACTTTCAAGTTGGTTTTTCCTTTTCTAATAATTACTATCTTGATAAAGGATGAAGACCCTCCTTCGAAATTTACTGTTGATCTGGTGCGTACCGCCTCTAATAAGCAGTGCACAAACGTATCATTTTGAAAAGCTGTCGGAGTTCCATGGATTATCCGATAATCGGGTGACCTGCTTTCAAAAAGACCGAACCGGTTTTGTGTGGATCGGTACAGAAAATGGATTGAACCGATACGATGGACACACTTTTGAGATTTATCGCCCCGGACAACCTAGGCACGCTCTTTCGCATGAGCACATCAATGACATTGAAGAAGATTCACAAGGAAACTTATGGGTTTCAACATGGGGTGGTTTAAATGTTATTAATCCTGTTACAGATAGCCTTTACATTTTTCTACCCGATGAAGACGGAGCTAGTCAGAAGAAAACAAGAATTGCCAGCAGTCTTATCTGGGACTCGCATATTGATCAGGCAGGAAGAGTATGGCTGGCCATTGATGTTCGGGACTTATGTTATTATGATCCCATTCAAAAAGAGTTTATTTACTTTCCGTGGCACGACTTCGTGAAAACAATTTTACCAGAGCATGAAACTTCTTATCGGTCGATACACAAAATCATTCGGAAATCAGATCATGAACTCTGGCTCGGCACAACAATAGGTCTATTTAGTTTTAACATCAACACAAAAACATTTCAATACCATGGTGGTGATGCGCCTGAAGACTTTATTGATCTGCACTACGACAGTACACATCAACGCGTATACTTCGGACAGGAAAAATTATATGTGTACGATGTATTAAAAAACAGCCTTCATGTAATAAAGAAAAATTTAACTTCAATACCGGCCAACTTAAAATCTCCTTCAACACTACTTCTCTCCTCACTCAATGGCTTGTGGGCTATTGACAAAAATACAGAGCAGGCAAACGCCCTTCCACTTGACGAAAAAAATACATTTACCCTTCAGCACGAAAAGGTAAGTGCACTTTATCGCGATAGAGACATCACCTGGATCGGAACATCATCTGGTATTAGTATCTATGATCGTCATCTGGATATCTTTCCATTCGTTCAGATTTTTCCGGATACATCACAATCCATTGCTGGAAATGTTTTTTATGTACTCGACAATAAACAGAGTAATACCTACTACATCAGCTCGTATTCTAGAAATAGTCTGATTACACTAAACCAACAAAATGGAGCGCGTGGGGAGTTTTCAAGTCTGGATGGAAAGCCATTGTCATTTTGCACGAAGATTATAAAAGACAGTAAGCAACGGTTATGGATACTCAGTGCTGAATCCATTTTTGTTTCAGATGAAAAGCAGCACAACTTCAAGGCATTTCCATTGCTTACCAAGGGCAATAATTATCGCTTTGTCGACATGATGGAAGACCAGGAGGGTAATTTTTGGTTTGCTTCCTTACGACATGGTGCATTTAAGTACTATCCCAAAACCAATACCTGGATAGAATTACCAAAAGATCCCGATGCATTATTTGTGGATCGAGCCACGGCTTTGCTTTCTGATCCCCAACACAACGCGGTCTGGATTGCTGATTTTAGTTTTGGGGTTTTTCGGTACGACCTCAAAACAAAAAAGTATGACTACTTCGGAGCCAACACGAAAGATCCAAAGACCATTCAATCATCACTGATCAATTCGCTCACCATTGACAAACACGGGGATGTTTGGATTGCCACTACATCCGGAGGTGTGAGCAAGTACTCACAGCAAACCAAATCCTTCACTACATTCTCCATGAAAAATGGATTACCTGAAAACACGATACATTCTGTGCAAGCTGATGTAAATGGAAATATCTGGTTGGCATCCAGTAAAGGACTGACTTGTGTGAAGCCTTCAGGAGAGATCATTCAACATTATGACGCGAACAGTGGATTGCCGTTCACCAATTTTACAACACCCTTTTCTACAAATGAAAAAGGAGAAATCATGATCGGACTTTCCAATGGTTTTCTAAAATTTCATCCTGATAGTCTCAACCTTACTTCTGCTGACTTCCCCATTGTGATTACCTCTGCCCATCAAGGCAATTCGCTCATTCAATCAGCGAGTTCATTTCGTTACAACGAAAACGAATTTGCATTTCAATTTTCTGCTCTTACCTATTCGCTTCCAAAGGATGTTACATACTATTATCAGTTGGAAGGATTTAATGATCAATGGACGAATGCCGGGAATGATCATCAAGTACGTTACACAAACTTAAGTGATGGAGATTATACTTTTTCAGTTAAGGCAGTCGATCACACCGGAAAGCCTTCCCAAAACATTGCTTCCATTTCATTTACTATTCATCCACCCTTTTGGAAAGAAAGTTGGTTTATTGCATTGATGTTTATTGTTGCAGGATCTTCCATTTCGTTCTGGATTATAAGTTTGCAACGAAAAATCCAATCTCAGAAAATTCTAAATCAAATTGCGACATCCCTTTACAACCGACATACTATTGAAGACGTGTTTCGATCGGTAGCTAAAAATTGTGTTGACCTATTACACATTGAAACGTGTGAAGCGTACCTGAAACAGGAAAATGGACTATCGACTCAAAAGGTAATTGAAGGTGATCATAAACAAGTTTATGCATCAACACATTCAACATCGATCCTGATAGAAGGAAAAACATTTGGTATCATCGATGCTCATCACTCACAAAAGAATTTCTTTTCGCGTTGGCACGTGTATATGCTGAATGAAATTGCTTCCATTTGCAGTGCGAAAATCGGGCGATATTTTATTGAAGAACAAATCAGAAGCAAAGTGGCGCGCGATCTTCACGATGATATTGGCTCTACGCTTTCCAGTATCAACATCATCAGCAAGCTTGCCATGAATGAAAGCAATGGCAATACAAATCGTCATCTTCAAAGCATTGGCGAACATTCTGCAAAAATGATGGAAAGCATGAGTGACATTGTGTGGTCCATCAATCCAAACAATGATTCATTGGAACAAATGATGGTGAAGATGAAAGAGTTTGCTGCCGAAATCTTGGAACCAAAAAACATTAGCTACACTTTTCAGGGAGAAGAATCACTCAACGGAGCATCGCTCGATATTCAGGTCAGAAAAAATATATTCTTGATCTTCAAAGAAACCATTAACAATACTGCCAAATACAGTGATGCCGATCAAGTAACGATTCAACTTGAGGTAAAAGACAACGCTCTTCACCTTTTCATTCATGACAATGGAAAAGGATTTGATTTCGAAAGTATAAAACCCGGCAATGGATTGCGAAACATTCGTGAACGTGCAAAGAGTATTGACGCCAGGTTGGATTTGAGAAGTTCACCCACTAAAGGCACGCAATTAGAAATGAATATCCCCATCACATGATTGAGGTATTGTAATCCTTATGGTGATCAGTCAATTTTATAGATCAACATTTACTTTCCTATGGCTGTTTCGGTTCTCATCTACGAAGACAATGATTTACTCCGCGAGAGCCTGAGCAGCATGATTGCGCAAAACAGCGAATTGAAACTTGGCGGAGAATTCGGTCATGTTCTCAATATTGAAGAGCAAGTTAAACTGAACAAGCCCGAACTGATTCTGATGGATATTGATATGCCGGGCATGACTGGCATTGAAGCCGTAAAAAAAATAAGAGTATTCAATTCAGATGTGTACATTCTCATGCTTACTGTGTTCGATGACAATCAACACGTATTTGATGCGATATGCGCTGGCGCTTCTGGTTATCTATTAAAGAAACATATTTCAACCAAATTATTTGATGCAATAGAGGAAGTACGATCCGGTGGTGCGCCCATGTCGCCCAGCATTGCACGAATGGTAATCAATGCCATGCATCAAAAACCAATACAGGAAAATACCTATCAACTTACATCGCGCGAAAAAGAGATCCTCACGTCACTCAGCAAAGGAAACAGCTACAAGCTCATTGCTTCTCAATTTGAAATCAGCATCGATACCGTGAGGACACACATAAAGAAAATTTATGAAAAGCTTCACGTCCATTCACAAACCGAAGCAGTATCGAAAGCCATCAACGAAAAACTTGTTTAAAACTTTGCTCAATAGACAAGCATCAAAAAATCAAAAGTAAATTCAGGCAAGTGAAAAAGAGTTTGGCACTTATTGCGCTGTTGTTCATGGCCAACACTGGTCAGTCTCAAACTCGCGTTATTGACAGCCTGATTCAAATACTCGCAAAACATTCTCACGATACCAATGAGATTAAAGCACTCGATCATCTGGGCTCTGAGTTTATGCGAAAGGACATGGACAGAGCCATGTCGTATGGCTATCAACAAATCGCGCTTGCTAAAGCGCTCGGAACTGACTTTGGATTATCATCCGCTTATGCCGGTTTTGTTGCTATGCATCAAAATGCAGGCAATATCGACAGTGCTCAATATTATCTCAATCAACTTGAGGCGCATGCTAAAAGGAAAACGAACGACAAAAAAGCTTCTGTCAACTACAACAATGCGGCAGGCTTATTCTACAAAACGTTAGGTAAGTACAAGGAAGCATTACCTTATTTATTGGAAGCTCTTCGACTCATCGGCCCTTCGGGAGATAGAACAAATCGTGCAGGCCAGATGCTTAATGTTGGTAATGCCTATTATAGTTTAGGGGATTTTAGAACCGCTGCTGACTATCACCTCAAATCCCTGGCCTTGTTTGAGGAAATAAAAAATAAGCGGGGCCAATCCTTTTGTTTGAACAGTCTTGGAAGCGATTTTTTTGAACTTGAACAATATGCCACTGCCGAAAAATATCTCCTTCAATCTGAAAAACTAAAACAGGAGTTAGGAGATAAGCGTGGAATTCTGACTTCGTGGATGAGTTTAGGTTCGGTGTATCAGCAAACCAACAAAACTGGACTCGCGATGCTTTACTTCAACAAGGCGTTGAGGCAGGCGAAAGAACTGAAATTAACAATTGAGGAAGCCCGTATACTGTTTAGTATGGGGACGCTTTTAAAGATGACGAAAAAGACCGATGAAGCAAAGAAAACATTTTCAGAAGCATTGATCCTTGCACGGCAAGCTGGAGATAGTGTAACGGTTTCCAGAATTAAAACCTATTTGGTTTCATTGCAGAATGATCTGCAAAAAGGAAACATAGAAGAACAAACACTGCTTGAGAATATTGAAATCTCCTTAGAAAAAGGAGCGCTAACCAATACTGCGGAAGGTCATTATGAATTGGCTAAATGGTACGCATCACACAAACAATTCGAAAAAGCATTTGAGAACTTGATGAAGGGTCAACAACTCAAAGATTCGCTAAAGGGAAGCGAAGTAGTATTGCAATTAAAAAGTTTAGAAGAAGAATACAAAAGTGAAAAGAAAGAAAAGGAAATCACCTTATTAAAAAAGGACCAGGAATTACAGGCTCTTGCATTGAGTCGGCAAAAGGTAATCATTACTTCTATTGCGATTGCTTTGATTTCAGTCATTATAATAGCACTCCTTCTTATAAACCGATATCGTGTCGTAAACAGGGCAAAGCGGCTAATTGAAATTGAACGTGTGCGTAATACCATCTCGCGCGATCTTCATGATGACATTGGCTCTACACTATCCAGTATTAATATTCTGAGTCAGGTAGCATTGGTGGAAAATGGAGAAAATGCACAAAGTTATCTTCAGCGCATTGGCGATCAATCGGCACGCATCATGGAAGATATGAGTGATATTGTATGGTCCATCAATCCACACAATGATTCGATGAGTCAGATCATTATTCGCATGCGGGAATTTTCTACCGAAATTTTTGAATCTAAAAATATTGACTACCATTTTTTAGATAGGGTAGATTCCAATCTCACAATGGATGCTGACAAGCGCAAAAATCTCTTTCTGATTTTTAAGGAGACCATTAACAATGCTGCTAAGTATAGTAACGCCAGCAAAATTGAAATCAATCTGCATCAGCATGACCACACGGTGGTAATGCACATAAAAGATAATGGTCAGGGTTTTGAGGAGCAAACCGTCACAACTGGCAACGGACTACACAATCTGCGTGAACGGGCAAAAGAGATTAATGGAACAGTTGTGCTGAAGAGCGTTGTGGGCAAAGGAACTGAAATGGAGCTTCGATTACCTATCGCATGAACATGCGATACTCTCGCATTAAAAGCGTGACGATATTTACCTACCTATATGACGATTCACTCGATTTTGCTGTACGAAGATAATTTACTTTTGAGCGAAAGTATTCAATCGATGCTTCGTCTTAATAAGCAAATCAAGTTGGTGGGTGCGTATGAAAATCCAACAGATGTAAATAATCATCTTCAAACACTCAAGCCCGATTTACTGATTATGGATATAGACATGCCGGGCATGAATGGGATTGAAGCTGTGACGCGCGTTAGAAAAGTCAATAGAGACATTCCCATTCTCATGCTCACTGTGTTTGATGATAATGAGCACGTGTTTGATGCTATCTGTGCAGGAGCGTCAGGGTATTTATTGAAGAAGCACATCTCTTCCAAACTTTTCTCAGCCATTGAAGAAGTGTTAGACGGTGGTTCACCAATGTCGCCCAGCATTGCACGTTTGGTGCTCGCGTCCATGCAGAAAAAATCTTTACCAGACAATCCCTATCAACTAACCGCTCGAGAAAAAGAAGTATTGACTTCGTTAAGCAAAGGCAATAGTTACAAGATGATAGCGGAAGAAATATTCATCAGCATCGATACCGTGCGCTCTCACATCCGAAAGATTTATGAGAAGTTACATGTACACTCTCAAACAGAAGCTGTTTCAAAAGCGATTAATGAAAAACTGATATAACCAGAAGAAGAGCAAATGAAAAAAAGATTTACGAAAAATTAATTGAACATAATACTGATACTAAGCACGAGTTGCATACGGTTCTTTAACAAAAAAAAGTGCATAACTTTAAAATTACCCATGAAAAATTTATTGCTCCTACTTCTCTTATTCCCATTACTTGCATACGGACAAGAATTTCCAAAAAAGCCTGTTAACTACGTAACATTTTTTGACCCTTTCTATTTAAAAAATTCAGTTTTAAATCAGGAGGAAGAAGAATTGCTGAACGCTAAACTGCGCGCGTTTGAAGACAGTACAGGTATTCAATTATTTGTCTATATAACGCTATTTAGCCCTGTATCTCAAGAGGTCTATTCTCGGAAAATTTTTGATACCTGGGGTATAGGGCAAAAAGGTAAAGAGAACGGAGCTTTAATTGCCATTTTTACTTCAGACCCAACATTTACACTTGTTGGCCCTGGACTTGAAGCCGTATTGCCTATTGATATATGCATGGAAATTCTTGATGAAGAAATGACACCCCATTTTCAAAACGAAAATTTCTACAAGGGCATTGATGCGGGGATTGACAAGTTCATCTACTATTCCAAACACCAATACGAACCTCCTAGTCTTCTTCAAAATATTAAAAAAAATAGTCCAGCAATAATTGGCGTTGCAGCTATCATGCTACCTTTTATAATTGGTTTTCTATTAAAGATGAAACGAAGGAATTAGCAAAACAAAAACAGAAATATCCCACGATGTTCTAGATCTGACATGTCAAATCCAGATTTACAAATCCTCATTTAACATCGGGTCTGACAATAGGCAACAGGCGGTGGTTTTAATTATTTATACAATGAAAAAAATCCTTCCCATCCTCTTCATCACAACTCTTTCCGCACATGCGCAGGTCAGCAAGCATGATTATCTCTACTTCTGCAACCAACTCATGGTCAACACCAACAATTCCATTCCGTACCTTCAAGTGCTCTATGCCGACCTAAAGGAATTCAAAAAGCATTCTAGTTTTCCGTTCCGCAATTTTAGTTCCTACAATTTCATCCTCCAACCTGACGAAAGAGCTTACGCCAAAATCAATGGCGGACCAAATTCCATGTATAAAACAACCGCTATCGCGTTATGGAAACTCTACAACCAGTGCTACACAAAAAACGGAGAGATCATTGCGTATATCCGCCTGCAAGATTATAAAACCGATTTAGAGAAAGGATTTAGTTTAGTGAGGGAAATGCAGCAATTGCAAATCGCGATGAGCAACACCCGCGACCAACTGGCCAGTAAAATTGCCACTGAAGCCAAGGCAATGCCCGCCTCCAATAATTCTATCAAGGCCTATCAAGCCTTGATGAAAGCAATTTTGCATGAAGAAGTGCTGATACGCAAACTGTCGCAAAATTTTAACGAGGAAACCTTTGTGGGTTTTGCGCAAGAAGAAATCCTGAAATCGTTTTTGGAAACAGATGATGTGTTGAAAAATATAAGCACGATCAGACTACCCGGTAAAAATTATTTTAAAACTTGTGTGGAAAGCCTGCAACTGCTTCAGAAAAGCAAGCAACATGCAATCGATAATTTCACCAATGCAGCTACGTTTGATGGGTTGTATGCCAACCAATTCTACAATAGCCTCCATGGAAATTTTAACCATGACCTGCTTCACTTTTATGCTGAGTTTAGTGCACAATCCTATCTCGCCTATTATCCCATAGCTTTTCGGCAATATGATTTTGATGCACCATCTAAGCCGTGGCCATTTACGCACCAAAACTATTTGCCGCCCGTGTTGGATAGCTTGATTATTAGCAAGCAACCCAGTGTTTTACCCGTAGCAGGCTTCACACAACTCAATGCCATTATCGATTACATAAATGATTGTGTCGGCTCGATGCAGAACCTTTTCAAAGAATTGAACAGCGAAGAAAGCACGTGGAATAGTTTAAGGGAAGGGAAAATGCCTTTCAAAAATCCGGTCCTGAAATTTGATAAGTTCAGAATACCCATCGGTTCTCATGGGCTTATACAGAAAGAGAGCAAGCACTTGCCTGCGCCTTACCGCACGAGTCTTATCAATAGAGTGAATGACATGCAACAAATCATGCTCTCGCTGCAAGATCATTTAATGGAATTGAGCCAGTATATGAGCAGTGGAACCTTCCGTGGAAAAACCATCGATTACATCGACACCAAATTGAAAATAATTGAAACACTATATACCGAACTGGATGTGCGTAAAGAAAAACTGTTTATCGAAACGCGCAAAGCATACGCCTCTTACCCACTTCAAAAAACAAATGCTTGGACGATAACCTCATCCGTTTTGCTAAAAGTAACAGACGATAGTCGAAAAATATTGAAGCAGATAGACCAGCACGTTTACGAACAAAATCAATCGCCCATATCTGTCGCAGTCATCAATGAAGATCAGCGCGACTTAATCATCAACCAATTGAAATACATGAAAGGAATTGTTCGCATTGGTAAATATAGTGGGCTGTGCCCTTACAATCCATACGAATACATTCCCGGCTACTTAAATACATTAAAAGAAAAAGTAGAGGATTTTCCATCAATAATAGAAGACAAATACATAATCTACAGAGGCTTTCTTTACATGCACAATACTATTGTAAACCAATATAACACGTTTGCCGAGTTGGGATTGGGCGGAAATGAATATGCAACCAACGACCCTATGCGACCCGTCTACATTCTTTCGTACATCGAACAGCCTCCTAAATATTACCATGAAATACCAAAACCTGAAATAAAAAAAGAGGAACCACCCGAAGAACCGGAACCCATCGTACAAACAGCAATCGAAAATATTTCATTTGAAGGCTACGCATTTAACAATCTCGTTTTGTTGCTGGATGTTTCTGCCTCTATGAACCGACCCGAGCGGTTACCCTTGTTGAAGAAAAGTTTTCAACAACTGATTTGGTTCATGCGCACAGAAGACGAAGTGAGCATTGTCATTTACTCGGGCAAAGCCACACTTCACTTGTCTCCTGTATCGGCCAGCGACACCACTAAAATCATACAGTCTATTCAAACGCTACGTTCAGAAGGGAATACCAACATTGCTGACGGATTGGCATTGGCCTAT
The DNA here is from genome assembly GCA_039930485.1 of Chryseolinea sp. Taxonomy (GTDB): domain Bacteria; phylum Bacteroidota; class Bacteroidia; order Cytophagales; family Cyclobacteriaceae; genus Chryseolinea. The sequence goes on from JBDTTT010000025.1 coordinate 42,343, forward strand.
AAAACAGCGAACAAGAATTTTATAGAAGGCGGCAACAACAAAATAATTATGGCCACTGATGGAGAGTTTAAAATCACTGAATCACTTTATAAACTGGCCGAAAAGAATGCTCCTAAAATAATGCTTAGCGTTTTTGATTTCAGTCAACTGGCTATGCCATTGCAGCCACTACAATCGCTGGCAAAAAAAGGAAATGGGAATTATGTGAAAGTAACGATAGAAAATTCGCTGGAGGTATTGGCAAGGGAGGCACAGAAAGAAAAGTAGCTTTAACAATCGGGGTTGATGGAGTGTAGTTGTCCAGATCACTACCTCTACGAAGGTGAAATAAAGTACCTAGAAAAAAAATCTAATCCCTCTCCATCCAGTGTTTCGATTAAGATCAACGGTTAGCTTCAGCGCATCACATTAATATGCGATGGTTTATTAATTCCATTCTTAGCAGCTTTAATATTATAAAACCTACCAACCCTCTCAACTATGAAAAAGAGAAACTGTTTTCTTTTGCTAATTCTGCTTCCGGTATGGAGTTGCAAACCAAATACGCAAACCGAAATAGCATCCGACAGCACTTCCTCTATACAGTCAACAGAGGTTGCTAGCCCATATGTACAAACGCAGGCTCCCAGTCAAGATCAGTCACCTGGCAGGCCATCTTCCAATTTTCCTGAATTCTCAGAGACAACACTATCCGAGGACCCGACAGAATCAGAAATAATGTTTGATCTGAAACAATTGATTACTGAATATGACACTCAACAGTACAGAACGATTGAATCGTACTATAGTCGGCAACGGGATTATGAAGGAGAATATGAAGATCAAACCGAGACCGAAGAAGTTACAGAAACCTGGTTTTTCAATGAATCCAATCAGCTCAGAGCCTTTACCCGAAAATACTTCCGGAGCGGTGAAGGTCGTGACACGAAAACACTGATCTGTCTCTTTTCAAACGACTCTCTGATTGCGCTCAGCGACTATTGGGATGAAGACAGTCAGATCGGCATGGCCTATCATACCAAGCTAATCCGATCCAAATGCCCAAACTGCGGCATGGATCGCAACAGGGAGGCTGGTGATAATAATATGGGGCGGGTAAAAAGTTATTTAAATGAAAACGATCTGGCAGAACGTGAAAGTGAATTTTTTACAACGCTCCCCAATGTGATCAACGCAATAGGAAAAGAATGGAAAAATGCCACTGAATCTGCCACTGGGTTTGTGGCTACTGTACAACACGATCAGTGGCCCGAGAGACCATCCGAAGGAAAAGCGTACTCACAAACGTACACCATCAGCAAAGAACTTTATAAGGCGTATGCCTCCAGGCTAAACTGGCTCAATGCTTTTGCTAAAAAACCTTTTACGCTAACCTCCTACACAAGCATAACGAATTATTTAAAAAAGGAAAAGATCGATTTCACAGATGACATCTTTAATGGTGAGCAGTTGATCAACTTTGAAGAATCTCAAATCATTGTCAATGAAAATTCCAAAGACTTGATTTGTTCTGCCTATGTAGAATCCTCTAAGATTCCATTTAGCAAGGACATTAAAATTGGTATGACGGAGGAAGCATTTCTGAAAACCGCCAACCTCAATAAAGGTGATATTCTGACAGATGGCCAACGCCATTTTGATTATACCTTGGAATCCAAGAATCAAAGCTGGACCATCGAATTTATGTTTGAAAAAAATGTACTCACTTCATTTAAGTACACCGTTACCCCATGTGAGGTGTCCGCGTCCAACGAAAACCTCTGAAGCATTTTCCTGTCATCAAATGCTTGAAGCAATAAAATTTATAAAAATGATGGAACATAAAATCGCAATCATGAAATACCTGATCATCATACTTCTCCTATTTCCATTTTTTGCAAACGGACAAAAGAATTGGGGGAAGAGGTTCCCGGAAAAACCAGACAATTATGTAACGGATCAGGAAGGTGTCTTAAGTGAACAAGAAAAAAACCTATTAAACGCCAAACTCCGTGATTTTGAAGACAGCACTAGCAATCAATTATTTATATACCTCGCTAAAAATCTGCACGGAAAAGATTTGGAAGACTATTCAAAAGAGATTTTTAATACGTGGGGCATAGGACAAAAATATAAAAACAATGGAATACTCATTGCGATCTTTATCAACGATCGTCAATATAGAATTCAGATAGGCTATGGCTTAGAAGGCGCTTTACCTTCAGAACTCACCAGGCAAATTCAGGATGAAGAAATGGGGCCTCAATTCAAGAAAACAAATTACTATGCGGGCATTGATGCGGGTATTGACCAGCTGATGTATTACAGCAAGAATGAATACACGCCACCAAGTCCTATTGAGAAGATACTGACACCGTTGACAGTTTCATACTCTATTGGCCTACTGTTTTTTATCATCAACCTATTTTCATTAAAAAAATGGAAAAACCAACCCACGCGAAAACGAAAGTATCTTTTACTCAACATCCTATTTTTGATATCTCCGATTATTCTCACAGCTGGTATGTCACTTTTCAGTACACTGGAACCATACTTCCTGTTGTTACCTACATTTTCAGGCACCTTCGTTTCAATACTACTTTCTACGGTAATGAATGATAAAGACGAAATCAGATTCGACCACGAAACAGATGATGCCTATCTACGCAGAATGAAAGAAAGAGCAGTAAGTGATAGCAGTAGTAGTTCTGGCGACAGTTTTAGTGGCGGTGGTGGCGGCAGCTCAGGCAGTGGAGGCAGTAGCAGTCGTTGGTAGTTAAAGGTATGCAAAGCTCGATCGGCAAAATAAGACTTAACGAAAATGGTAAAACAATAAAAACCTCAGGAGTATGAAGATTCATTTACTGCTTATCATTCCCCTCGTTGCAGTTAGTTGTAACCAACACAACAACTCAACTGGGGAAACAGCCGATAGTACTCAAGTACCAATCGATACTGTCGTTTCAAAGACGCAGGATTCTGTTGAACCCGTGCACGTTGATGAGGCCGGGCCAGATGAACCTTCTATCAATTCGTCAGCGCTTACTGCTCCTGAATTCAATTTCGATCCGCGAACTATTTCAACCGATAATAGAGAAAATAAAATCGTGGATAAACTGGCTCAACTTGTAGAACAATATAAAGAAGAAAAATATGCCACAATAAGAATGTCGTATACGCATGATGATGCCGTTGGCATGGGGAAAATAAATGAAGACGAAACCTGGTACTACAACGCGAACAGGCAACTCTGCGCTTTCAGTAGCACATTTACCTCAGCCCGAACCTCCAGAAGTAGCTTCTATATATGCAGTGACGGGGAACTTCTGGCTGTAAATTCCGACAATGATTTTCAAGATGAAGGCCCACGCGCCTATACCAGCGTAAGAATTGTAAGTTCACTATGCCCGCTCTGTGGACTAACGCTATCAAAAGAGGAGGAGGAGCCTCAAGAATATCAAGCTTACCCAATTGATCAATCTTCGCTTGACCAATACGCAACCGATTTATTTACAAAGCATGAAGATATGCTCAATAATTTCAAGGAAGTAACCAACCTCACTGAAATGGGAGAACGCTACAATGCGCTTGTCCTTGTATATTCTGATACCATTAAATATTCAGTTGACCCCAACTTAGTTGATGAATTCTTTAAAAAAGGGTTGACTCAAAAATGATTTCGAGTATAAACCACACTACGCTGTTCGAAAGGAGTGGATGTTTTCGATTCTCCCCATACTACTCGTAGAGATTGTAATGATTTGGTTACCTTCAGTGAAGTTATCTCACGCACCAATTAAATAACACGATCATGAGTACAACCACTCTAGCAGAGCCTACCAGCCAGTCGGAAAGAATTGTGATGCTGGATAGTCTTCGCGGCATCGCGATACTCGGCATTCTGCTTATGAACATTCCGAGCTTTTCAGTGCCGGGGGTTGTGGGGTACGATCCCTCAACCTTAAATGAGTATGGCACCATTAATTATTACCTATGGTATTTTGTGAATGGAGTGATGGATGGAACACAACGTGGTTTATTTTCTATACTCTTTGGTGCTGGTATCCTTTTATTTGTTGGTCGGAAAGAAAATAATATGAATGGACTTCAACCGGCCGATTATTTTTTCAGGCGACAGCTTTGGCTAATGGTCTTATCTCTATTTGATGTATACATTTTACTTTGGAGTGGCGATATACTTTTTGATTACGCTTGTTACGGGATGATGTTATTTGTTTTCAGAAAATTACCACCCAAAACATTACTGATTGCTGCCAGCGTTTGCTTCGTTCTGATTTTAGCAAGAGATAACCGCGATCTCTACGAACGGAAAGAAACGATTGCTATTGGTGAAGCCGTTGCAGCGATTGATACTACGAAAACAAAACTTACTCCTTTACAAAAAGAAGAGCTTGGCTCCATGACGGATTTTAAAGAGCGATCTACAAAAGCAAGTAAGCTGAAGAGAATGGAGAAGGCCATCGAAAAAGTGCAAGGCAATTATAAATCAGTATATGATTACCGAACGAACATCTATGTAGATAACATAGTTGAATACACCTATTTTCAATGTTGGGATGTATTCATGTTCATGCTCTTTGGAATGGCATTGTTTAAAATGGAAATCCTTACAGGGGATGCTTCAGCATTAACATACGCATGGATGGCAGTCATTGGTTTGGGATTTGGAATAACCTTGTCCTATTTTCATTTACAAACACAAGTCAACGTTCATTTTAATGGGTTTGAATACATCAAACAACTTCCGTTTCAATATTACCAGGTAACACGTGCTTTACGCACGATTGGAATTTTCGGTCTGATCATGTTGCTTCATAAGTCAGGATGGTTTACATGGCTCTTCTCAATGTTACGTCCGGTTGGGCAAATGGCACTCACCAATTATCTCATGCAGTCGTTTATCTGCAGTATGATCTTCAATGGTTTTGCCTTCGGATTATTTGGAAAACTGCAGCGCTATGAAATCTATTTAGTAGTAGCGGCCATCTGGTTATTCCAAATTATTTTCTGCAACATCTGGATGCGTTATTTTTTATATGGTCCATTCGAATGGGTATGGAGGAGTTTAACGTATTGGAAAAAGCAAGCATTTGTTAAAACTGCAATCGCCTAAATCATAGGTGAGGCATCTCTAATTAAAAATTTGTATCCCGATCAGAGTCACTGGTCTTCGGGGATTCTGATCCTTTGCAGATAATTCAGTTTTGAAACTAAATATTTTTTTTAAGAATGAGGTCCGACTAAACATCATAGTCCTCTTCGAGTGAGTCTGATGGGGATGAATTCTATTGGTGTAATGTCCATCTCACATCATCATGCTATTTCACCTCGCTTCAATTCAGGGTATTTTTAGAATATGAAAAAGACTCTCTCTTTGATACTCGTTACCTTTGCTTTTACAGTGCAAGCTCAAATCACCAGCACCTTTGATTCGGATGCTGATGGGTGGACCTTCCTCAACTCAGCAACAACGGTTACCCCCAATTATTCCACCACAGGTGGAAATCCGGCAGGATTTATTTCCCTTACCTACAGTGCCAATACTGCTACGGGTACTCAAAACTGGGTTGCCCCTGCCAAGTTTTGTGGAAACCACCTCGTGCTTTCGCTCGGAATGAATCTGAATTTTGATCTTCAGCAGTCGGGGGCTGGCACAAGCTCTAGTATTAATGGTGATGTGCGCATAGAATCGAGCTCCGTAAACTTGGTTTACTCGTTACCCGCAAAACCGGCAACCACGCCTGCGTGGAGTAGCTATTCAATACGGCTGGATGAAACTCAAGGCTGGCGTGTCTATACAACCACCGGAGCAGTAGCCACGCGCGATCAAATTAAAGCTGCTTTAAGAAATATTAGGTCCATTGAGATCAGAGGTACCTATGCTACCAACGCATCATACCTTTCAGGAATCGATAACGTTGTGTTAGAAGAAAGAACTCTTCCCGTAGCACCTGCTGTAACTTCCTTCGCGCCAACATCCGGTAAGGCAGGAACAACGCTGACCATCACAGGAAATAATTTTGATGCTACTGCATCGAACAATGTAGTCTACTTTGGCCTGATGCGTGCCACAATAAACAGCGCCTCTGCTACGCAAATTACAGTAACCGTTCCGGTTGGAGCAACACATGATTACATTACGGTGATCAACAAAGTCACCGGACTTTCACAAAATTCACATCTGCCTTTTAATCCTACGTTTGATGGCGGTGGAAGAATTATACCGGCATCCTTTGCTCCGCGTGTCGACCTGTTTTTCTCCTTTGATAAAAAAGGTTTTTCAATGTTCGATATTGATGGCGATGGATGGGTAGACCTGGCAGGCGCCAGCAACTCTTCTGATGCTGTCGAGATTTACCGAAACTTAGGTCTTGGTGGAGAGATTACCACAGCATCCTTCGCTGCCAGGTTAAGTATCAACATACCCGGCTCGGGCACCAATGGCACAGGCCTTGGCTTTGCTGATCTGGATGGTGACGGATTGAAAGATATGGTCAGCTCTTCAGGTACCAGTCCATTTGCTGCAGCCTTTGTTACATTCCGAAACATCAGCACACCGGGCAACATTGCTTTTGATTTACCTGAAATTTGGTCAGCATCGAGTGATGAATCTCCCATTGAACACATCGCTGATCTGGATGGCGATGGACGACCAGAGTTGATGGGTGGTGAAAGTTCGATCAGCTCTTCAACGTCAACTTATTTTTGGGCTGATCAAAACATCAGCACACCGGGTAACATCGAGTTTGGGCCCGCGATCGGTTTCTTTAATGGTACAGTGATCAATGGATTAAGTACTGCTACCACAGGTGATTTGGATGGGGATGGAAAAAATGAATTAATCGTAACACATAACCAGGGAGGTTCATTCACGATCCTCCGGAATATATCAACCCCCGGATTACCAACCTTCGAAAATACATTTACGATTTCAACCGGAATTGCAAGCCTGACCGCAGCTGATGTTAACATGGATGGAAAAAATGATCTGCTCTGGAAAACAGGTCTTGCAGGTGATATTCATATCCGCCTAAACACCAACACGGGTGGAGCTTTATCACTAAGCGATTTTGCTACTGAAGTTATCCTTACCGGAGATGTCAGTGGATATGGTGGATTTTCTATAGCTGATATTAATGGAGACAACAAACCAGATATTGTTGCTACAGACAATACTGATATTGGCGTATATGAGAATGTATTTTCCGGAGGCACTTTCGATGCAAATGCATTTGTTAGATCGTATCAATATCAAGGGGGCGGAGCAACCTCCTACCCTACCGGCCCAAGTGCAGTAGATTTAAATGGTGATAACAAACCTGATCTGATTTTTGCCACAACCAATGGTTCTCCATCGCGTCTCTCTATTTTAGAAAATAAGAATGTTCACGCTCCGGTCATTTCTGTCAATACAGTTTCTCCATTGGCAGGTCCAATTGGAAGTACAGTAACGATTACCGGAAGTAACTTTTCAACTATCGCTTCTGAAAATCGGGTTGGGTTTGGAGGTGTTGAGGCAAATGTAATCTCATCAACAGCAACCGAAATCAAAGCGGAAGTACCGGCAGGTGCAGGATACGAACGAGTAAGTGTGGTGCGCAATAAACTTACTTCTTACTATCATCTCCCGTTTAATGTTACCTTCTCACCCGGAGTAACGTTTGATGGCACTTCCTTTCTTCCACCCGTTACACTTCCCCTTACCACTGCCGACTATGACGTTGAGGTAGCCGATCTTAACAATGATGGCAAGCCTGATATTGTTGCCGAATCGGATGTTAGTTTCTTTAATGGACTGGTCTATCGAAATGTTCATACTACAGGAGCAATCACTTCTGCATCTTTGTTATTGGATGACACTACATCTACTGCATCCCAAGATATTAAACTCATGGATGTGGATGCCGATGGCAAGCTCGATATTTTGAGCAGTCATGGTATCTATAAAAATTCCAGCACCACCAATGAAATTAGTTTTGATGTAGCAGGTGGCCTTAATAACCTCCGCATTAGTTCATGGGCGGATTTCAATCTGGATGGAATGATTGACATTGTGAGTGTAACAAGTGGTTCCGGTAATTTATCCGTTTATGAAAACCGCTACAGAGGATCCGGTGCATTTATCACAGGTGCTTACCCAAGCTTTTCAGCGGCAATCAATTTCGCAAAACCCGCCATTAATGGAGGTGCCGTCTCAGCCGATTTTGACAACGATGGACTTGTTGAGTTTGTGTCCACTAACCCAACAACAGACAATGTAAGTATCTGGCGCAATACCAGTGCATATCGAATTGTCACTTCACAGTTTACCTCTGTGGGAAATATTGCTGCTGGAGATAATCCTGGCCGTTTGTATTCGGGCGATATTGATGTGGATGGAAAAATGGATTTTATGCTTTACCATGGAGCTGGAACAAACTCAACCCTTATCTCTGTTTTTCATAATCAAAGCACTACCGGAAATATCATATTCAATAAAGTTGATTTCACCATTCCGGCAGCGGCAACTGTAGCGCACATTCGCGATTTGGATGGTGATGGCCAACCAGAAATAATCGTAACGAGTGAAAGTACGGATCAGTTTTTTATTTTAAAGAACACCTCAACAGCCGGAACCATTAACGCATCTTCTTTTGCTGCTCCATTTATTACTGCCGTTACGAATCCACGGGGCCTAACAACTGGTGATTTGAATGCCGATGGCAAACCCGAGATTATCATTACATCAGCACCCAACTCACTTTTGATTTTTGAGAATTCTGTACCGACTGGTCCAACGATCTCGATCAGTTCACAGCCAACGTCAACCGCAGTATGTAATGGCTCCAATGCTTCTCTCACCTTAACCGCAACCGGAGCAAGTAATCTTACCTATCAATGGCAAAAGTTTGATGGATCTGTTTTTAATAATGTAACAAAC
>JBDTTT010000026.1:0-51230 GCA_039930485.1 Chryseolinea sp.
GAGTTCGAGGAAGGGCATATGCGCGGTCGCGGCATGGATGGTATCCGCGCCGCCATCGCGCGTTCGAGGCTCGTGGTGATCGTAACGGACGTCAACAGCCACGGCGCGGTACACCTGGCCAAGAAGGTGGCTCGCCAGCTCGAACGCCCCACGCTGATCATCCAGAATTTTGGTGCTGCGCGGCTCTGCCGGTTGCTCGACGCGCTGGAACAGCGCCGGCACCGGACGGAAGAGCAGCTGCCGCTCGCGAGCGGCATGGCGCTCTGAAGCCTCGGAAAAGCAGGGAGCTTGCGCCGCTCGAGCGGGCCTGTATCCAGAGGGCGCGAGGCGACGGACGGGGCTGTCCAGTCCGCGAGATTCGTCCCTCCGGAGGCTTGTTTATCAAGCTTCTCACCAGCATGATGCTCGGGTGAACGCCAAGGTCTCGAACAAGAAAGTCCGGCGCAATCCCTCGGCCAGCTCCAAGGCAGCGGAGCCGAGCCGAGCGTCCGCCGCCGCGGAGCGGGCCGCCAGTGCCGCAGCAGCGCAAGATGACGTCGATCCGGCATCGAACGCGCCGGAAGAGCCCAAGGTGCAGGGGCGACCGCGCGTGGCACCCAATTCCGGGGATGTGTTCGGCGCTGCAGAGCTGGCGCGGCAAGTGGCGGAGGCGCTTCGTCACCACCGCCGTACGCAGCAGCTCTCCCTGGACGATCTGGCGCAACGCAGCGGCGTGAGCCGTGCCGCGCTCTCGCAGATTGAAGGTGCGCGCACCAACCCCACGTTGTCCGTGCTCTGGAAGATCGCCGTCGGTCTGGGCATGCCCTTTCAGGAGCTCCTGGGGACGCAGGCAGGCGGCGGACCGCGCGTGCTGCGCGCGGGGGACACGCCCGCCCTGCGCACGGTGAGCGGCCAGATGGAGAGTCGGCTGCTCTCGCCCGGGGGCGCAGCACCAGGTGTGGAAATATATGAATTGCGCTTGGCGCCGCGCGGCTCTCACCCGAGTGAGCCTCACAGCATCGGCACGACGGAGACGGTGATTGTGCTCACCGGCGCGCTGCGCATGATCATCGATGAGCAGTCGTTCGATCTGGCCACGGGGGACAGCATCTTTTTCAACGCTGACGTGCGGCACGTGTACGAAAGCCGAAGCTCGCACGCAACGCGTTGCATCAACGTCATCGGCTACTCCCGCAACTGACGCGCACGCGCCAGCGCTGCGCCGAGGGGGGTGGGTCGAGCCGCGCGAACGGTAGAGGCGTGCGAGGCCGCAGTCCGGGCTCGAACCCCATCAAAATAGAACCCTGTCTTGTCCGCTGGACTCCGCTGGCCCGTCCTGCTAGCAAATGCCCGAATCTCTAGCGGGATAGTGCAGATCTCTGCGGGCCGGAGCCCGGAGTTCCTGAATCTCTAATTATCTCGAACACATCGGGCAGCGAGGCGGACACGATGAACCGGCGAATTTTCTCTTTATTCTTGGCACTGGTGTCCATCGGGAGCTGGGCTGGCTGCCGAAAGTCTGATTCCAGTGGGGACGGTCCGACGATGGGGGCCAATCCGGGAGCAAAATCCGAGCCCCCCCCGAAGGAGCTCTCGCTCTTGAACGTGAGCTACGACCCCACGCGTGAGCTCTACGCCGAGGTCAACCCCCTGTTCGCCGCGGAATGGGCCAAGAGCCATGCGGGTCAGGTGCTGACCGTGAAGCAATCGCACGGTGGGTCGGGCAAGCAAGCCCGCGCGGTCATCGATGGCCTGGAAGCGGATGTGGTGACGCTGGCGCTCGCCTATGACGTCGACGCGCTGCAGGTGCAAGCGAACCTGGTCCCCAAGGAGTGGCAGACGCGTCTGCCCGAGAACAGCACGCCGTATACGTCGACGATCGTGTTGCTCGTGCGCAAGGGCAACCCGAAGCAGATCCACGACTGGGACGACTTGGTCAAACCGGGAATCGCCGTGATCACGCCGAACCCCAAGACCTCGGGCGGCGCGCGCTGGAACTACCTGGCGGCGTGGGGCTATGCCTTGCGCAAGAACGGCAACGATGAAGCCAAAGCGCGCGACTTCGTCACGCGGCTGTTCAAGAACGTACCCGTACTGGATTCAGGCGCACGCGGCGCCACCTCTACCTTTGTGGAACGCAAGATCGGCGATGTGCTGATCGCCTGGGAAAACGAGGCGCTGCTCTCGAAGAACGAGCTCGGCAAGGACGAGTTCGAGGTGGTCAACCCCTCTGTCAGCATCCTTGCCGAACCGCCGGTGGCGACGGTCGACAAATACACTGCGAAGCACGGCACGGAGCAGGCCGCCCGAGCCTATCTCGAATTCCTGTACACACCCGCGGCGCAACGGGTGGCAGCCAAGCACTACTACCGGCCACGGAATGCGGATGTCGCAAGGGAATACGCGGCGCAGTTTCCCAAGATTTCGTCGTTCACGGTGGACGAACTGTTCGGCGGCTGGCAAAAGGCTCAAGCGGCGCACTTCGCCGATCGTGGAATCTTCGACCAAATTTACCAGCCAGGAAAGTAAGTCAGTCGGGATCATTGAGCATGTTCGTGAAGCGCGGAGTCTTGCCCGGGTTTGGGCTCAGCCTGGGCTACACCTTGCTGTACCTCGCGTTTCTGGTGCTGCTTCCGTTGTGCGCGCTCGCCATCAAGGCGGGCGGTCTCGGTCCGTCGGAGTTCTGGCGCGTAGCGACCGAGCCACGGGCGATGGCCGCGTATGAGCTGAGCTTCGGCCTGTCGCTGCTGGCCGCCGCGGCCAATAGCGTGTTCGGGGTGATGATGCTGTTGAATACATTAAGAGCGAATTGCTTGCTATCGAGAATCAAGTATCTACCACCACTGGACCAGGCCGAATTACAAAAGGTGCGGTGTGGGGTTTACTTGCCCGATTGCATTTAAATGCTGCCGTTTATCGTGATCCCTATGCTGCCAATTTTGATTTCAAAACTGAAGACATGGATAAGGTGATTGAATACAGCAACCAAATTATTGCCTTGGGTCAATATCAATTGTCACCTGAGTACTTTGAAATATTTGATGATGAAAATCATACGAATAAAGAATTGATTTTTGCAATCGATCAGCGTGCTGAACTAAACGGGCACAATAGAATGGCTTACTTTTCTTTATCGGGAGATCAATTTCCGTTACCTGATTTTGTAAATGCTAATGGAACAGACGGTCCTGGTATTACTCCTGATTTTTACCAATCGTGGGTAGAAGCGTATGGTGCAGATGATCCGGCAACTAAAGATGCGCGATTCTTCAAAGAGAATTTAATCATTCCTGGCGATTCCTGCATTACAGGTGCAAACTTCGAAATCAATCGTGGTATTTTAAGAGGTCAGCAATATGGTTTGCTTACTACTGCCAAAGGCCAACCTTTTACACGTTGTGCTGATGGTATTGGATATAAGATTGGTAAACTACGCAATATCACGCGCGCGGATAAAACCCGTCTGGTAAATTTCACCGAACAAATTGACTTCACAGGAGAAGGAAGTGGATACAGCACAGGCTATCGGGTAGAAAAATATGAGTTCAGTAAAAAATCAGATACAGGAAGAAATAAAGGTGATGCCGATATTGTGATCATACGCCTGGCGGACATTTACATGATGCTTGCTGAAGCTAAGCTTCGCAAAGGCGATGCATCAGGAGCTTTAGCAGATGTAAATACTGTAAGAGCTTCCAGAACCGCGAGAACTTTAACACCACCTCCATTAAGTACAATGACGCTCGATGTATTATATCGTGAACGTGGGTTTGAATTTTATTGGGAGATGTTGAGAAGAACCGACATGATTCGCTTTGAAAAGTATGAAGGAACCTGGACAGAAAAGACTGACAACAATAAGTTGAAAAGACTTTTTCCTATTCCACAAAGTGCTATTGATGGTGCATCAGGTACGCCAGGATACCTAGTTCAAAATCAGGGATACTAAAAATTAGTTAACAGTCCACGGTCTATAGTTCATCGTAGTTCTTCAGTATTTTACTGGGGAACAACGTTCTGTAGATCGTGGACTATTTTATTTACGCCATTTTAAAATGAATCAAGCTTCAATTCGATTTTTGTTTATCTTATTATCAAATGCATTCGTGCTGACACTTTGGGCACAAAACAATAAAAAAGAAATCACCAAACTCCAAGTCAATCCTCAGGCCCTCAATTTTATTGTGATGGGTGATTGGGGTAGAAATGGTGAAGATCATCAAAAACATGTAGCAGCACAAATGGGTAAGACTGCATCAGAAGCAAGTGTCAATTTTATTATTGCTACTGGCGATAATTTTTATCCCAAAGGTGTGATTAGCGAGTTCGACCCACATTGGAAATATTCATATGAAGATATTTACACCGCTTTCTCATTGCAATGGGATTGGCACCCGGTATTAGGCAATCACGATTATGGAGCGAATCCCGATGCACAGGTAGCGTATTCAAAAATTAGCCGCAGATGGCAAATGCCAGCACGATATTATTCCAAAAAGTTTATTCTCAATGATGACACAACGCAACAAGTGCTCATTGTCTTTATTGACACTACACCACTGATTAAGAATTACTATAATGGTACAGGCCATGCTGTTCATGGGCAGGACACTACAGCCCAAAAAGTTTGGTTGGAAAAATTACTGGCTAATCCATCACCTCATATTAAATGGAAGTTCGTAGTAGGGCATCATCCTATGTACACAGGGGGAAGCAGAACAGAGGATCAGGATACACGATCCCTTCGCAGTTCACTTCAGCCATTGTTCGAAAAATATAAAGTAGATGCATACCTGGCAGGACATGAACACAGTCTTCAACATATTAGCGGGTCAATAAAAACTTTACATCATTTTATTTCAGGCGCAGCTTCAGAGCGTACTCCGGTTAGAATGCTGCCCGCAAGTAAATTCGCTGCTTCAGAATATGGCTTCATGTTGTTCTCAGTCATTTCCAATAAAATCCTTGTTCAGGTCATTGATCACGAAGGAAATATTCTTTATACCACTTCAATTGCAAAGTAGCCGTAACTTTAAACCTGAAACATTGAATATTGAACTTCAAATCTGAAACTACACAACCATGTTAAAGTTCACCTTATCATTTCTATTATACTTTATCGTTCTAATAACATCATCTGCACAAGAGTATACTTCGTCATCCATTTTTGCGCACAACGATTACGTTCATCCCATTCCGTTTTTCACGGCCTACTATCAACAAGTAGGATTTATAGAAGCCGATGTCTTTCTGCAACAAAACGAGTTAATGGTAGCGCACACAAAAGAGGAGATAGAAGAAGGCAAAACACTGGAAGAACTTTACTTCAAACCACTGGAACAAAAAATCATTAAGCACGAAGGATTTGTTTATGCCAACCATACCAAATCGCTTACGCTAATGATTGATCTGAAAACAGAAGGTGTTGCTACTTTGAATGAACTTGTGAAACAACTGAAGAAGTATTCAAAATTACTTTCATGTTCAACCTTTCAAATTGCTGTCAGCGGAAATGTACCCGATCGTTCTCAATGGAACAGCTATCCAGACTTTATACATTTTGACGGAAGACCCGGAATAGTTTACACCAATGATCAATTGAGTCGCATCAGTATGATAAGCACAAGTTTTAAAGATCATGCTCAATGGAATGGTAAGGGCGTGCTTATTCAATCAGAACATGAAAAGCTCAAAGCACTCATTGATGAAGTACATGCGAAAGGTAAGAAGATTCGATTTTGGGGTGCTCCTGATGTTGTCAATGCATGGTTGACGTGGATGAAATTGAAGGTAGATATACTCGGCACAGACGATGTATTGGGATTATCCGATTTTATAAAAAGTAAATCAAAAAATACGTTTCAGAACGTCACCCCTCATCCCGTTTATCAACCAAAGTATTCGTACACCAAATCATCAACCCCAAAAAATGTTATACTGATGATTGGTGATGGAATGGGTCTCACTCAGTTATACGGTGGTTATACTTCCAATCAGGGTAAGCTCAATATTTTTAATTTGAAAGACATTGGTTTTTCAGTTACTACCTCCTCTGACAGTTACATTACGGATTCAGCCGCAGGCGCTACGGCTATGGCCACGGGCAATAAAACAAAAAATCGTTACATTGGAGTAGACTCATCAGGCATTGCACTGCCTTCCATTACAGAGAAATTGAAACAGCGAGGTTTTAAGACGGCCATCATTTCAGCTGGCGATATTACTGATGCCACACCTGCAGCATTTTATGCGCACCAGCCAGAGCGAAGTTTAAATGAAGCCATTGCAAATGATTTTATTTCAAGCGGAAATGATATTTTGATTGGAGGCGGAGCATATGCCTTTAAGAATCGTAAGGACGGAAAAAATTTGATAACCACGCTTACTCAAATAGGCTATACTGTTTCCACTTCCTTCCGTTCACTTGATACTATTCGAAATAAAAAATTTGTGATACTGGATGATGCAGCCGTGGTTTCTAAAAAAGATGGTAGGACTGATTTCCTTACCAGGTCATTACTGAAAAGTATTGCAACATTTCAAAAGCAATCCGCTCCATTTTTTATTATGGCAGAGGGAGCACAAATAGATTATGGTGGTCATAATAACGATATGGAATATGTTGTTCGCGAAGTACTGGATTTTGATCAGGCAATAGGTGAAGCCTTGAAGTTTGTGGATCAAAATGGCGAAACCCTTCTCATCATTACGGCCGATCATGAAACCGGTGGACTAACATTATTGGATGGAAATATTTCCAAAGGGTATGTCCAGGGAAATTTTAGCACAAATGACCACACGGCAGTGATGGTTCCAGTTTTCTCGTACGGTCCGGGTTCTGAAAATTTTAAAGGCGTTTATCAAAATACAGAGATAAACAGAATGATAGCCGAATTGCTAAAGCTAAAGTAACTCCAAGGTCAATCAATACCTGCTCGCCAATATCACGCATTCAGATTCCTATTTCTTGAAGAAACCCTTGCATATCTAATCCCGTTCATTAACTTTGTAACTCAAAGTACTTTCTAATGAAAGAAATTCCAGAATACGAAAAAGATCTTGCTTCCATCCGAAACATAATGGAACGATCCGTAAAGTTCCTCTCCCTCAGCGGCCTATCGGGAGTAATGTCAGGGATTTATGCCATACTCGGTGCTGTGGTTGCTTACTTTATGATACATTATCCGATCTCCCCTTTCAATCAGCGAGTCTATTCCATTAACGACTTTGAAACTCTAACACAATTAACAGGCATTGCCATCGTGGTTCTTATTGCTTCACTGATAACAGGTGTATGGTTTAGCGCACGCAAAGCCAAAAAGTATAATGAGAAGCTTTGGAATTCTACCAGCAAAAAACTGCTTATCAATCTCTCCATACCTTTAGTAACCGGTGGTCTTTTTATCCTAATCCTTCTATACACCGGACACTTTGGAGTGGCCGCTCCTGCCAGTCTTGTGTTTTATGGATTAGCGCTTATTCAAGGTAGCGCCAACATGTATGATGAAATTCGCTACCTCGGCATATTGGAAATTATATTGGGTTTAGTGTCTGCTTTATTTCCTGGCTACGGATTAATTTTTTGGGTGATTGGTTTTGGAATTTTGCATATTGTCTACGGAACAATCATGCACAATAAATACGACCGGTGAAAAATCTTTTCGAAAACCTGGATAAAGTTTTAGAACACCGTGCCCGACTGCAAATTATGTCGGTGCTCGTGACGAATGATTCGTATGATTTCAATTCGCTAAAAGAACTATTGGGTTCTACTGATGGACATCTTGCATCGCACATGAAAGCTTTGGAGAAAGAGAAATACGTCTCCATAAACAAATCATTTGTGGAACGTAAACCCAACACAAAATATAAAGCAACTGCAAAGGGAATAACTTCCTTCAAAAAGCATTTGGACGCACTAGAGGCTTTGGTGAAACAGCAGAAATAATTTTTTTATCTATTAACTTTTAAATTGAAAGTACTTTTAAAGAAATAACATGAAAGTAAAGATGATTCTCCCCGCGTTGACAGAAGCAGAAAGTCCGTTTTGGAGACCGATAAAGTATTCTCTCTTTCCTCCGCTTGGTTTGGCAACTTTAGCTGCATACTTATCACCAGAAGATGAAATTGATTTACAGGATCAACACGTTGAAACCGTAAAACTCAATGATTCGCCTGACTTAGTAATCATCCAGGTTTACATTACAAATGCCTATCGCGCGTATTCATTTGCAGATCATTATCGAAAGCAAGGGGCATATGTAATTCTCGGAGGACTTCATGTCACATCATTACCAGAAGAAGCAATGCAACATGCCGATTCTATATTCCTTGGACCTGGAGAAGAAACCTTTCCACAATTCTTAAGTGACTTTAAAGCAGGAAGACCCAAGAAAAGATATTCATCTTCTGTAAGAACACTAGAAAGCATCCCTCCTATTAGAAGAGACCTTATCAAGAGACATTTATATCTCGTGCCCAATTCAATTGTAGTAACCAGAGGTTGTCCACATCATTGTACCTTCTGTTACAAGGACGCATTCTTCGAAGGCGGAAAATCATTTTATACGCAAGTGGTTGATGATGCCTTAGCAGAAATTGAACGATTGCCAGGGAGGCATCTGTACTTTCTAGATGATCATCTGCTCGGCAATGTAAAATTTGGTTCCGCTTTGTTTGAGGGTATGAAAGGAATGAACCGCATGTTTCAAGCGGCTTCAACTGTCGATGCCATCCTTCGAGGTAATCTTATCGAAAAGGCTGCAGATGCCGGATTGCGAAGTTTGTTTGTAGGATTTGAAACCTTCTCTCCAGAGAATCTTAAACAGAGCAACAAAAAACAAAACCTGTTAAAGGATTATAAAAAAGCTACAAAGAGACTTCATGATTTAGGCATCATGATCAACGGCAGTTTTGTTTTTGGTTTAGATGAAGATAATAAAGATGTATTCAAGCGCACGGTTGAATGGGGAGTTGAGAATTCAATAACCACTTCAACGTATCATATCCTGACACCTTATCCTGGAACGCAGCTCTATTCAGAGATGAAACAACAGGATCGTATTCTCACAAACAACTGGGATTTATACGACACGCGTCATGTTGTTTACAAAACAAAAAAAATTTCAGCGGATGAATTAGAACAGGGATATCATTGGGCATACAAAGAATTTTATACGTGGGCCAACATTGCAAAAGCCAGTGTAAAGCATGATTCAGTCAAACACATGCTGAAACATTTTCTGTACAGTGGTGGTTGGAAAAAATTTGAACCGCTCTGGAATTTTATCATCAAGACCCGCAACCTCAATAACATGCTTCCTATTCTGGAATCTATTTTATCAAAGGTGGATCACAATAAAACCGAATTGAACCAGGAAGTTCCGGTTCAAGTAACAGAAAAACAACAATTAGTAAGTCAGCTTATAAATCAACAATAACTTAATATTCAAATCAATGGAAACACTAACACCGCCTCCTAACCTCTTCGAAAGATTAAACCAATGGATTCAGGAATCGATTATGATCAAACTCATCTCAATTGGATTTCTGATTCTCATCTTGCTCATTCCATCATCGTGGATTCAAAGTCTGATTGAAGAACGTCAGCAACGATCGGATGAAGTGATGCGAGAAGTAACTGACAAATGGTCTGGCAGTCAAACCTTAACCGGGCCTGTATTGGTGATTCCATACATCAAACAAGAAATCATTGATCGCGGAAAAGATGGAACCGAAATCAGGGAGCACATTGAAAAAGCTTTCTTTTTACCTGAAAATCTGTCCATTGATGGAGATGTAAAACCGGATACTCGTCATCGTGGAATTTTTGAGGTAGTTGTATATGAATCGGGGCTTCAGATAAATTCAGAGTTTCAACAACCCGACTTCAAAGCTTTATCCATACCAGAAGAATTAGTGCAGTGGAAAGATGCTTATATGATCTTCGGCATTACTGATTTACGAGGCATCAGTGATAACCCTACTTTTTTAGTGGGTGGAAAACCATATAACACTGAACCATCCAACAGTTTGGCAATTAATTCCCGAAACTATGAAAATGAAACAGTTGTTGCGTATGCGAACAACGAAACGAACACAACGAATTCCAGCAAAGGAATTATGACCAAACTCAATTGGGAAAATAAAGACAGCTTTAAGAAAGACGTATCCATTAAACTAAACCTTAAAGGAAGCAAGCGTTTGGATTTTGTGCCCGCAGGCAAAACTACCAGTGTAAAGATTGCAAGCACATGGAGTAATCCAAGTTTTGATGGAGAGTTTCTTCCAGACACCAGCAAAATTTCAGATGCAGGATTCGAAGCTTCCTGGAAAGTACTTCATTACAATCGCCCGTTCTCTCAACAATGGAAAGGCAATGAACAAACTTTGACCGGTTCTGAGTTTGGTGTAAAACTGCTGTTGCCAGTAGATCAATATCAAAAAAGCATGCGCACTTCGAAATACGCTGCGTTAATTATCTTATTAACTTTTGTTTCACTGTTTCTGGTTGAGATCACACAAAAGATCAGGATACATCCATTTCAATACATATTGATTGGTACAGCACTCATTATTTATTATTCACTCTTGCTGAGTTTTTCTGAACATCTCGGTTACAATGTATCCTACATTATCTCATCCGCAGCAACGGTGATCTTGATTGGTTTATATTCAACAACCTTTCTTCGAACCAGAAAGTTATCGCTCCTCTTCTCAATCCTGTTGGTGATTTTTTACACTTTCATATTTGTAATCATTCTTCAACAAGACTACTCCTTATTGTTAGGAAGCATTGGACTCTTCCTGATTGTTGGCATGGTGATGTATTTCTCACGCAAGATTCATTGGTACAAAGAAACAGAAACATCAAAGCTCAACTAAGCGAACAAGTTTTGAATCAAAACAAAACCAATATGAAAACAATAAAAATAGTCAGACAACATCTCGCGTTTGTGTCGCTGTTCTTGTTGGTATCTTGTTCAACAAGCGAAGAAAAGATTATTGATGCCGGCCAGCCCATCCATCATGATGATTTCGAATATGTAATTGAGAATTTTTCAGTACAGAAAAAGATTGATGGAAACAAGGATACATTGACGGCTCACGGAAACTATTATGTAGTTTCCTTTAAAGTAGTCAACAATGCCAAGCGCGTTAGTCATCCCTGGAAAAACTCGATTGCATTTCTTATCGATGAAGCGGGCAATAAATATGAGAACATTACAGAAGCTCAAATTGCCTTGAACTCTTCAACACCTTTCGGGTACAAAGATGAATACCTCACTTCTTCCCAATCAGAAGAAACAACGGTGCTCGTATTTGATATTCCTGAAAGTGTAAAAAAGCCTTACTTGATGGTTAGAGGAGAAATGTTGATGGGAGATTTTTTCGATGGCAATCAATTCAGCAATACAAAAGTGAAGTTGTTTTAAAAGAAAAAACCATCGATTCAAACTGTGAATCGATGGCTTTATCTATTTCATTAAATTCTATTCCTTATCTAAGAATGGATATCTGTAATCAACCGGTGTTACAAATGTTTCTTTAATGGTGCGCAACGAAACCCAACGAAGTAAATTCACTTTCGCTCCTGCTTTGTCATTTGTTCCGGATCCTCTTGCCCCACCGAAAGGTTGTTGTCCTACAACAGCTCCGGTTGGTTTATCATTGATGTAGAAGTTACCAGCGGAATTCTGAAGTTTGGTTGTTGCCAGTTCAATTGCGTAACGATCTTTCGCTATGATGGATCCCGTTAAAGCATAAGGTGATGTGCTATCCACAAGCTCTAATGTCTGCTCAAAATTTTCAGAGTGATATACATATACAGTCAGCACTGGTCCGAAAATTTCCTCACACATGGTGAGTGATGATGGATCTTTTGAAACAATTACTGTTGGCTCTATGAAATAACCTTTCGATTTATCATACTTCCCTCCTGCAATAATTTCATTCAACGGATTTTGTCTTGCCTTTTCAATGTATCCTGTAATCGAGTTAAATGCTTTCTCATCAATCACAGCATTGATGAAGTTTCCAAAATCTTCGGTTCCACCAACTTTGAATGATTTTAAATCTTCAATTAAATATTTCTTCACATCATCCCAAAGATTGGAAGGGATGTAGCAACGTGATGCAGCAGAACATTTTTGCCCTTGGTATTCAAACGCTCCACGTGCCATTGCTGTCGACACTTGCTTCGCATCGGCACTCTTGTGCACCATGATAAAATCTTTACCACCAGTTTCACCAACAATGCGAGGATACGATCTGTACTTTTGAATATTGGCGCCAATAGTTTTCCACATACCTTGAAACACTCCAGTGCTTCCGGTAAAATGTATTCCAGCAAAATCTTTGTGATTAAAAATTACATCACCTGCTGTTGGTCCATCTACATAAACAAGATTGATGACACCATCCGGTAAGCCCGCTTCTTTCAACACTTGCATGATCACATTTGCAGAATAGACTTGTGTATTCGCTGGCTTCCACACAACGGTGTTGCCCATCATCGCCATACTCGTTGGCAAGTTTCCCGCAATCGCTGTAAAGTTGAATGGTGTTAGAGCGAATGTAAATCCTTCTAATGGTCTGTATTCAATTCGGTTCCAAACACCAGGAGAAGACTCTGGTTGCTCGTGATAAATCTGCGACATGAAAAATACATTGAAACGCAGGAAGTCAATCAACTCACAAGCTGAATCAATCTCGGCCTGATACGGACTCTTTGATTGGCCCAACATGGTGGCCGCATTAATTTTGTATCGGTAAGGACCCGCCAAGAGATCGGCAGCCTTTAAAAAAATGCTCGCTCGATTTTCCCAGCTTAATCCCGCCCACAATTCTTTCGCACCCAATGCAGCGTTGATAGCTTGTTCAACATGTGAAGCATCACCTTCATGAAAGTTTGCTAAGGCATGCTGATGATCGTGCGGAGGTGAAAGACGTTTTGTTTTTCCTGAACGCACTTCATCTCCACCGATATACATGGGTATATCCAAAACCTGAGCGCGCATTTCTTCCAGTGCTTTTTTTAATCCTGCGCGTTCTTTACTGCCGGGTGCGTAACTGAGTACAGGTTCATTTTTCGGGAGAGGGACATTGAAAAATCCGTTCGACATAAAATATAATTAGTTAGGTTAATGCTTTAAAATGATTGGCCGTAAAGGTAATTGAAATCAGAGAATTTGCAGCAGCTCCTCCAACCTCGAAATTTCATGATGCAAAGTCTCTTTGTGCGGAATGTTATCCGGATTATAATACACGGTATCAATTCCCGATTTTTTCGCACCACCCATATCGGTAATTAAATTATCGCCAATCATCAACGATTCATAATTCTGAACCTTGTGCGCCTGCAATGCAAATTGAAAAATTTCGGGTGCTGGCTTTCGATGCCCTGCTTTTTGAGAGGTAATGATGTGATCGAAATAACCGTGGAGATTTCCAGAGGTTAGTTTTAAATTTTGAATTTCCTCAAAGCCATTTGTAATCACACTCATGTTATACGAACGATCTTTTAAATATTCCAATACATTAATGGCTCCGGGAATTAAGTTTCCTTTGTTTGGACACGTCATCAAATAATCATGCGAAATATCCTGACTTAGTTTTTCATCATAGGCATCGAATGCTTCCAGAATTTGTTTGAAGCGTTCTTTGCGGATTACCTCGCTTCCAATTTTCCCAGTATCATACAACACCCAAAGCTGCGTGTTTACTTCCTGAAAGCGTTGATGAAATGCATTGAAATTTTGTATTCCTTTTTCACGAAGTTGATACTGACCATACAGTTCTTCAAGTGTTTCTTTTGAATTGGTTTCATAATCCCACAAGGTATGATCGAGATCGAAGAAAATGCACGTGTATTTTTTTGTTGACATTAGTCGCTAGATATTAGACAATAGACTTGGAACATGAAACTTTGAACCTGGAACCTGAAATTTTTAAACTTTCTTCAACCACTGCTGAACCTGTACATTCGTAACGGCTAACTCACGGTTGGTAAACAAAGTCTGATACACCTGCTGATCTTTTTGAAGTTGCTGGTCTTTACGAATGAACTGAAAAATCTGGCGAATAATATCTTCAGCTTCATCTTTTACCTGGTAAAAAACCCAATTGTTATAGCGCCTGAAACTCAGAATGCCCGAATTTTTAAGGTAGATCAGATGTCGTGAAGTTTTGGCTTGGGTGAAGTCCAGAATTTTCTCAAGATCGGAGATACACATTTCACCATTCATCACAATCAGTCCCAGTATGCGCAGGCGCGATTCGTCAGCACATGCTTTAAAAATCTGCGATCCCAGTGTTAGATTAAAACTTTTAAGCCTCATGTACCATCATAGCTCTGCCGGTAAAGGTATATAAATTAGGCTGGTGTAGGGCTTATATCTATATTTGAAAGTCTATAAAATGAAGGAAGTGAAGCCCAATCGTCTGAACGTAATCGCCCTTTTTATCATAACCTTAGCGGTTTTTGGTGTGTCTCAAACTGGTTTTGCACAGCAAGCAAAACGTGTGATTCAATTATCCGGAGTTGTGTTGGCTCAGGATGATAGAGACAGTGTAATGACTTTACCCGGTGTGCACGTTTATGTCCCAAAGGCCGGTCGCGGAGTGACAACGAATCAAGTGGGCTTTTTCTCCATGCCTGTTTTAGTTGGCGATGAAGTATTGGTAAGTTATGTAGGCTTTGCGCATCAACAATTTGTAGTGCAGGAGAGTGCTACTGAATATCAGACCATTATTATTTCTCTTGTTCAGGATACCACTATGTTAGAACCGGTTATTGTAACGGCTTTCCCAACCGAAGAAGTTTTTAAGGAAGCTATTTTAGCGCTTAATATTCCGCTTGAGGACGGACAGATTGACAAAAGAAATATGAATTCTGAATTGCTGGCCTTGATGATGAAATCAACACCTATGGATGGATATCAAAATCAGCGTTACTATTTAAATCAGTGGGCAAGTTCAACCAATGCTCGCTATCAACCGGTATCGAATCCTTTCCTGAACCCATTTAACTGGGCGAAGTTTTTCAACAGTCTGAAAAAAGACAAGAAGAAGAAATAGCCTTCATTGTCGGTTAAAATCATAATTCTTATTAATTGCAACCCATAATATTTGAGTGTCTAATCTTGCTATTTGCAAAATGATTTGATGCTTAAATAGAATGACGATCTAGTTTATCGAGGTGTGTGCATCCCGCCAAAGGCGGGAAGGCCGGAGGTTCGAATCCTCTCACCTCGACTTGTAGAGTTTGTTTTTGGAGATAACCTCTTTTTAAATTACGTTATGTATCATGTTTATATTATTTATAGTGAATCGTTGCAACTTTATTATGTTGGAAGCACTAGTAACCTTGCATCAAGACTTTACGATCACAATCATCACAAAAGCAAATTCACAAGCAAAGGCATGCCTTGGATACTAATCAAATCTTTTGATCGTGATTCAAATTCAGATGCGCTGCGATTAGAAAAGAAAATTAAGAGTCGTGGAGCGAAAAGATATTTGGATGATATCGGATTTACCGGTTAGCGCATCCCGCCAAAGGCAGGAAGGCCGGAGGTTCGAATCCGCTCACCTCGACAGAATGGCTTGAATATCAGTTTTCATTGTAGACTTTCACAATAAAAACAAAATCACTCCACTTTTTGATTTGATTCACTCTCGTCATTCCTCCCCATTGATTTTTTCCAGTCAGATTAATGGGCTTTGCTAGTGAATCGACTGGAATGTTTTGGATTGTCTCTAATAATACACTTGACTTTATAGCAAAGGCTGCTCCTCTTGTCTCAGTTTGAATTCCACTAATAATTCCAACCACCGCACCCTGTTGATCAATCATGGGGCCGCCACTATTACCTGGGTTTAATGGGATGGATACCTGGTATGAATTTTCATTTTGTTCATAACCACTCGCTGCACTAATACTACCTTCTCCATACACAATATCTTCACGGGGAAATCCTAATGTATAAACTGATTCTCCAAGATTGCCTTCCATCTTCCTGATCACCGGCATCACAGAACCTCCCTTAAATTGAATGTCGGATATCAATAGCAAAGCAATATCGTTGGCTGCATCCGTATACACAAGGCTTGTCTTAAGTCTTCCGAATTTTTCATTCTCAATAAATATAGAGTCGGCAGACTTCACTACGTGGTAGGCAGTAACAACATACCCATTTGGCGATATTAAAAACCCAGAGCCACTATATTTACCCGGAGAAAGATCGGGTGCTTTGTTTTTTTTGATGTTTTCAAGAATCTGGGTTTGTGACTTCTTAAGCTTCTCGACATTTTTTCGCAACTCCAGATAATTAGCCTGATGACCTTTGTCATACGACATGAACATGAAAAATCCTCCAGCAACACATATCAAAGCTACCGAAGCCGCTACTGCAATAGTGGGCCAAATCCTTTGCAGGCGATAGCCTTGTTTAGATTTCTCAACATTTAAATGGATGGTATTATCCTGTTCACTGTGAATACTATTTAATGTCTTTTTAAGCGATTTCCTCTCTCCGTGTTCTTTAAAGGCACGTACAAATAATACATGAGCTTCTACTCTTTCTCTGAAAGATAGATTGTTGCTCATTCTCTCCTCAAATTGCAATTTCTGCTCTTCACTCAAAGAGCCCGCTGCGTATCTGTCCAATAAATCCATCTCTTCAATATTCATAACAGCTTTGAACGTTCGTCAAAAAATATTCTTTTCAATCGTTGAAGACACTTATACTTTTGGTTTTTTGCGTTGTCTGTATTCGTGTAACCAAACTTGTTTGTTATCTCCTCCACCGTCTGACTTCGTAGGTAAAAATCTTCCAAAATACTTTTGCACGGCTCACCTAATTGGTTCAAGGACTCATCCATTGTGTTGAACTCTTTTTCCTTTGAGTCCAGTTCTGCCATCGCCTCATCAATCCCTGCAAATCGTTCTTCCTCCTCAATCCTAACTTCCTTTTTCCGCGCGACTAATCTTTTTAACCAAAGTTTACGACTCACTGCATAGAGATAAGTTTTAATCTTGCAGGTCAACACAAACTCAGTCTGCTGTAATCTTTCATAAAAATGAATGATTGCTTCCTGGTAAATGTCTTTTGCCTCCTGCTCGGTTCCACTGTTGCTGAGCACCAGATTCAAAACCATAGGATAGTGAGTTTTATATAATTGCGTTAACGCAACGCTGCTCTTTTTTCGTAATTCCAAGACCAGGGACTCATCCAAATATGGCATAGTAGGCAATTGCGAGCTTAATCAAAATGGAACCTCAAAGTAACCCAAGGTAAAAATATTTTTCCGTTGGGTTACCCGGTCGCCTGTTTTTGATAAAGGCCAAATCTTTAAATCAATTCACTATGAAACACAAAATTCTTTCCATCATGGCCATTGGAGTTCTGATCGTGGCTTCTTCCTGCGACCCAAAACCCAATCATGAAACACAGGTATCATCCAAGACTGATTCTGTTGTTGTGAAATCTGATTCCACCTTGAGTACAGAACCTTCACAAGACTCTCTTCAATCCAAGTAGGATAATCTGGCCGTCTGCTATCCAGTAGACGGCTTCACTTAAAACAAATCTTATGAAAAAACTGATGTTCATAGGCCTAACGGCCATGGTATTGATTTCTTGTGCCCAAAAATCAAATGAATCTGCGCTGGGGGATTCAACGGATGCAACGATGCTTAGCGCTAAGCAAGATCCATTGGCGGTTACTCCATTGCAGGACATTTATTCAGATGGAAAGGGTAAGATGATTAAGAATGCAGAGTATCGTTTCCAGGTAAACAACGTAAAGAAAAGTCAAGAGCTGATTGAAGTAGCGGTTAGAAAGTATTCCGCTTATATCGCTTCATCTAACCTGGAGTTAGAAAACCCTATCCTCACGGAACATCTAACGATTCGTGTTCTAAGTGATTACTTTGATGACTTGCTGAAAGCAATTGATGGGCAAGCTGTTTTCGTGAACTATCGAAAAATCAATACGGAAGATGCATCAAAAGAATTTATTGACCTAGAGTCGCGGCTGCGTACAAAACGAGAAGTAGAACAACGCTACACAGATATACTTCGTCACAAGGCAGGCACCATCGAAGAGCTTCTGAAAGCTGAACAACAGATCGTTGAATTGCATGAAGAAATAGAAGCCACTGTCAGTCGAATTAATTTTTTGCACGATCAGGTTCGTTACAGCACCATTCAACTCGAGTTCTATCAGGTTGTTGAGGAACAAGTTGCTGCAGTTAAAGCAGGACCAAGTCTAGCAGAGAAATTCTCTCAAGCCTTTGACGCAGGCATGAGTGGCTTCATGAACATATTGATAACGCTCGCCTACTTTTGGCCTCTTATTATTCTTAGTGGAGCAGCTTGGTATTTTTTCTGGTTTAGAAGGAAGAGAAAAATTTTGGAGGCTGTTGCTAAATAAAGTATAGATAGATAGATCATCCTTTCTGTGCAGTTCTTTTGTGCAGAAAGGGTTCTATTAAAATAATCCGTCACAAGAAATAAAATTGAATCAATTTCCCTTCTCAAGCATAGAAAATTGTATGAACTCCACATTGGGTAAGAATCGAAAGTGATATGCTGTGAGAGTATATTCTGCTTTAGAGCATACTAATGCTTCATAATTTTGAAAGTGTACACCTCCGAAGCAAAATACACTAGGACTATACAGATGCCTGACTTCAGTTTGCTAGCGTCAATCTGATTTTCTGACCAAGTCATATCTTGCTCTTGTCCAAGGGCATCAATAGCTTTCATCTTAAGAATAATTTTTTCTGTTTTTAAAGTGAAAGATATGCTCACCGGATTTGGGTAAAATTCGATTGACTTCTGAGGATCTTCAAGCGATAAAATAGCAGGTTCATAAATAAATTTAGCTTCCTGAATACTTTGATTACGCACATCGTTAATAAAGAGATTATGGGTAAGCGGATCAATTGCAATATCGGTTGGAAGGAGAAACTCCCCAAGTTGGGTTCCCCTGCTTTGCAATACTTCTATTGCGTTACCTTCATAATCATAAACTGAAATGATATTACGTTCGCCCGATATGTAAATCAAGCCGCGTTCGGAATCAGTTGTTACACTATATGGAGTCTCCGCATAAAAGTTTCGAACAAAAACCCCATCCGGAGAATACATGTTTACAATGTTGCCAGGTGGATCAATTGTAAATACATTATTGTTATCGTCTATTGCTAATCCAGAGGTATACATGAATTGGTGATCGTCACCGAGTGGATCACTGGTTTGCCACACTGAAAAATCGCTGAGGTGATTTCCTTCTTTGTCATATATATATACTCGAGATGTATTATAAAGATAAATACTATCTCCTTTATTGGTCTCAACAAAAACATGACCTGAAAAATCAAGTCCTGTACCAGGTTTAATAATTTCCTTGATGAAATTTCCATCGAGGTCAATCATCATAATGCGCGTTTTGAAAGGAACATAATCGACAGCAATAATTGTTTTTTGTGAGTTCACACATAAATTGGGCAACCATGGACCAACTATCGCTCCTTGTTCAAAGAGGAAACTTCCAAAAGAGGAAATTGTAAGGGCATTCCTATTAATTCGTTTTATCTCAGGATATTCCCCATTAATAATGTAAAAGTTGCCGTCATTATCAAAATCGATTGATGAGGGAAAGTGTAAAACATCTTTTCGCTGGCTAAAACTCGTTCCTATCTTTTTTATAAATACTCCAGTACTTGTAAACACCTGTATTTTGGAAGCAAAGTCAGCTTGATAAATATTGCCGTCTGAATCTATGGAGATTCCTGTTACCCCATCCATTTCGCCATCACCTACCCCAACAGTACCCAAACTTCCAGCAGGGGTGCCCAATAAAGAAAATATATCAATTCTGTGATATGATGAATTGGATACATAAATTAATCCATTAGGGTGGATAGCAATATCGCCTGGCAAATTTAGAGTTCCTGAAAAATCAAAATGATACAGATATTCGCCTGCCGTAGAGTAAACGTGTACTCTATTCCTATCTGACACAAATATTTTATCATCATCAATAGCCAGATCTGCAGGTGAACTCAATTGATTATCTCCCGTGCCAAACTCACCAATCGTTTTTTGAAAAACTCCATTCTTATTAAAAACAATAATCCCTGTATTACTGAGTATATAAATATTATCAGATAAATCGGTATCCACACTTCCAAATAAGGTGTTCGCTCTTGTAAACACGGATAGAAGTTGTCCGTCAAAATTATATATGAATACTTTTTTCAGATACCAACTACTGATGATAATTCGCTTTTCATTATCAACCGCCACATGGCTAGAGAAATTATTATATGTATCACTGTATGATATTCTATTCAAAAGAATGCCTTCACTATTCAGTATATAAACAATGTTATACTCGGAGTCGTGGATAAGGAGGTTTCCGTCTCGGTCAGATTCTAATATTTCCAACCATCGAGTTGAATATTACCTGCCTCATATCCACTAATTTCGCGTTTAAATTCAAATTCCTGTGAGAAGCAAAGAGTAACTGATAAAACGAGTAGGCTGGTGAAGATTGTCTTTACGAGAGTAATTGTCTGAAAAAAGCACATTTTCATAACGTTATTGCTTAGAGCTTGAAGAGGAAAGTAAACATCTAAAAGTACCAAAATAAATAATAATAACGCTACCGTAGAAACCACAACTGACAAGACTGATTGTGCATTATTGAAATTGATAATTCAAATACCCGAGTGGGCCTATTAAGAAAATCAACACGCAAAGTGAACATAGTATTCTATCCACTGAACTATAGATTGTTATTGACGAATCGTTTGGAATAGACGGAGAGGATGTTAATCTTTTAAGATCAGGTGTAAGTATTTCTCAAACATTGATCAACTCCCACCACCCGGCTCTAACTTAAATCCAATCACCAAAATATCGTCTGTTTGCGGGTGACCAGATTTCCAGGCTTCGATGCGTTGATCCAGAATTTGTTTCTGTTCTTCCATCGACTTTTGATGGATTTCGAGTAGCAGTTGATTAAAATTCTTTGTAAGAAATTTGGTTCCATCCTTGCCACCGAACTGATCGCGATAGCCATCGGAAAATAAATAGACAATGGTTGTCTCTTCGATAGGTACTTTATGCTTGCGGTAGGTAAACTCATGGTTGCGTTTGGAGCCACCTATTGGATGAACATCACCTTTGATCTGCGTAAGCTTGCCATCCTGAATATAAACCAATGGATTTTTTGCGCCTGCAAATTCCAAAATACTTTTTTCCTTCCTGTAGATACACAACGCGATATCCATGCCATCGTTGTTTCCCGTTTTGTCTTGCTGAAGCGCTGCACGAATCTCCTTGTCGAGTGATTGCAAAATCTGATCGGGCTCAGCAATTCCTCCACCTACAATTCCGTTCAATGCGTTCATCCCAATCATTGACATGAACGCACCCGGAACACCATGACCCGTGCAATCCGCTGCTGCAATAATTACATCCGGACTATACCAGCTCTTGATTTCGGAAAGCCAATAAAAATCGCCACTCACAATATCTCTCGGTTTCAATAAGATGAAAGAGTCAGAAATTAATTTTTTCTGCAGATCAGGTTTCGGAAGCATCGCCTCCTGAATTCGTTGAGCATAATTAATACTGCTCTTGATACTTTTGTTCTGACGATCAATCTTTTTATTTGTTGCCAGGGTGCGTCTGTAACTATATACCATAACCAGTACCAGCGCTGCCAGTAATACTGTTCCAACAATAATAGAATTTCGGATCAGCGCTTCATTCTTTAGTCGAGTCTCCTGCTCCTGAAGTCGCAGTTCGGATAATGCTTTATCTTTATTGAGAAGATCGATTTCAAGTTGACGTTTCTCATTTGTAACACGTGCCTCTTCTAAGGACGATTTTGTTTCGCTCAATGAGTAACGTGTGGTAAGAAGAGAATCTTCTGCTTTATGCAGAAGAAGTGATTGCTTTTCTAATTGGGCTCGTGCTGTTTTCTGTGCAACATCTTTTTCTTTCACCTGGCTTTCTAACGCTTCCTGTTGCTTTTGTTTTTGTTGTTCCTGTTCCTGACGTTGAATGAGTTTGGTATTTAACTCTTTGTACTCATTTACCTTATCCGCTTTGCCGAGGTGTGAGTAGTAGTCAGATAATAATTCGTAACACTGTTGCTGCTTTAACGCATCATTCTGTCGCAGTGTAATCGCCAATGCTTGTTCTAAGGGATCAATTGCCTTTTTGTATTTTGCGAGTGCGCCATAGGTCAAAGACACATTCATCAAAGCATCAAGAATGTATTCTGCTTTTTTTTGCGCTTGCGCAGTTTCAAGTGCACTCTGATAATTCTCCAATGCCTTGTCATACTTTTTTTGTGAACTGAGCAATTGTCCCATTCGATCGTAACCGAGATAGAGCAATACTTTATCTCCAGACTTCTTTGCGTAGGAAATGCTTTGAACAAGATAGGCCGAAGCTTTTTCAGGTTTTTGTTCTTCAATATAACGTTTGGCTAATTCGTAAGCATAAAAAGATGCTTTACCATTATCCTTTGCTTGAATGGCTGTTTGGAGAAGTTGTTCCTGCTCCGCAACGGTCTGCTGACAGGTGGTGTTGAGGGAAGTGAATATCAAGAAAACAAGAAAAATGAAACGCCAGTAGCTTTTTGTCATACGCAAAGGAACTTTAATCTCGATAGAAAATTAAAGGGGTCATTAAAGATAGGAAGAAAATGAATCTTGACTCGATTTCGAGAGGTCATCTTCGCAAGCAACGGAGTGGTAAACATACATCGATCTTACATAATGAGGAGCGATTGTCTCATGGCTTTCAGAAATGAATGATACCCTGAACGACTTTTCTTTGAACCTTAGGTTTGATGAATGACATACCGTTCTTTAATACTCAAATGTCATGTACTCGATCCCTTTGATTTTATTTCCGGTATAATCAAAGAAGGCACAGTTCTCCCAGGTTGATCCGGTTCCCCATTTATCTTTCAGGTTAGAGGTAATCCATGCCGGCTCCCAGTACACCACACCTAAACCTCCACCATCTTTTACTTCTGTCGTTAATTTTTTCAGAAAATCATATTGACCTTGAATCGTAAAAGGAAAACCTGCGATTGGAGTCTGTCCACCAAATTGATTACCATAACTATCGTTACCAGTAGTTGTCCAAGGATATGCTGTTTCCAAAATGATTACGTCTTTTGAGTATCTTGATTTATAACCAGAAACAGAAGTTGAAATATCATTCACACCAACAGTTGTATGCCACAGTGGGTAATATGAAAATCCAATCATATCAAAATCCGTAACCAATGCCTGGCCCTTAATATTATCAAACCACCATTGCACATTTTTAGGATCAGCAACGTGCAATAGAATTTTTGTTTTGATCGTTGTGGTTGCCGTTACATCACGTACTGCTTTTATTCCCGCATTCAATACCTTTCCCATGTTTTGCCATGACCCATCGCATACATTGCAAGTAGGAAATCCCGAAGGTGCTGCTGAAAAAAACATTCCGCAATTCGTTTCATTTCCGATCTGAACCAGTTCAGGAAGAAGTCCTTTTAAATTCAGGTACTGTAATGTTTTAAAGGTATAGTTGTACACTGAATCTCTCAACACATTAATATCTTTAATCCCCTCCCACGCAGCAGGAATGTATTGCTTGGAAGGATCAGCCCATGTATCGGAATAATGAAAATCCAATAACACTTCCATGCTTTGAGCTTTGGCGAGTGTAATTGATTTCTCAACATCCTTTAAATCGTTATATAATTGCGTTCCATCACCTCCATATACTTCCTTTGTCCAGGTTGGATTATGCCATAATCGGAGGCGAACAAGGTTAGCACCATTGTCTTTAAATATCGGATATGGATTCATTACCACATTCTGATCTTTATACACGCCATCATGATCCAGTATTTGATTAACATAAGAGAGATCGGCACCAAAATAAAATACTGATGGATCAGGTTCAACTGGTACTGGAGTTACAGTAGAATCTTTACAATTTGTAAATGAAAGCAAGTTCAACGATAAAAAAATAATCAACACAATTTTCAAGTTCATCTCGTCTACCTTTTGTTTAATGGTCATTGATTGCATTTACTTTACCCGGCATTTAAAAGCCTAAAGATAATACCATCTGAATCAGATTATTGTCGGGTAAGTTTAATCTATAAAATTAGTTTCGGCTGCAAATCACACCCTCAAAAATACATTCTTCTTATACAGAAAATATAAAAACATCCACTCTACCAATACATAGCAAATGGCATATACCAAATATTTCAAGGGCTCGCCAGTCAATTGCCCAAGCCAGCCAAAGATTGCTTCCATTGTATATCCCCAATCAATAAATCTCCCCGACATGTATATCAAAATAGAATTCATGCCAATTACAGAAAAGAAAAATGCCCATCGCTTATAGCCCTGAACATCGATGATATAATAAAAGATGGATAATAAAATAAGACTCCACCCACCAACATGCAATACAAATGAACTTGACCATAAGTTTTTATTGAAGGGGAAAATAAGGTTCCAAATCTGTGCGAGCACAAGCGAAACAATTCCCATGATCAATAATTGAAGTGCCTTACGTTGCATCGTCAGCGGACTGTTCTTCAGCAAATTGCCAGCATAAATTCCCAACAAGGCGGTACCGATTGCAGGAATAGTAGAGATCAAACCTTCAGGGTCGTGAATTTTTAAATAAAGTCTGCCGGGCATAATCAATCGATCAAGGTAGGAAGCGAAATTACCTTCCATGGTTAAATCACCCATTGGATAACCGGGAGCAGAATTGAAAAACAGCATCAGCCAGTATCCTACCAGCAAAGAACAAAACCAAATAATCTGTCCGCGTTGTGTGGTGTACAAATAAATAATATTCGCGAACATGTAAGCCAGCCCGATTCTTCCCAACACACTACCAAATCGTATTTCAGAAATAGGACGAATCTCCAGGCCGTTGTTATAGATGATTCCCAGTAGAACTAATATCAATCCACGCTTCACTACACGAAGCAATAACTGATTCTTTGATTTTCCCTTTTCCATTTCTTTACCAAGCGAATAAGGCGTAGCGACACCAGCAAGAAACAAGAACAATGGAAAAATTAAATCATAGAAATGAAAACCATGCCAATCCGGGTGACTAAGTTGAATGGATACAGCTTCAATTGCCGATGATCCGGTAATCTTTGCTAATACATGAACGATTTCTTCAGCACCCATGATCCAAAACATGTCAAACCCACGAAGGGCATCGAGTGAGTAAAGTCGTTGTGTTGGCGAAATTGGTGCCATATTCTTTTATACTTTATTTTGATAAATCCTTTATTCTGACGCTTCTGAATTTAACTACAGATCCATGACCCAAAAATCCAATATGACCTTTATGACTATTTAATCCTGGATGATCTTTATGATCCAATGTTCCATTTTTAGAAGCCTTCTTCATATCACCTTCCAGAATTACAGTTCCATTGAGCGTTACTTTAATGTAATCACCTTTTACATATACTTCTTCCTTATTCCATTCTCCTGTGGGTCTTAAAAATCCTCGCTTAGCGGCAATAACGCCATACACAGATCCATGATATTGATACACTTCCAACTTGGAGTAGACAGGAGCATCGTTGTCCAGTATTTGAATTTCCTTTCCTACATAAGCAGCATCACCTTCTAATGGAGCATGAATACCTAAACCATTATTAGCACCCGGTGTAAGTTGAAATTCAAATCTGAAAATGAAATCAGAATATTCCCTTTCGCTGTTAAGATTACCATGACCTTCTTTCGTTGGGTAGATCGCAATGGCATTGTCTTCTACTACATAATCTGTTTTGTTACCTACCCATTTGTTCAAGTCTTTTCCGTTAAACAATAATTCAAAGCCTTGCTCTTTCTCTTCTTTAGAAAGTTCATACGATTTAGTCCCCAACTCTTTTACATAAATATTTCGGAAGGCCAGATCGGTACCATGCGCCTGCAATTCAATTGCTTCTTCTGAAAAAATAGGAAGATTTCTATCCCAGTAATTTTCAAGGACAACATTATCTACTACTAATACACCATTCAGATACACCGTAACGCGATCGCCAATCATTTTAATGCTGAAAGTATTCCATTCGCCCACGGGATTGTCAGCTAATACTAATGGGGTGCTTCTCTCTTTTTGATTGTTGTAAAGACCGCCTGAACCAACCTGGGCGCCTACATCAACGCGTGCAATATCCCATATCTGTACTTGTGGTGAGCCCCGGAGATAAATTCCACTGTCACCATTTTTTGAAATCCTCCAATCTACAATCATTTCAAAATCGCCATATGGACGAGTGGTGCAAAGATTAGCCCCATCTCCCTGAAACACGATCATACCGTCTTTCACACTCCAGTTGTTTTTTACTTTCGCATTGGCTTCCGCTTGCTTCTTTGCCAATACTTCTTTGGTCATCTTAGCGCGTGCAACTGGATTCTCTACTAAACCCTGCCAGCCATTAAGATCTTTCCCATTAAAGATGGACTCATATCCTTTGGTATACGGAAGTCCTTCAAGATATGTGAGTATATCGATGCGCTCATACTGACTATCTGCGCCTGTTAATTTATCAAGCATCCGTTCAAGTGTTTTACGAACCTCTATGCCCGTAAGACCTGGTTTAGCATCAGAGGTTGGTAATGCAATTTGCATGGCTGACCGACTTGCCACGCTGCTTAAATCCTGATCATCAAGAAAGGACGAAACAAACATTAGTGATAAAAAGGTTCTGACACTTCCAGCGGCACGAACAACAGCCACTTTTTCCTTTTTATCAGAAGCCAACGTCATGGCTTCACGCAGCATTAAAAGCTTTTGATCATCGGGCCATGAAGATTTTGTTACCTGGAAAATAAATGCCTGAAAGGTTTGCTCATGATATTTTTTTAAGTCTTCGTTCTTTCTGATCGTCAACAATACTCTAGCAGCTTCATTATTCTGCCAGTTTTTCAATGCATTGAAAGCCACTTCCTTTTCATTGTCGTTGCCGTGATAAAATGTTGAGACTACTTTTTCGAGCGCACCGTCATCATTCAAATAAGGTAACACCGGAAGTAGTTTTATTTTTTGAGTTGTGTAGGCTTCATTAATCATTGCCACTGTATTTTTATCTAACGCGGAGATAATAGCGGATTGTATTGACTTTAGTGCCCTATCGTCTTCTGCACTGGCCAGCATCTTTAACAGATCGCCCATATTATTTCCTGACGATACATTGGGTAATGCTTCGTACGCTGCATCTTTAACCGCAGCATCACTGGAAGTAGTTTGTTTTGCCACTATGCTAAACTGATTTACATCTCGTCTCTCACCCAGAATTTGCAATAGCACCACTTTATTTTTGAATGGGGTTGCTTCCAGTTTTTGGATGATTAAGCCATCGGTGTTCTTATCGGCAACTTGAAGTAGTACTGCTTTGGCGGCTTGCAATTCTACATCATCACTTGATCGCAACAAATAGTCCAATAATGCAGGAGTGTATTTACTATTTCTGCGAAGGGCAATTTCAGAAGCGGCCACCATTCTTGTTTGTTGATTTGATGAAGAGAGTGCAGGAATTAGCGTTGACTCAACGAAACTATCATTCACATTCGCTTTGGCTAACATCGACAAGATATTGGCCTGCGAAGTGCCCAATGATTTTTTATATTCTTTTTGCCATTGTTTAAGGGCCGAAGGTGAACCAGACAATGGAATTGCAATCTTTAAAACTTCTCTCTGGTATTCTTCATCAAAACGGCTGCGTTCTTTTATAAGGGTCGCCACCGAGCCTTCGGCATCAACTTTCGAAAGACCTTTTAATCCAGCCAATCTGAAATGTTGTTGAGAAGAATCCGTTGCGTTATCCAATAATGCTTTACTAATTTCCTTTACTAACACAGTATTGCCATTGACTGAGATCTGATGTAAGTATTCCACCAACGCAGTGGTTGCTTCGGTAGGATCATTCTTGAAACCTACATTCTTTGCTTGTTGTAATAATACTGGATAGGAACTAGCGTCCGCTATCAATGCAATAGACCATAAAGCCTGTCTTTTAAGCGTGAGATCACCGCTTGACGAAAACTTTGTAATCGTTCCCAACGCAGATTGATATTTGAATCGGCCAAGAGCCTTGATCAATTTTGTCTGGGCTGCTACAATCTTATTCTCTGTTAATGCTTCCGATATAGTTTTCTTTGCATCTTCAGTTCCGATCGAAACAAGAGCGGATACAGCCGGGTCAAAAAGTAATGGATCATTGATGTAATCTTTTAGTATGTTAACTGATTCGTTTGATCCAACCAATCTCAGGTTATCCATGAAGTACGCTTTTACTTCTGCGTTCGTACCCTTCTTAAGCGCAGCGAGATAAGCACGCTCAATAATTGATTTCTCTTCTTTTGTTGTGGCATAATGCGTGAGCAATGAAACAGCATATCGAGAAGGTATACCTTCCGCTACACCATTGGGCTGTACTCCATCTGTAATTATTTGTAAGCCTTCTTCTCCCAGATTGATGGTCTGCTTAAATAATCGAGCAGTCTGCTGATTATCACTAGCCGGCAATAATGCCAATACATCGGCCACTTTTGTCTTAATCAATCGTTGATCCTGAGCTTGCATCACCAGCGATGCCAGAAAGAACAACAGAAATACTATGCGTGTGATTTTATTTGATTTCATTTCAGTATAGTCTAAAAGTAGTGATTAGATTTTCCAGGGACCTCTCATCGGTTGATTGATCATGCGATTGGCCGCGTCATCGTTTATGAACTCCTGTTTAACCGGATCAAAATCCAATGATCTGCCCAGTTGAAGTGCAATCTTGCCCATGTTTACAATGGTGGCTGAACGATGACCGTTCAATTCATTGAGGCCAAACTTTTTCCGACTCTTCACCGATTCCGAGAAGGTTGAGATTTGTGGGTCCGAATCCGGGAATGTATCAATCACTTTTAAAATATTAGGAATATCAGATTTAAACCCGCGATAGATTTTTCCTTTTGGTCCTTCAATGTACGGTGCGTTGACGTCTTTATTTTCACCGTCCAGAATAATTTTACAACCATCTGCATAGGTAAATTCAATTCTCCGCCAGGTGCCAACAGCATCGTCATGTTGTTGTGGAGAATCAACATCAACGCGAATCGGACTGGTATTATCTTTTCCCAAAAAATATTGGACCGGATCAATATAGTGTTGTCCCATATCGCCTAAGCCTCCTCCATCATAATCCCAATATCCTCTGAAGGTACTGTGCACACGGTGAGGGTTGTATGGTTTATATTGAGCAGGACCCAACCACATATCATAATCTAATTCGGCAGGAACAGGTGTAGGCTCCAGATTTGTTTTTCCTACCCAATAAAACTTCCAGTTAAAACCAGTAACACCACTGATTGTAACTTTTAAAGGCCAACCTAAAACTCCACTATCTACTGCTTTCTTCAGTGGCTTTACAGTAGTATCCAGTCCATAGAAATTATCTTTAAATCGAAACCACGTGTTCAGTCTAAACATTCGTCCGTATTGTTCCATGGCTTCGACCACGCGTTTGCCTTCTCCGATTGTTCTTGTCATGGGCTTTTCGCACCAAACATCTTTTCCCGATTGTGCCGCCATTACCGACATGACACCATGCCAATGCGGGGGAGTTGCAATGTGAACAATATCGATATCAGGTTGGGCCAATAGTTCTCTAAAATCAGAGTAGCCTCTGACTTTTCCACCGGCCAATGCGATTGCATCTTTAAGGTGTGTCTTATCCACATCGCACATGGCAAGTAATTTTGTGCCTTCATACGGAATGTGTCCAACGCCCATACCACCGACACCAATGATTGCTTTGGTAAGTGTATCGCTCGGTGCCAGAAAACCTGGTCCGCCCAATACATGGCGAGGTACAATCGCAAACGCTCCCAATGCGATGGCTGATTTTTTTAGAAAGTCTCTTCGTGAAGCGTTTTCCAAACTTGGATTTTTACTCTTTTTCATTCTTGTTGAATTTATAAAATTACTGCTCTATATCCTTTGTACATTTCTTATTCTGCAAGAAGTAAAATCCTTCAGTTTATTATAAAACCGCCTTACTCAAACGAGAGAATATTCACTTTTATTAACCTGGAAGAATGAAGCTTCGAGTAGTCGTTTCCTTCTGTATTTATGTTAGTTGAAGAATTGAGGAATCAAAATAAGATAATTATCGCTGATCTTATGAATTGCACTAAAATAAAATGGATCAAATCATAATTCAGACTTGATCCATTTATTGATTTCAGTTTGTGTGTGCGTGTGTGTGTTTTCAGAAGCTCGCTAAACTTTCAAATCCAATATCGATTTCTTTGATTCAAGATGTATGCCATTCGTCTTTTCAGAAATAGACATTTCATTAATGAAGATTATCAATAGAGTAAGACTCCTACATTCGTTCTCCCAAATTCACACCTTGCATTTCTTCTTGTTTGTTGAAAGGTTGATTGTAAAGTCGTTTACCTGTTGCTTTAAAGATTGCATTGGCAATAGCTCCTCCTGTCGGTGGAAGAGCGGGTTCTCCTAAACCTGTAGGATCAACACCATTATTGACAAAGTACACTTCTACTTCAGGAACTTCTTTAAAACGGATCATCCGATAACTATTGTAATTCTTTTGCTCTACTTCTCCATCTTTAAAAGTAAGATTGCCAAAGAGCGCATGACCCATGCCATCTACAATGCCACCCTTGACTTGTTGATAGGCCCCACTTAAATTCACAACTATACCACAATCAGCCGCTGCATAGATTTTTTGAATCATGGGCTTCCCGCTCTTCATTGTTACCTCTGCCACTTGCGCTACATAAGATCGATGTGAGAAATAAACCGAGAAACCCTGATGTGCATTTTTCTTTTTACCCCAGCTCGATTTCTCTGCCGCCAATTCAATTACACCTTTCATGCGATCAATGTCATACTTGATAGCACCGACAGGAGTCTTCTTCGCTTTCTCCAAAAGATTTAATCTGAATTGGATTGGATCTTGTTTAGCCGCAACAGCTACTTCATCAAGAAATGCTTGTTCAGCATACGCGAGAAAATTAGTTATAGGTGCACGCCATGCACCTGTTGTTATTGGTGATTTGTATTCCACCGAATCAATCAAAAGATTATCGACTGCCCCGGATGGAAAATTATCTTCTCGTGTTGGGTTGCCTGAATTGATTCCAACCCCGCGCAACTTATAACCAATCATATTTCCATTGGCATCGAGCGCTGCTTCAAAGCGATAACGAACTGCGGGTCGGTAGCTTCCTCCACTCATATCATCTTCACGGGTCCAGATTACTTTTACAGGTGCTTTGATTAAACTGGAAAGTTCTGCGGCTTCTAATACATAATCCGCTTTTAATCTGCGACCAAATCCTCCCCCCAAACGTGTAAGCTCAAGTGTGATCTTTTCTGGTGCAATACCTAACAACTTTGCAGTTTCATTGCGTGCCATGTCGGGAAGTTGACAAGGTCCAACTAGCTCTACTCCATCTTCGCGAACATGGGCAAAGAAGTTCATAGGCTCCATCGGACTATGTGAAAGAAACGGACACTGATATTCACGTGAGATTACTTTGGCTGCTGATTTAAACGCAGCATCCACATCACCATCTTTTCTTTTTACTACGGGTTCTTTGCTGTCAAGCAATTCTTTAAAAATCCGATTGTGATCGGATGTACTTTCGATATTTCCTTCTTTCTCGTATTCAATCTTCAACACTTTCCGGGCTTTATTGACTTGCCAGGTTGACTTGCCAACAACCGCTACATTATTTTTAAACGTAACCACATCAACAATACCATTCATTGCTTTTGCTGCTGTTGAATCAACTGATTTGATTTTTGTTCCAAAAGCATTAGGCCGTTGAATCATGGCAAACAACATTCCTTCTCTATAGAAATCTAAACCATAGAGTGGCTTACCAGTAATCATTTCATGATTGTCGACATTATGAACAGCTGTGCCTATTAACTTAAAATCTTTTTTGTCTTTTAGTTTTACATCCGCTGGAACTGCTATGGCCGAAGCTTCATTTGCCAGTTCACCATACGTAAGCTTTCGTCCATTTGCTGAATCAATCACAACACTGTTCTCTGCTTTCAAAGAAGACGCTGGAACATTCCATCGTTTTGCAGCGGCTTCTATCAACATCTGTTTCGCAGTAGCTCCGGCTTTCCGTAATCTTTCCCACGAATGTGGAATGGCTCCGCTTCCTCCGGTTAATTGCCGTTCATATTTTTTAATATCCAATGCAGCTTGCAACACTTTCACTTTCGACCAGTCTGCTTCTAACTCTTCCGAAACAATCATCGGGAAAGAAGTCTTGATGTTCTGGCCTAATTCAGGATTGGGTGAAAAGATGGTAATCACATCATCCGAGGAAATAGAGAGGTAGCTATTAAAATTATTATCACCGACAGGTAAAGCAGTCGCCTTCAAAACTTTCATCGATGATGCTTCCGCATTGCTCCAATGAAATCCCAATATCAATCCACCGGTGGCTGTTGAAGCCATCTTCAGGAAATCGCGTCTGTTTGTTTTTAGTAATGTAGACATGACTGTTATGGGTTAATGTTTGGAAGAGGCAAGTGCAATGGCTTCATGAATGCGATGGTAGGTACCACACCGACAGATGTTACCGTTCATTGCTGTATCAATTTGTTCTTTTGTTGGTTTCGGATTCTTCGCCAACAAAGCTGCAGCCGACATAATCTGTCCGGCCTGACAATAACCACACTGCGGAACATCTACTTCACTCCACGCTCGCTGAACCGGATGATCTCCTTTTTCAGACAGGCCTTCAATGGTCGTTATCTTTCCAACACCAATTGCAGAAATTGGCACTGAACAAGAGCGAACTGCATTTCCATTTAAATGAACGGTGCACGCACCACACTGTGCAATGCCACATCCATACTTTGTCCCAACCAATCCGAGATGGTCGCGCAACACCCACAATAGCGGAGTGTCCGAATCGACATCGGCAGTGAGTGACTTGCCATTAATTTGTAATGTGTAGGTTGCCATTTTTTGATGTGTTTATTTTTAGGCAGATCGAAAAGCTAAATGAATCAAGCTATTAATTTAGGAAATAGAAGTTGACTTTCGAACTGCTTTTTGATAGACGGAAAAATTGATTCCCGATATCCTAAACTTCGGTGTTGATCTGATTCTTAATAATCACAGATGGGA
Organism: Chryseolinea sp.; assembly: GCA_039930485.1. Classification (GTDB taxonomy): domain Bacteria; phylum Bacteroidota; class Bacteroidia; order Cytophagales; family Cyclobacteriaceae; genus Chryseolinea. The sequence continues at coordinate 33,244 of JBDTTT010000026.1, forward strand.
ATCTCCAATCGAACGGATAATAGGAAAACAACTTTAAGCACCTCGTAACTCGTACTTCCTACCTCGTTCTTATTTCCTAAGCCAGCTCAACCCCTCTTCCACATTTGTGAACAAGCGAGTTGGGCGCAAAGGTTTATTGGCACCAAGAAAAAAATTGCCGATTATTTTACTGAGGGGGCTGTTTACAATCAATGCACATTTTGTGAATACTGCTGCATGCTCTGGGCCTGCAAAATGGCGCCTGCACTCCTGCTCCATTTTCACTACGTTCGTCAGATCGCATAATAATGGTAATGGATTTTGTTTCACAATTTCGCCAACCTTTATCGTACTGAGTTTGCCAAGATCCAGGGTCATCATAGTGTTGGGAGCGCATTCTATCGACACGATATTATCCGGACGAAGTGTGAATTTAATTTTGTCTGTTTCCAGTTGCATACTTAATTTCTTTTATGATACGTATTCAATCGTAATCGTAGTTCTATTCATTCAACCATTTCAAACCCTCTTCCTTGCTTTTGAAAAGTCGGGTTGGCTTTAACGGTTTGTTGAGGCCCAGAAAAAAATTGCCAATCAACCGGCTCACCGGACTATTGACAATCAAGGCACATTTACTAAACGTTGCTGCGTGCTCGGGTCCTGCAAAATGTTTTCTGCACTCCTGTGTCATGCTCACCACATGCGTGAGATCACATAAAAGTGGACGAGGCTCATAGTTTACCATCTCCGCAGAAATCCTGGTACTTTCTTTTCCATCCTCCAGCGTCATGATGGTATTCGGAATACATTCGGTGTACAAAATATGATCAGGCCCGAAGGTGAATTTGATTTTCGCTGATTCTCTATACATACCTTATCATTTACTCTGGCCTGATAATGTTCCTTTACCTTGCTTTTCTTTTTTCAATGTAAAGCAAAATGTTGCTCCTTCATTTAAAGTTGACTCAACCCAAATCTTTTCTCCAACGGCTTCCAGAACACTTTTTACTGTAGCTAATCCAATGCCATGGCTATCTATTTTTGATTCATTATCAATCTTGTTGAACAATTCAAAAATCTTTTCCTGATTCTCCTTCGCAATGCCCGGACCATTGTCACATATACTAATAAGGACGTGATCGTCTGCCTCTTTTGCACGAATGGTAATCTCACAATTTTTCTTATCGGAGTATTTGATAGCATTGCTCAGTAAATTCCGGATAATTTGATCCATCGTTGATCGGTTAAAAACTACTTTAGGCAATGTGTTTTCAATTTTTATAATGGCGCAGTCCGAAAGCTGATCAATTTCAATAACCTCTTTGAATACTTCATTCAAATCAATTTCTTGTTTTTCGATGGAAGAAGTATCTGCGATAGAATATTCGAGAATACCCTGAACCAAATTTTTCATTTGCTCCGTGGTCTTCTTCAATCGAACAACGTATTGATGCACTTCACTATTCTCTTCAGGATTTATGGTGAGTTCAAGAAGTGTAACAAGTCCGGTGATGGAATTTAAGGGAGAGCGAAGATCGTGTGCCGTGGTGTAGGCAAATTTTTCAAGCTTGCTATTGACAGTATCCAACTTTGATCTCTCTACTACGTTGGTGTTGAGCTCCTCACTAAGCATATTCAAACCCAGACCAATGGCATCGATCATGTCGTTCTTATCACTTATGGAAAGCGTCTTCGAAAAATCCAGGGCAGCTACCCTCCCGATCATTTCGAGAATATCGTTTAATCGCTTATCGTTATCGAAATCTGGCAAGGTGAGAACTTGTATGGACGATATTTCAAATTTACTAAGTTTTAGGTACCGATCGATAGGGTTTTACAAATACGGTTGGTTCGAAGATTATCCTAAAGTAGGTAACACAATTAGGTCATTGTTCCGGAAAAGGTAACACAGATGTAAATTTGAACACCTGCGATAGGCTAAATAAAATCACAAAACCAATTCCATCTTTACATCAGCAGTGGCAAAGGGAGAATCCTCAACTGCCACATGTTGAAAACCATATTTCTCATACAAAGCAAGGGCTGCTTTCAATTGACTATTCGAAAACAATATCACGCTTTTAGCATGAAGCTCTCTTGCTTTCGCAAGACATCGATCAAGCAACAATTTACTGATGCCCATTTTTTGATGTGATGCGGCAATCGTCATCTTGGCAAGTTCATAGATACCATCATGCTCTTTTATTAAAGCAGCTGAACCCACAATTTCATTTTGATGCTGCGCCAGATAAATGACACCACCATTTTTAAGAATAAGCTCACGTGGATTATTCAATATGTCAAGATCGTGCGACTCCATTAAATTGTATTGTTCCAACCAAACAGCATTCAATGCTTTGAAGATGGGTTGGTGGTGGTCTTGGTATTCGATGATTTCAATATGCATTTAGAAATTATTTAAAAATGATTTAGTGCTTAAAAATAGTTGTCACATTGTTCTTGCTTTAGTATTCTGAGCAAAGATTAAATATATTCGTTTACTTAAATATAAACGAACGATGCTCTACCATTCCATCAAATTAATCTATCGGAATTTCATCCGGTTCAAATCTACATTCTTAATTAACCTTATTGGTCTTTCTACCGGACTTGTCTGCACATTGCTCATCTATCTTTGGATCAATGACGAATTGAGCTTCGATAAATTCCATGAACGCAGGATTTTCCAGGTTATGGAAAATCAAACTAGCAGTACAGGTATCATCACACAGGAGGCAATGCCATCCGGCATGGCGTATGTACTTTCAGAAATCATACCTGAAGTAGAATATGCTGCTACCGTAACCCCCATGGCGTGGTTTCCAAAGTTCACGATCGAACACGAAGGCACGCGCATTAAGAATGAAGGCAAATTTGTCGGAAAAGATTTCTTCAACATCTTTTCTTTTGAACTGGCCTACGGAAATAAAGAGGATATATTCAAGGACATCAATGCCATTGTCATTTCTGAAGCGCTTGCTACAAAACTCTTTGGCTCAATTGCCAATGCCAGTGGAAAAACAATTGCGTGGGAAGTTGCAGGTATAAAAAAGGAAAGCGTTGTCTCTGGAATCTTCCATAAGCTTCCCGCCAATTCATCTGAACAATTCGATTTGTTACTCAACATTGATCTGCTTGCGCAGATTATGAATTTTGCCAAAGATGATCTCATGGCAACAGGGCCTTCGACATTTCTCACGTTAAAACCTGGAACTGATATCAAAAGCTTCAACGATAAGGTAAGCCGTTTCATGACAGACAGAACAGGCAAAAAGCAAAGCGAATACTTTGTCGTGCAATACACCAGTAAATATCTGTATGGGAAATTTGAAAATGGTGTTCAGACCGGAAGTCGTATGGAGTATGTTAAATTGTTTGGTGTAATCGGAATCATCATACTGCTCATCGCCTGTATTAACTTCATGAATCTCTCAACAGCAAAAGCATCGCGAAGAATTAAAGAAGTGGGAATCAAAAAAGCATTGGGTGCGTGGCGCAAAACATTGGTGGCACAGTATCTTGGTGAATCTGTTTTCATTTCCTTTCTATCACTGGGCATTGCTATACTACTGGTCACTATTCTACTTCCATCATTTAATGAGATTACCGGTAAACAACTTGAGTTGAATTTTTCAATTAGAACAATCTGCGCATTTCTAGTGATTACACTTGCAACCGGAATTGTAGCAGGAAGTTATCCTGCCTTATATCTTTCCGGATTCAACCCTGCCATTGTATTGAAAGGTAAACTGAATACGTCCATTGGTGAACTCTTTGCAAGAAAAGGCCTGGTGATATTCCAGTTTGCTGTATCCATCATCTTCATTGTTTCCGTGGTGGTTATTTATCAACAGATGTCTTTTGTGCAGAACCGAAATCTTGGATACGATAAAGACAATATCCTGTACTTTGAGATTGAAGGAAAAGTAGCCGAAAACCATAACGCCTTTCTGGATGCTGCACGAGCGATTCCAGGAGTGAAAAATGTATCGGCCATGGTTGGAAATATTGCCAGCAGTTTTGGCAATTCGTTTTACGTTGATTTCGAAGACAGGAAAATTCCTTTCCACGACTTAATGGTTGACTATGGAATGATTGAAACACTGGGCATTCCAATGAAAGAAGGAAGAGCTTTTGCTCCTTCTTTCAATGATATAGACCGAATTGTTTTAAACAGCGCTGCTGTTGATAAAATGGGAATCAAAGATCCAATAGGTAAGCAGATTGACTTTGGCGGAAAGAAAGTTGAAATTATTGGCGTAACGGAAAACTTTCACCACCGATCACTCCATGAAGAAATCGCACCACTTGCATTTATTTTAGAAACAAGACAACTTCTCAATATCTTCATAAAAATCGAACAAGGCAGAGAAGAGGAAACAATCCAAAGCCTACAAACACTTTACAAACAATTCAATCCAGGCTTTGCGTTCGACTACACTTTTCTTGATCACGCGTATCAATCACAATACGCAGCAGAGAAACGTGTGGCTTCCCTTTCTTTCTGGTTTGCCATTCTTACCATAATGGTTTCATGCCTTGGCTTGTTTGGACTTGCTGCGTTTACAGCTGAAAGAAGAGTAAAAGAAATCGGAATCAGAAAAGTATTAGGTGCAACTCCTGCTGCGATCATGTATCTCCTATCCATTGATTTTCTTAAACTGGTTTTCATTTCCATTCTCATTGCTCTACCCATTAGCTATTACTTAACAGGCGAATGGCTTCAGAATTTTGCTTACGCGATTAATCTTGAGATCTGGTTTTTCGTTGGCGCGGGTATTCTGGCAATTCTCATTGCGTTAATGACGGTTGGAAGTCAGGCCATTAAAGCATCCCTTGTGAATCCTACGGAATGTTTGAAGGATGAATAGTGTATAAGATTTCCAAATTCTAATGATTGCCTTACTAGCGCGGAAGTTCCTTCCTTGCACCTACTAGAATCTAGGTAAGATTCAGAAATCCTGGATGGAAGTTACTTCCATAATGTGCTTTAAATAAAAAGTTGGCTCTGGAACTCAGTTCCAATTGTACTTCTACCATCTTCCAAAGATTTTTAAAGGCGCACGAAAGTAAGAGGCTGTGTAAAAATACATTGCTTTTTCTATTTTTAGGAAGCAAACACAGAGCTTATGCATTATATATCAGGATCAGACCGTTATCAGAATGAATTTTTTACACGTTTGGATGATATGATTCAGGCTCAGCATTATTGTAGATTAATTGATTTATTAGTTGACTGTTTTGCAAACGAAAATTTATCTTCTTTCGATGATAAGGGTCAACAATTGTCAGGCAGAAAGGCTTATCACCCATCCTTGCTTCTTAAATTATACTTATACGGTTATTTGAATGGGATTAGTAGCAGCAGAAAACTAGAACGCGAATGCCATCGAAACCTGGAAGTAATTTGGTTGACTACCAGATTAGCGCCAGATCATAAAACCATTGCAAGCTTCAGAAGTGAAAATGGAGAAGCTATTGGTTTAGTGGTTCAGAAATTCAATCAACTACTTAAAGATTCCGGGTATATAAAAGGGAAGATACTTAGTATCGATGGTTCTAAAGTACGAGCAAATGCAGGGATGCATGTGGATCTAAGCACTGTTCAAAATCGACTTGATAATCTGGAAGGAGAGCTAGGGAAGTATCTGGCGGGACTTGATCAGTTAGATCAGACTGAAAATGAAATAGAATCCATTGAAGAGCTTAAAGGACAAAAGGCGATCATCCAAAAGCAAGTTGATCAATTGAAAACTGAAATAGAACAGTTAAATAATCAGAAACAGATTTTAAATAGTATTGAGGCCAAAACAATAAGCCCAACCGATACACGCATTATGCAAGGCCGACAAGGAAGACACCTTTGCTATAATGTACAAGCTGTTGTGGATGCTGAGAATCATATGATTGTACATTCTGAAGTAACAAATCAAGCAAATGACAGAAATCAATTGCAACCACTCGTTAAAAAGGTAGAAGAAAAGTTATCGATCATTCCAGAACAGGTAATAGCTGATGCCGGATATTATGTTATTAGTCAAATTGAATTCCTTGAAAAGGAAAAGAACGTGGAGTGTTACGTAGCCATTAGCCATAACCAGCAACAACTTCGCGAAGCTGAAGCTGGTATTTCGTTTACTTATCATGCACAAAAAAATATTTACACCTGTTCTCAAGGGCAAGAACTTCATCCTCATAATGGATTAAAGAGGAACACCAAAAGAAATACAGTTGCTCAAACGTATCGAGGAAAGAATTGTGATCCATGCTTAATAAAGTCAAGTTGCACAGATTCTAAGCATGGTCGTTCAATTACCCATTATAGCAATCAGGAATGGCGTGATGAGTACATTTCAAAAATGAAAGGCGATGAAGGGAAAAAGATGATGCGATTACGGAGATCTTTATCAGAACATCCATTTGGTACAATTAAATATTGGATGGGACAAATACCTCTATTGACAAGAGGACTAAAAAAAGTTACTACTGAAATCAACATCTACACCTTAGCATACAATTTCAAGCGACTATTGTCGATTACGGAGTTCGACTCAATCAAAAATCAAATTGAAAAGCACAACTGGAAAATGGTGGCTTAGGGGGAAGTCTACCTAAATGGTTTTTCTGCCGTTTTTAGTTTTTACACAGCCTCTAACTTTCGCGCGAGATCATGGAAGTTACTTCCTTAAAATGCAAAAAGAAGCTGCCTATTAAAAGACAGCTTCTCAAAACAAATTTACAATGATCAATAACTTCTTAGCTCATCAATTAGAATTTACTTTATTCTGGAGCTACTTCAGCGTCTTCTACAACTACGGGCCATACACCGGGTGATGGAACACTTACACCTTTATTTTCACCACGTTCACTGTCAGAACCAAAATAGTAGATTGGCCAGCCTTTGTATGTGAGTTGTGTCTTGCCAGAAACATCGATGGTTCCAAATAAACTCTTGTCCAATGTTGAAGGTACACTTGCCAATGTTTCAGCATATACAGGCCAGTTTGCATCATGAGTGGCATCTCCCGTAGTAAAATTATTCGTATTCTTTTTATCGAAAGTAAAGGAATACAAGGTTCGGCCTTTCGCATCGGTAAAATACTGGATCGTTTCTTCACCTTCCGTGTAGTCTCCTTTGTAGCTCTTTCCATTAGCTCCCACCAATTGTGCATTGACGAGCATAATGGTATAGTCAGGTTTAGCAACAAACCAAACTCCTCCTACAGCTTCACCCTTCGTTTCACCTGGTAGCTCTCGTACAAATTGAGTGTTTACATATGGAGCATAATAATAAAGCGGCCAGCCCTTATACGTATTTTGTTGTTTACCACCTGAAGTAGTGATGGTACCAAAATCAGCAAGAGACAATCCATCGGCCAGAAGGTTTTGCGTAAGATTTGCTTCGTAGAATACAGGCCAGGCGTTGGCACATCCTCCTGTACAAGTATTCGCCCCGGCTACATCACGTGTAAAAAAATACAAGGTGTTACCGTCTTTGTCAGTAAGATAGTTACCCAGCGTAGCATTTGTTGCGAGTTGGATTTTTGCTGCTGGTTTCTCATCATCGCTACAGCTTGCAACAGCAAATACGAAAAACAACAGGCCAAAGCGGACTACATTCCGATGCATTGCGTTGATCAATTCAAATTTTAATTTCATGGTTTTAAATTTTTAAGTGAAACATTGATTAAATAGTATAGACAATATTCTTCCAGGAGGCTGACACCAGTACCAACCTTCGCATTACATTTCGATAGAACTTTTGTTTATAATCCTTATAGGAAAGGATCGTCTACAGATTATTTTTTATGATTGAGTTGAAATGCCCGGGTTATGTTGAACCCCAAATGAATATCTCCATCAAAGAAATTACCGTCTGTTTCAGTAACAAACGTACGCTCGATCATACCCCTTGTGTTGGTTAGAACAATTTGAAAAACATGACCTCCGGTTTCGATGTCGATTGCCAAGCCCAAAGCATCCTGATAAGAAGAATTTTTATCGGGGTTGATGCGGTAGTAATATTCAGCATTAACCGAAACACTGCGAGATAGTTTTATCCTTCCTCCAACACCCAATGCCATTTGATCACTACTACCTTCGGTTTCCGGTATCCAATTTTTATGTACATAGGTCGGCATAAGCTGAAGGGATAGTTTGGAGTTGATTCTCCTTGCGATCAACACTTGTCCGGTATAGGCAAGTCTATCGGTGGTCTGAAATCCTTCTGGCACATCCTCCTTTTTTGGTGAAGTTTTGTAGGTGACGCTTCCAAAGGCTGTTATTGTAACCGGAATACCTTGCTTGCTTTGACGCAGCAGACAGTACTTTAAATAGCTGTCTATTGATTTGTCAACTGAGCTCCGGCCAATACCGATATCGAAGTTTTTTGTTACTCCATATTCCAGGCCTATCCGGATATACGCGTCATCCAGACCAAACAGTTCATACAGTCCGCCATTCATACGTCCGAAGCGATGTGCAAAAATAAATTCCAGGTTGCCTTGTCCAATGGTCTCTACCGTGTGGCCATTGACCAGGCGTGTACCTTTGAACGCTTGCGACACATACACTGGTTCTTGCGAACTCTTTTCAAGTTCATTCATCAGATCACCTTCCTGAGCAAAGACGTTGGCAGAATTTATCAAGGTAATCGAGATGGCCGTGATGATTTTAATAATGGATCGCATCATGATTATTGAGGCTTGTATGTTAAAGTGATGGTTACATCAATTTGTTCTGCAATATTTTGCCACAAGAGTTGTGGTATCTTGATTTTGTAGTCTTCCAACTTTACGGTAAAAGAAGATTTCATAGTGAGTTTTTCACCTTGTCTTATTATAGTGCCTGGAATTTCTACTTCCCGTGCTACACCATGTATTACCAGCTTGCCTTTGGCAGTTATATGCTGTTCACTGGTGACGTTAGCATCGTAACCAATGATCTTGCCCGCAAACGTTGACTTGGGATAACGTTCGGTCTCCATATACTTTTCATTGAAATGCTCTTGCATTAATGATTGTTCAAATTTGAATTCATGTATGGGAATTGAAAATGCAATATCTCCGGTGCTGCTGTTAAATAAACTGGAGGCCTTTTGGTTGCTTGCCTGAATATCTTCGATAGTAGCTTTAGAGAAGAATGCGACCTGACTTTTTTCAGCTGCATATTTCTGAGCATGGGTGACAATGAAAGTCACTGCCAGAAGCATTGTGAGATAAATTTTCATATGGATCATACCTTAATTTTGAATCATGATAAGTAATGTTAAAAGTTTTCATCTTGACGCAGGGTTTAGAAAAACAGTTGCCTTGACTGAATTTTTTATTCAATTTCTTTTTAATCCATAATCCTGCTGGCAGTGGGACACGAGAATCGTAGTGCGGGATAATAAAGTATATTGCTATTCGGATGGAGAAACGTATTTAAAAAAATCAACTAACAACATTCATGGCACTTACCTACATCAACCCTAAGACTTTATTCAATAGCAAACAATATGGTTTTTCCCAACTTGTCGTTTCAAATGCTTCCGGGAAACTATTTTATACATCCGGTCAGGTTGCTGTGGATGTAGAGGAAAAAATTGTAGCAAAAGATATCGCAGGTCAAACCCGGCAAGCCTTCGTTAATTTAGCCACTGCCATTCAGGAGGCAGGTGGAAATTTAAAAGACATTATGATGCTGCGAATTTATTTTGTGAACAATGGCACTTTTAAAATTGAGGAAATTGGTGTTGTGCTTCGGGAATTCTTCGGCACTGAAAATCCTCCGGCAAGTACATGGGTTGGCGTTAGCTCATTGGCCCGACCTGAGTTTCTTATTGAGATTGAAGCTAACGGAGTAATTAGTTAATTTTAGTGTCACCGATGTCACCACTTCTGTGACTCTCATGAAACAAACCATTCAAATATGTTTCGACTTTTACTTGCTTTAATCTTCTTGCTAAACACAACCCTATCCATCTCACAGCAGAAGATCCTGCTTATTGGAACACGCCATAGAACACTTCCTGACAGAGTAGAGGAAATTATTCCAATCGGTGAAGCCGTTGAGCATTTCCAGCCGGAAATAATTTGTGTTGAGTACAGGATCAGTACGGATACTGCTTCCCTGAAAAATTCGTACACCGATGAACGCTTTAACGTGATTGAAGCTATGCGAAAAGACTGGAATATTCCTTCCGGTAATATATCAGATAAAATTAAACTATTAGCAAATTCTCCAGACCTCCAATCTGACATTATGAAGAGAATGGAGCTTCATAATTTATATTTTGTGTCACCTGATTTTGCGAATGCTGATTATCAGTTTTATTTACTGATGTTGAGTCTGAATGGTAACTCCAGCAGGAGACTTTTGCTAAGCGAACGATTTCCGCATTTCGAAGAAATAGAATCAAGACATGCTTTAAAGATCGACAGAAATAATGAATACACCAGTCTGGTCTTTCCATTGGCTGCCAAATTAAACATCTCGTATCTGTACCCGATTGATGATATGAGCAGTTGGAAAAAATATGAAAAGTATTTTGAAATACTTGAAAAAAGAGACGCGACATTAGCCAATAGAAAAAAATATTACCAAAGACTGGACGATTTTGATAAGAAGTTTAAAGGACTGTCGAAAGAAAACAATGAATGGGTCTTTGGAAATACTCCTGAAATTATAAATGAGCTACTGTATGTTGCAGCTTATAAGGTTGATAAAACCAGTAGTGAAGAAATTAACATGCTCAGTTATTATTGGATAGAGCGAAATAAAAAAATGGCCCAACACATTCATGAGGTTGCTACGCTTCAACCCAAAAAAAATATTGTTGTATTTTTTGGAGCATCACATGTTGGAGCAGTCAGAGAAGAATTAAATAAATTAAAAGGAAGCTACAAGGTTCTTACATTATCCGATGTTCTCAGCAAACACGAATAAAAGAATTTGATGCCACCTTATTCGTCTCCACTCAAGTTATTAGTCTCGGGGCTCTGATGTTCGTTTATTCGTTCTTAACGATTTCGGTTTGTGGAATCGCCAATACTTCAATGAATTCTTCTACGGTTTCGTTCTCTGTCAGTCCTAATTTCTTTTTAAACCGATAGCGTGATGTCTTAACACTATCAGGTGATATCCCCAGCATGGAAGCAATTTCTTTAATGGAAAGTTTTAATTTTATTAGTGCTGACAGACGCAGTTCTGAAACCGTAATAGTGGGATACTTGTAACGAAGCTTTGAAAAAAAGGCAGGATAGATATCTTCAAAGGCTTTCTTAAAGTTCTCCCAATCTTCGTCCGTGAGAATATTCGATTGAAGTATTTTATCAATTTTGGCTATCTGTACATCTTCATTTGAGCAATTGCTTTTAAATTGCTCAAGCTCCATATTAATTCTGTTTATGGTCTCTGACTTTTCAATCAAACTTTGAGTATAAAGAGTTAGTTGTTGTCTTTTTAATGCAAACTTTCTTTTGACAATTAACCGGAACCGATTATAGAGTAAAAGGCCGATGATAAGCAATCCCGTCAAAGCGACTATAAACATATTCCTGCGCAATGCCTCAGCCTGATGACGCTGCATTAGCAGGGTAATCTCTGATTCTTTTTTATCAAGCTCGTATCTGGACTTTAACTTTTCAATGGAGCCTATGTTCTCCGAATTTTTAAGACTATCGTTGAGAGCGAGGTATAAGGATTGGAATTCAAAAGCCTTTCTGTAGTCATTTAATTTTTCATATGCCTTGTAAACCCGGTTGTAACTATCCAGTAACTCAGTTTTAGAAGTTACTTTTAAAGCGTGTTCTAAACCTTTTTTTGCAATCGTCAGTGCTTTTTCTGGTTGGCTCTGAGCAGCATAGATTTCACTCATGGCACCATAACTTTGTGCCTGCAATATTTCATCTTCTGTTTCGATCGCGAGCTGCAACGCTCTCTCCTGGAATTTCATAGACGTTTCATAATCCTTCATTCGCAAATGAATCAATCCAACAGAGTTCAGTATCAGGCTTGTAAAAGGTTTGTCCTGAATTTCCTCACACAGTTTCAATGCACGGGTATAGTAGTCCAAAGCCAATGAATCGTTCTTTTCTTTTTCATAGACTGAGGCTATGTTGTTGAGCGCGCGTACAATGCCGCTTTTATCATTTAGTTTGCCCCAAACAGCATATGCTTTATTGAAATGATCTCGTGCTTCTTCTAGCTCGTCCTGGCTTAGATAAATCACACCGATGTTATTGAGACAAATGGCCGCTCGTCCGGCATCTTGTTCTTTTTCATAGTAGCTGAGCGCTTTCAAAAGAAATTCGATTGCTTTAGGTGCATTCCCTACTTTATTGTAATAACGGGCCAGGTATATATTGGCGTTAGCTTCACCTTTTCCAAAATGGATTTTCCGGGCCAACGCCAATGCTTCTTGAGCAGTCAGTTCCATCTTTTCTGTGTTGAAAGAGGATTGGGCTCTGCAAATATTAATAAGCGTGTTTACCCGATTAGTATCGGCCGGGAGTGTTTTTATAACAGCTTGAAGGCTATCAATTTTAGGTGTTTGAGCTGAGGTGAGATTATATGCAATAACGAAGAAGCACTGTAAGAGTAAGGGTATTACAAATGATCTAGTCATAAAATGATCTGCTTCTTTACTCTGGATATCTATTGCCATAGAATCTTTCAGATTCTTTTATGAGTAATCAGATAATGCAAATATAGATGCGTTGTTCTTCACAAAAAATTCAAGAATAAAAATCTATAACAAAAGACATTTTCCATGTCTACTTTTTTGTCTACAGTAAAGTAAGTTATGCAAACGTAATCTTCGCTCCGCTTTCAATGCTTACCTTTTTGTCTGTGAATGTTTTGCTTGTAAACCGGATGCATTATACATATTAGCCGTCTTCTGACCAGACTGTAACGTAAACATTAAGTGACGAAAGTCTGGTTATGAAATTTTTGCTTAGATGTAGGAATATCTTTTTACTGCTATCGTTTGCACCTTATCTATACTATGATCACAATCTTTAAAAGTAAATACCTTATTACGGTACTGCTGGTTTTTTTTATTACACTGCTGTTAATCAACTCTATTTTCACCTTTTATAATGACATCGCCATTGTTGAGAATAATAGTTTGAAGATTGAAACAGAGACTATTAAACGAAGAACATCGAGCATTATAACCGACATCATTCACGATGCAGATCTCTCAGTTCGTGGATTTGCGCTTACTAAAAATGAGCAGCTGGCGGATCCTATTAAAAAGGTATTAAAAAATAAAGATTCGGTTTTTAATAACATTGAGGCGTTGCTGAACAAACAGCGTTACGACATGACCAAATTCATAGAGATGAGAGCTGTGGTGGAAAATTACCTCACGTTTTCTATGGATATGATTCAACTCGCCAGGCAAGACAGCATGAAGCAGTTTATACAATTATTAAATGAAGACCAGGGCTATGAAGTGTGGAAGAAGTACGAGGCATTTTATGTGCCTTTGTTGGCCTATGAGGATGGTTTAAATGCAGCTGCTAATGAGAAATATCTGAGCGCTCTTTCAAGAAATCGCCTCATTCAAATAATGCTGATGCTATTGGGCATGCCGACAATAACGTATATCCTCTGGAAACTTAAATCCGAAAGGAATCTACGCGAAAAGTTTCTTACAACGTTAGACCAAAACAATCGCAAATACATATTTGATACGGGAGTTTCTTTTGATGTCAGCGACTGGAAAGAAGCTGTGGCTCATTCTATTAAGAATTTTCAGCATGCCAATGAATTCATAACCCGGATATCCGCTGGCGACTACGTAGCAGAATGGACAGGCCTTAACCAGACAAACCATTCGCTTAACCAAATTAACATGGCTGGCAATTTGGTTAAAATGAGGGAGCATCTTAAACAAACAAAAATTGAAGAAGAGAGAAGAAACTGGGCGGTTTCTGGTGTTGCAAAGTTTGCAGAAATCATTCGCAACCAAACCAATTTTCAAACGCTGGGAGATACGATTATCAGCAACGTGGTTAAATACACCAACTCAAACCAAGGAAGCTTGTTTGTTGTGGTAAATGATGAAAATAAAGAAGATGTACACCTACAGTTGCTCTCATGCTATGCATGGGACAAAAAGAAGCATACTGAAAAAATTGTTTACGAAGGACAAGGTCTGGTAGGTCAATGCTGGCAGGAAGGTAAATCGATTTTTTTGACTAAGGTGCCTGTCGACTATATCAATATTACATCCGGACTTGGCCATGCTAACCCTCGATGCATTTTCATAGTGCCTCTCAAAATGAATGACAAAATCTATGGTGTACTTGAACTTGCTGCATTTCAGCCCTACCAGGAATATGAGCGGGAGTTCATTGAGAAAGTGTGTGAAACGATTGCTTCCTCCATTGCGACTGTAAAAGTGGCGAACCAAACAAAATACTTATTGGAGCAAAGTCAGCAGCAGACGGAAGCGATGAGAAGCCATGAAGAAGAAATGAGGCAAAACATGGAAGAGCTGCTGGCTACACAAGAAGGCATAGAGCGCTTGATGAAAGAATCCCGGGGCAATGAGCTTTATATGCGAAACCTGCTTGATGCGTCAACGGATTCCATTCTCACCTTCGATCATGAGTATAAAATCATTCATTGCAACGAGGTGGCCAGAGTCGGATATCTGGCTGTTGGTATTGCTATTGAAAAAACAGGTGTTAATCTTTTGCAGCTTATTCCCGCTACAGAGCGGGGGCTGTTTAAGCAAAAATTTGATAAAGCGTTATCCGGAGAAACTTCTGAGATGACCTATCAAAGCCTGGAAACTTATTACGTGGTTAAATATATTCCGATTAGAAATGAACAACGTGAAGTAACGGCAGTGGTTCAGTTCTCAACAGATATCACCAACCTAATGAATGCGCAACTGGAAACAAAAGCAATGCTCCAGGAAAGCCAGGCACAGGCAGAAGAACTGCGTGCGCAGGAAGAAGAATTGCGCGCTACTATGGAAACTGAAGCACAGCGAAACAAAGACCTTGAGCGGGCGAACTCGCAAGCGGAAGCTCAAAAACAGATGATGCTTAAAATCATTGAAAAGCTTAAAGAAAAAGAAAAAGAAAGCCAGGCACAAACAGAAGAACTCCGTACCCAGGAAGAAGAATTACGAGCACAGCAGGAAGAGTTGCGTCAGAATATGGAAGAACTGGAAGCAACACTGGAGGCAGAGGCTAAACGAGGAAAAGAATCAGAACGCAATAATGCTCAGTTAGAAGCGCAAAAGCTGATGATGACTAAATCTCTTGAGAAGTTCAGACATCGGGAAAAAGAATTGCTGTCAGAACTTGAACTGAAAGAGAAAACCATAACTAACCTTACTAAAACAATCAGTGATAACTAGATTAAAATCTCATTTAACTATAACTGTTTAATTGAATACTTATGCAAAATTACTTTGGAAAAGATTTCGTCACCATCGGATACGACAAAGCAAATCATGTAGTTGTGTTAAAGTGGATCGTTCCACCCACTTCGGATGAATTCAGGGAAGGATTATATTCTCTTCTCGCTGCCTTGGAACACTTTAAAACCGGAAAGATCATCACTGATGTGAGCTACCTGGGCACAATTCATCCAAATGATCAACGGTGGTCGGCAACAGAGTGGCTTCAAAGCGCATTGAAGGTTGGATATTCACACATTGCTATCATTATGCCTTCCGATGTCTTTACTCAAATGTCAGTGGAAGATACCATGAACCAGGTTGACAGTCCTTTGCCATCGGCCTATTTCGATAATATGGAAGCGGCTTTTGATTGGATAAACAGCTTTAAGAATTGATCATTAACGGAAATTGTAAAGGACAATGATGCGATGCAAATGCTGTTGCCAAAACAACTCAATTCCCTAAAAGAAATTTTGAAACAAACGAAGAATCTGAAAAGTGGGGTGACGAATGACACCAATTAATTTTTATTTTAAGAATAACATTTTAGAAAAAAATATACTGCTGCGTTTCCTGCAAAGCACGATAATTATCGTGTGCCTGTATGGTGTATATAATTTTTTCAGGCAAGACGATTCAGCCATGTTAAAGGTCGTCATCTGCTTGCTGCTGTTTGGCGGGTGTTATGGCTTTGTGAAATACACGGATGGCTCCTGTCTCAGCATAAGGATTACGATAGCATTATGTATGCTGTCCACCGTTTCAGGTTTTTTTTTCATGGGCGGTTTCACAGGAGTTACTTCGCTGGATTTTTGCGCTCTTGTAGTGGTGCTGATCATGATTCTTTCAGGAAGTGAAAGACGTACCTTTCTACTCTTCTTTCTTTTACAGATGATTGTACTTGGCAGTATCCAGGTTTTTCATAGCGAATGGATTATGGATCATAAAGTGAACGATCCGTCTATTGTTAACATTGCCGAGGTGCTGGCCCGGATCGGCAATATGCTGTATGTAGGTTATTTGTATAAAACAGAATATGAAAAAGAGCGTGCCCAGGTGTTCCTAATAAGTGAAAGGCTGGAAGAATCAAATGCGGAAATCTCTATACAAAATGAAGTAATCGCTTCCACTAATAATCAATTAGAACTGGCCTTGTTCAGGCTTAAAGAAGAACAGGCAGAAATACTTGAAGTCAATAGAAAACTGGAAGAAGCCAACGCAAAAATTCTCGCCCATGACAAATATGTGACAGCCTATAACAATCAATTAAAAGTTTTAGTAACGGAACTTAAAAATGAAAGGGCACAGGTACTCGAAGTCAATGAAAAATTAGAAGAAGCGAATACAGAAATTTCAGCGCAAAGCGAAACCATAGCCAGCTACAATGACGCAGAAGTACTTACTTGCATTCTAAACTTTTCATTATTTCCCCATCAGCGTCACTGGTCTCCCGGACTCTTATGCACACCAATCTGTTACATTAGTTTTCATTTTAAATTTTTCATTACCTTTGCCTCAGTATGAAAAACATCCTTTCTACATATCGCCCCCTGCCGGATATTGCGGCTGCGTAATTACAGACCCTTCGTTTGAATTTTGTCTGTAATTCGTTTTTTCTTTTAATCGTATTTCTATACACGATGAGATTTTTGCTATTCACGAAATAGCCATAGCTCACACACTAATATTTTAACAAAATGATATCACTGGATCATTATGGCTGGAATACATTCTTTCAGCCTGAGAAAATACAAGAAGACCTAATTATAGGCCGCATCACATCCATACAAGGATTTAAATACTATGTAATCACGGCTAACGGTGAAAAGGAGGCTGAACTTTCCGGAAGACTATTGCATGGAGCATCAACAGAAGAACTTCCAAAGCTAGGTGACTGGGTTACGTTGAAAGAGTATGACGCACTCGGATACATCATTGATGTGTTAAAACGCAGAAATGAATTGTCGCGCAAAAACCCGGGGGCAAAAATGGAAAAGCAAATCCTGGCTACCAATGTAGATGGTGCATTGATTGTGCAGGGTCTTGATCGTGATTTCAATATCATGCGACTTGAACGTTACCTCGTACAACTGGCAGCATGCAACGTAAAACCCATTGTGCTCTTAAACAAAGTAGATCTTGTGAACGACTGGAGTCCATTTACTCATGAAGTAGCAAAACTCCAGCGCGATTGTCCGGTTTACTTTTGCAGTACCTATACCGAAGTTGGTTTGGATGAAATCCGCAACAATGTATTGGAAAAACACAAGACGTACATTCTCATCGGTTCTTCCGGTGTGGGTAAAAGTTCATTGTTGAATGCGTTGATGAATACAAATTTGAAACCCGTGAATAGTACAAGTGATTTTAATCACAAAGGAAAACACACTACTACTACTCGCGATTTGTTTCAAATACCCAATGGCAGCTTGTTAGTTGACACTCCTGGTATGCGCGAGTTCGGTCTTACTTTCGAAGAAAGAAATGATAACAATGATTTGTTTCCTGCCATTCAAAAGTTTTCTACACAATGTCGTTTCTCGGATTGCAGACATTTGCACGAAGCAGGTTGTGCTGTAATCAATGCTGTGCATTC